>JACPTQ010000071.1 GCA_016192705.1 Deltaproteobacteria bacterium | reverse complement strand
TCGCCTTCGCGATTCTGTTCGCGTCGGCAAGCCACAGGCTTGCCAACGATTGCTCACAGAATACGCGAGCCTCCGCTTGCCCAATCCCCGCCCGCCCAACTAGAAACCAGCCGTTTCCCGGGAACGGCGGCTGATAGACTTGGGGGTCGATCGATCGTTAGCCGACACCCAGCGGGTGAACTCTTCGAACCGCCCACAAGCCTAAGAAATGCGTCCCCGGAAAGCGGTCGAGGGATTCGCGTAGGGTCGGCAGGGGCAACGCGCAGGCGCGCATCCGCAGGGTCTGAGCTGCCATGAATGCACGGGTTTTCATTCATTCGCATGTTTTCGTTCGTGCGACTTGCGAACGGGTTGAGGGCCAGACCCGAGGACGTCGGCGCACCGAAGCGGCACCTGCCGACCCAACGTACGGAAGAGACCTGGCCGCTTATCCGGGGATCGAGGACTCACCAGACTTGCGCTTGACGATCGCGGATCGAAATTTCTACATTGCGCGTTGAGCACTTCGCTCGCGCATGCGCAAAGACCTAAGTGACATCGTTCGTGAGAATCGCGACCTCCTCATTCGCCGAGCGCGCCGCCGTCTGCGTGAACAGGTGAGCCCCGAACTCTTGTCGCCGGGCCGCGCGCGCGCTCTCTTCGAGCAGCGGATGAGCCGTGTGCTGCGTGACATCGAAGGTGAAGGGCCGCCCGTTCTGGAGGACGCGGACCCCGATACGCGCGTCGACGCGGCGCTCGAAGTCGACACGTCCCTACGAAACGCCATTCTTGAAATGGTCGACGATAATTTTCCTGACGACGCTGAGGCCGAGCTCAGGCACCGCAAACGCGTCACCAAAATGTTCGACCTCTACATGCGCGAGCGGCTTCGCTTTTACGGCGAACACGGGAGCGGCCTCGCGACGCAGCTCTCACGATTTCAGGCGGAGCTTCGCCGCAAGACGACGCTCACCGCCGGACTCTTGCGCGGGTCGCAGCACGGGGTCGTGGTCATGGACGGCGTCGGCCGGATCATTTCGTGGAACGAGGCGGCGGTCGTCGTCACGCAGCGCCCCGAAGAAGAGATGCTCGGCATGCGCGGGCAGGAGGCGTTTCCGGCGATTGCGCAGGCGATCGACGACTTTCTCGAAACAGGCGATACCGGCGTTGAAAAAGGCGAATTCGCGATGCGCGTTGGCGACGACGGCGACGCGGACGAAGCGACGATTTACTACCACCTGACCGCGATCGAGCGTGAAGGCGACGCCTGGACGCCTCACCTCATTTTGTCGCTTTGGGACGTCTCTGAACTCAATACGCTCAAGACGCGTCTCGACGAGGCCGAGAAGCTCGGCGCGATGTCGCGCATCGCCGGTGCTGTTGCGCACGAAATTCGAAATCCGCTTAACTCGATCTTTCTAAACAGCGACCTCCTCGAGCGCGAGGTCGGCAAAACCGACGGGATGAGCGGCGACAAGGTCAAGCGCTATGTTGAGCGCGTTCGCGAAGAGGTCGAGCGCTTGAATGACATCATCGCGGATTACTTGTCCCTCGCACGCCTTTCGGATCTTCGCCGGAAGACCGGAGACCTTCGCAGCGTGGTCGCTGAGTTCGTGGCGGAGCTTCGCACGCGGTGGCGTGGCGCGAAAATCAAGATCGTTGAGGATTTTGACGCGCCGCTTCCGCCTGTCTCGTTTGACGATCGCCAAATTCGACGCGTGCTTCTCAATCTTGCGACGAACGCGCGCGACGCAATGCCCGGAGGTGGGCAGGTCACCTTTACAGCCGCGGTGAGAAACGGTGTCATTGAGGTCAGCGTCAAGGACACAGGTCCCGGTATGAACACTCAGGCGTTGAAGCGCGCCACCGAACCGTTTTTCACGCGGAAAGAGGGTGGAACGGGGTTGGGCCTTTATCTCGTGCAAGAGATCGTTCGCGCGCACGGCGGTGAATTGCGACTCGACAGCCGCCCGGGGAAGGGCGTGTCCGCGACGTTCGGTCTTCCGGTTGCTGAGGTTGACGAGACCGGCGAGGCTGCGGACGACGAGGAGTTGGTTTCGCATGAGGCGTAAGCGCCCATGAACGGCGGACGGCGCATCTGGGTCGTTGACGACGACCGCAACACGCGGCTCGCGCTGGCCGAAGGGCTCGGCGACGAGGGGTTTGACGTCGCCAGCTTCGCGTGCGCCGAGGACGTTGTCGACGAGGCGGGCCGCGGGACTCCGGACCTGCTGGTGGTTGATTTGGTTCTCCCTGGGGTCATGAACGGCCTTGACCTGCTTCGCCATTTCAAGAGCAACGCCGCGGACGCCGCGGTCATCATGGTGAGTGGCGAAGGGACGCTCTCGACGGCCGTTGAAGCGATGAAAGAAGGCGCCGCTGATTTCATCACGAAACCGGTGCGCCTGCGTGAGCTCCTAAAAACGGTGGCGCGCGTTCTCGAAACGCGGCAGCTCGTCGCCGAAAATACGCGCCTCAAAGAGGAAGTCGCGACGCTCAAGGGGCGCTTTGAAATTGTCGGGGCCGAATCCGGGCTCCGTGAGATTCTCGAGATTGTCGAGCAAGTGGCGCGCTCGAAGTCGAGCGTCCTCCTGACGGGTGAAAGCGGCACCGGGAAAGAGGTCATCGCAAATGCGATCCACAGCCGGAGCCCGCGCTCTGCTGCGCCCTTCGTGAAGGTGCACTGCGCCGCGCGAGAAAGGTGCGTTCACTGGGGCGGCCCAGACGAAGCCGGGCCGTTTCGAGGTCGCGCAAGCGGGAACGCTGCTTCTCGATGAGGTCGGCGAAATCTCGCTGGCAACGCAAGTTAAGCTGCTGCGCGTTTTGCAGGAGGGCGAATTCGAGCGCCTCGGCTCCAACGAGACCCGTCGCGCGGATGTTCGCATCATCGCGGCCACCAACCGCGATTTGCGTCGCGCCATCGAGGAAAAGACGTTTCGCGAAGACCTTTTCTATCGGCTGGATGTCGTCTCGATCGAAGTTCCGCCTCTTCGCGGGCGTCGCAACGACATTCCGCTGTTTGTGCGGCACTTCCTCGAAAAGTACGCTCGTGAGAACGGGAAGACCGTGGGCGGTTTGTCGCCTGAAGCGATGAAAGCCATTCAAGAGTACAGCTGGCCCGGCAACGTGCGCGAGCTCGAAAACGCGATCGAGCGCGCCGTCGTTCTCACCAAAACGCCCGACCTCGGTGTCGAGCTTCTTCCGCCCGCCGTGCGACAAGCGCCTCCCGCTGACATGGCCGGATCGATGACGTTTGTCGTCGGGACGTCGCTTGCGGAGATGGAACGCGTCGCTATTATGCGAACGCTCGACGAAGTTGGCGGCAATCGTGAACGCGCCGCGAACCTCCTCGGCATCGGAGTCGCCACGCTGTATCGGCGCCTCAAGGATTTCGGCGCTGAAGAAAAAGAGGCTTAACGCCTAGACGAGGTCCGCACAAATCTCCGCGAGCGGTTTCGCAACACACGTAAACGTCGGCGTGTCGCGCACCGTGTAACGCGACGACTCGGTTTCGCGAAGCTCTTGTACGAGGTCGAGAAAATCCCCGGGCTCATTGGATTCGAACGCCACAACAAAATCCTGGTCGTCGAGCCCAAAGCTATAAGTCGTGTTGAGCTTCACCGACGGGTATTTATTCCCGACGCGGATATGCTCGTCCATAATCTCCTGTCGTCGTGCGAGTGGAAGCAGGTACCAGTCGCGTGTTTTGACGAACGGATAAACAAAAAGATATTTCGCCTTCCCCGGCACAATGCGCACGCGCGACTCCTCATGCTCGGGTGAAATCTTGTCGATGTAGGTCGAACGCTTTGACATCGACAAATAACTGTACGCGGGAACGAGGAATTTTCCGGGCGCACTCTTTTGGATCGCAATGCTCATCGCTTGAAGCGCGTCCAAAGAGTACGAAATTCGCCAAAGAAGTAAATCTGCGTCCGCTCGAATCCCAGCGAGCGAATACGTCCGCAAAATGATCTCGTCCGCGCCCCGCGCCAAAACCGCGCGCGAAAACGACTCAGCGCCCGACCGGCGCTCCGCCTCGGGCAATCGTCGCCACGCCGGGTCCACTTTGTAAAACGCAAAATTCACGAATTGTCTCTTATCCGCCATCCCTTGGTCTCCTTGAATCGATAACGATCAGCTCGAGCGAAAAACCTCGTTCGCCGCCGTAACCGTTCTTGCGACGTGTTCGTCGGTATGAGCAAGCGACAAAAACCACGCCTCAAAAGCGGATGGCGCAAGCCAAAAGCCGCGTTCGAGCATCCCGGCATGGAATCGCGCGAATCTCGCGGCGTCCGCACGGCGCGCGTCCGCTGCCGATCGAACCGCCCCACCGGTGAAGAAAAAACTGAACATCGAACCCACTCGGTTCGCGACAAGCGGGATGCCTGCGTTTCGCGCCGCATCAAGCACGCCCGCGCAAAGCGTCGCCGCGCGCCGATCGAGATCGTCGTAAACGCCGTTTCGTTCAAGGAGTTTCATCATCGCAATCCCCGCCGCCACGGCAACTGGATTCCCCGAAAGCGTTCCCGCTTGATAAACCGGACCCTCGGGCGCAACGAGGCCCATCAAATCGGCCCGTCCACCAAATGCGGCGAGTGGTAATCCGCCCCCAATAATCTTGCCGAGGCACGAAAGATCCGGCCGCACGCCAAATCGGGTTTGCGCACCCCCCGGGCCCACCCGCATTCCAGTTATCACTTCGTCGAAAATCAAAATCGCGCCGGCCCGCGCCGTCTCGTCGCGCACAGCTTCGAGGAAACCCGGCTCCGCCGGAACGACCCCCATGTTCCCCATGACCGGCTCAACGATCACCGCGGCGATCTCCCGCCCGCGCTCACGAAACGCGGCACCGAGCGCGTCGCGATTGTTAAACGGCAGCGTCACCGTCAGCGCCGCGAGAGCCGCCGGCACGCCGGGTGACGACGGCACGCCAAATGTCGCCAGCCCACTCCCCGCATTCACGAGCATCGCATCCGAGTGCCCATGGTAATGCCCGTCGAACTTCACGACGACGTCGCGCTTTGTCGCCGCGCGCGCAACCCGGAGCGCACTCATCACCGCTTCCGTCCCAGACGACACAAGCCGCACCCGTTCAACTGCGGGAAACGCCCGCGTGATCGCCGCTGCGAGCTCGACCTCACCGGCCGTCGGCGCGCCAAAACTCGTCCCACGCGCGGCCGCCGCTTGCACCGCCGCCACAACGCTCGGTTCGGCATGCCCCGCAATGAGTGCGCCCCACGACATCACGTAATCGACGTACCGATTCCCGTCGGCATCAACGACCTCCGCGCCGCACGCCTCAGCGACAAATGGCGGCACGCCTCCCACCGCCCGGTAAGCCCGCACCGGACTGTTCACCCCGCCTGGAATGACGGCCTTCGCCTTCGCGAACAGCGCTTCAGATGCGCCGACGCGTCTCACAACGACGCGATCTTCCATTTGCCTTCGCACTTCAGCATCGCACGAACGCCCATTCGGTCCGGCTTTCCATCGCGCTCAACGAAGATGAGCGTTCGCCGAATCCCCTCCGACTCCTCCTTGAATCCCCTATCCTGCGATAGCTTCTGAGGCTTCCCGATTTTGAGCCCCTTCCACTTCACGTCCGCAAAAATCTCGAGAACTTTCTTGAATTTGTCCGGGAGCTTCGCAATTTCCCTCTTCGGAACCTCCGATTTCTCCGGCAGCAACATCTTCGCGATATCGCCCTCCGTCACGACCAGACCCTTGAACGCATCAACGTCCTTCTTCTTGTAAGCCCGCCAATACGCATGCGCGAGCCCCTCGGGTGTCGACAGATCGTTCTTTCCACCAAGATCCGGCTCGGGCGACGTCACGGCCTGCTCCGGCTCAAGCGCCGCGACCGGCGGACGCGCCGCGTTCGGATCGCCCGGAACAGCCGTGGGGGTTGTTACAACCGGCGGCGGCACAACGCGAGGCGCGTCGCTCGCACGCCGCTGTTCTCCGGCCCGCGCATCCGTCGCCGGCGGCGTCTCCTTTTTGCACGCAACCCCCGCGATCAAAGCCACCCCAACGATCGAAATCAACTTTTTCATCTTTTTCTCCTCCGGCCTCCTGAACTCTGTGCCTGCGCGGCACTGCCGCGACACCAACTCCAAGGATCCCGACGCCAGACATACTTGGCGCTGGCCCTTCGTGGATTCTCGGATGTGGTTACTCCCCTCTTCTCTCCCTACGCCTCAACCACCGGCTTTTCCGGCGGCGCCTCGTCATCGCCATCGCCCTCCGCAAGTCGTGCCACCGCCACAACCTTCTCACCCTCGGCCACATTGATGAGCTTCACGCCCTGCGTGTTCCGCCCCGACTCACGAATCTCCGCGACGCGCGTCCGAATCACCTGACCGCCACTCGTGATGAGCATCACTTGATCGTCGTCCGTCACTTGAGCGACACCAATGACCCGACCGTTGCGTTCGCTCGTTTTAATCGTGATGACGCCACTTCCCGCGCGCCCCTGCTGCCGATACTCCTCAACTGGCGTCCGCTTCCCAAACCCGTTCTCCGTGACCGTCAGAATCGACGCGCCCGGATTCACAATGTCCATCGCAACCACATCGTCCTTGTCGCCGAGCGCGATCCCCTTGACGCCATACGCCGCACGTCCCGTCGGCCGCACCTCCGCCTCTTCGAAGCGAATCGACATCCCATCGGCCGTGCCAATAAAAATGTCCTTCGTTCCATCGGTGAGCCGCGCATCAATCAGCGCGTCCCCCTCCTCGATGAGCACCCCAATGATTCCTGACGGCCGCGGATTCGAATACGCCATCAAGTCGGTCTTTTTCACAATTCCGCGCCGCGTCGCCATCACGACGTTTTTCCCTTCCTCGAATGCACGCACCGGCACAATCGCCGCCTGCTTCTCGCCCGGCTCGAGCTTCAGCAAGTTGACGATTGCCTTGCCCCGTGCCGCGCGGCCGCCCTCCGGGATTTCATGCACCTTCAGCCAGAAGAGTCGACCCGACGTCGTGAAGATAAGGATGTAGCTCTTCGTCGACGCCACGAAAAGGTCGACGACAAAATCCTCCTCTTTCGTTCCCATCCCCGTCACACCACGGCCACCTCGCCGCTGGCTGCGATAAAGCGTTAGCGCGTTTCGCTTGATGTATCCCGAATGTGAAATCGTCACGACCATGTCTTCTTCGACGATCATGTCCTCGAGCGCGATGTCGGCGACCGCGTCGACAATCTCCGTTCGCCGCTTGTCGCCAAATCTGTCGCGGATTTCAACGATTTCGCTCTTCACGACGCCCGTGAGAAGCTCGTCCGACGCGAGGATCGCCGTGAGCCGCGCGATCTCCGCCACAACCTGTCGATGCTCTTCGAGAATCTTTTCGCGCTCGAGCCCCGTCAAACGCTGCAACTTCATGTCAAGAATCGCTTGCGCCTGAATTTCGCTCAACCCAAAGCGCTCACTGAGTCGTTCGCGCGCAACTTGCGGTGACGCGGACTTTTTGATGAGCTCGATCACCGCATCGAGGTTGTCGAGCGCGATCTTGAGCCCCTCCAAGATGTGGAGCCGCTTCTCCGCCTCGCTGAGCTCATACCGCGTTCGTCGCGTCACGACGTCGCGCCGATGGTCGACGAAAATCGACAACATCTCCTTGAGCGACAACACCCGCGGCTGCCCCTGAACAATCGCAAGCTGAATCACCCCAAACGTCGATTGCATCGGGGTAAGCTTGTAAAGCTGGTTCATCACGACGCCCGCCTGCGCGTCGCGTTTGAGCTCAATCGCAATGCGCATCCCGTCGCGATCGCTTTCATCGCGCAAATCCGAAACGCCCTCGATCCGCTTTTCCTGCACAAGCTCCGCGATCTTCTCGATGAGCTTCGCCTTATTCACCTGATACGGGATCTCGGTCACAATGATGCTTTCGCGATCGCGCTTTTCGTCACGCTCGATTCGCGCACGCGCACGCACCCGAATGATCCCGCGCCCCGTCTCGAGCGCCTGGCGGCAACCCTCACGCCCGAAAATAATCGCCCCTGTCGGGAAGTCGGGTCCCGGCACGTGTTTCATCAAATCGACAACCGTCGCGTCGGGATGATCGATGAGATGCAAAAGCGCGTTCGAAATCTCGGTCAAGTTGTGGGGCGGAATGTTCGTCGCCATGCCGACCGCGATTCCCGCCGAACCGTTCACAATCAAATTTGGAATGCGCGTGGGCATGACAACCGGCTCGACCGTCTGTTCGTCAAAATTCGGCGTGAAGCCGACCGTCTCTTTGTCGATGTCGGCGAGCAACTCCTCCGCGAGCGCCGTGAGTCGCGACTCCGTGTACCGATACGCCGCCGCCGGGTCGCCGTCGACCGACCCAAAATTCCCTTGGCCGTCGACGAGCGGGTAGCGCAAGTTCCACTCCTGCGCGAGCCGCACCATGGCGTCGTACACAGCCGAATCGCCGTGCGGGTGATACTTCTTCAAGACTTCGCCGACGACGCCGGCGCTTTTCGAGTAGCGCTTATTGTGGAGCAGCCCCTCGCGAAACATCGCGTAAAGGATGCGCCGATGCACCGGCTTCAACCCGTCGCGCGCGTCGGGCAGCGCGCGCCCGACGATGACGCTCATCGCGTAGTCCATGTACGAGATTCGCATCTCGTCCGCGATGTCGACGCCGCTTACGCGCTCAAGGTCCATGGATCCTCCGACAAAGGGGGCAGGCTGCGGCCTCCGTTCCGTCGGCCTCGCCATTTTGCTCGCACCGAAAAGCCACTGGCTTTTCGGCCGAAGGCTCGCAAAATTAGCGCATTTGGCTGCGCGCGGTCAACGCCGGATCGCCTATTGGATCTTTATCCGCTCGACGCTTCTCAACGTCCCACTTTGGCCCTTGCCGCCGAGTACATAGAGGTAGTTGCCGATGACAACCGCCGCAGGTTTGGTTCGCGCCGTCACAAGGGGCGAACCAGCGTCACCGAACGCGCCGTTAAAGTTGCTTTGGACCACATCAAAACGCGCCCGCTCCATCGACGTAACCGGAGGTCCGCCGGTCGAACCGCCGAAGATGTACGCGTATTCGCCGACGACGGCCGCGCCGAACGACTCGCGCGCGATCGCCAACAGACTCTCGCCGCCATCAGAAAGGGCCGTGATACCGCCGCCATCGATCAAGTTTGACTGCATTCCAGAGGCCGTATACCCGATGCTCGTATCTCCGCCAAACATCCAAAATCGACTGCCGATGACGATCGACTTGTGTCCGGTGCGCCCCGTCGTGAACTCTGAGAACGCGCCCGACGAAAGCCCTCCCCCGGCATCCAAGTAAAAGTACTCGTAGTCGTTGCTCTCCAATGGAGGGGCCTGCCAACCGCCGAACGTGTAAAGCCGGTTATCGATAACCGCGCTCGTGAGTTGGTACCGTGGGCTCGTGAGGGTCGGCGCCGCCACCGAAAAGCCGCCGATCGTGCCATCGCCCGCAATTGTTGTAAATTCGATCGGGCTCCAAATCTCGCCACCACCATCGGCCATTCCCCCGATGACATGGAGGCGGTCTCCGGTTACCGCGAGCGTCGGTGACGAACGCGGCTTCACGAGCGGCCCACCCGCGTCGGCGACAAATTCCCCGATGGTCCCATCTGCGTAAATCGGGGCACGCTCAACCGTGTCGAGCGAATGATACTGCGAATCGGCGCCACCGATGGCGTACAGATAGTTCCCGATAACGACCGCTGAGACCCCGTCGCGCGCGGTAACAAGCTGTTCCGAGAGCAACACAGATGTCGAAAATGCGTGCCCATCACCGATGATCGGCGCGCGTTCCACGGTGGAGAGCACGCCACCCGCGTTCTGTCCGCCGATCACGTAAACATAGTTCCCGATAATATCTGCGGTGTGCTCCGCCCTTGCGACAATGAGATCGTTCGCGCCGGACGCCGCCGCGCCCAGCGTCCCGTCTTGTGCAACCGTCGCGTAGTCGGTTTCGACGGAATACGCGGAACCCGTATAGCCGCCAAGGAAGAAAGCTTTCCCGCCAAGCACGACGACCGCATGACCGCGACGACCCGATGTTAACTTCGGCGATCCGGCAGGGTCCGAGAAACTCCCAAGTGTCCCATCGTTTTGGATCGTCGCAACTTCATACGTGTCGAGCCACGCGGGCGTGTTGTTCTCGCCGCCCACAACATAAAACTTTGAACCGAGAACGACGCTCGCCGGATATTTGCGCGGCGTCCCGAGCACCGGTAGACCCGTCGACGAAAACGACCCGATCGTTCCGTCGGCCAAAATAAGTGCCCTTTCCACGGTGTTGAGCGCCGACGTGGTCGCGCCACCGACCGCGTAAACATAGCGTCCCACGACTTGCAGCGCGAAGCTGTGCCGCGGCGTTCCCATTTCGACCCCCGTCACGAGGTCAAACGACCCGATCGTTCCGTCCGCCGCGAGCGTCGCTCGCTCAACACTCTGCGACGACAAAACGACCACATCGCCCGTCGTCAATCCGCCAATCACATAAACGTTTGAACCAAGCACGACGCAGCGGTGATACCCACGTGCGATCCTGAGCTCAGTTGTTGTCCCGAGCGACGTGAAGCTGCCCAGCGTGCCGTCCGCGTTGACGAGCGCCCGCTCGATGTTCGTCAAGTATGCGCCATCGCCAGTGCCGCCCCCAATCACGTAAAGGTACGGGCCCGCCTTGACGGTGCAATGTCCGGCGCGCGCCGCAACCAGTTTCGGAAACGATCGGGCGACGTCGGCCTGCTCGTATTTGCCACGAAACGCGCCAAGGTCGAGCGGGAACGGCGCAGCACGGAATGGAAGCGCGGCGGTCGCGAGATCGCCACCATCGACCGCATTCGGCCAGCGCACGCGAACGGAGTCGATATCGACCCCCGTTGGAATTGTGACCCCGAGGCGCATGGCGCCCGAATCGCCGATGGCACTGGTGATTCCCGTGCTTCCGTCGGCCCGCAAAAAGTCGACCGCAAACGACGTGTTCGCAGCAAAACTCCCCTCGAGCCAAACCGACTTGACGCCCGCGTCATTGCTCATAACAGGCTCGTGAACGGCGTTTAGATAAACAAACGAAAAAGTGCCACCGTCGGCCGAGCCGCCGCCGTCGACGGAGACCACGACTTCTCCAGATGCCGACGCAGGGGCATCCACAACGAGGGTCGTCGACGACGACTCGCGAACAGTCGCGCCGACCCCGTTGAACCGAACATCGTTTAACGTCAGGACGGAAGAAAAACCCAATCCCGCGATCGTGACCGATGTTCCGACGACCCCGAAGCTCGGGGAAACCGCTGTTACGGAGAGACCACCGTCACCAACACCCCCACCCGCATCCGCACCCGCGCCCGCGTCCGCACCCGCATCCGCTCCCGCATCGACGCAGCCACCATCCACCCCAGCATCACAGCCCGCGTCCGTCCCCGCACCCGCGTCCGTCCCCGCACCCGCATCCGTCCCCGCACCCGCATCCGCGCCCGCACCCGCATCGGTCGTCGTCAAGCAACTCACCCCCGCGGCACAGGTATATGTCAGCGTCACGGTCTTCAACCCGCCGCCGAACTGAATCGTCCCCTGAGTCCCGTCGACAACCGTCGCGACCGCTTCGGCAGTGAGTGTTTGCGGCGACGTGCCCGAATAGATCTTCCCGCGAATCCAAAAGCCACCGCCGAGCTTCCCTTCGCTGAAGAAAGACGACGTCCAGGTAAGACTCCCAGAAAACGGATTCGCGTTGATCGTGGTTAGCGCCTCAAACTTCTGATCGCCGTCCGCATCCGCGATCGCATAAGAGCCCTGAATCCCGCCGCCAAAATCGACCGGCTGCGCGTTCATTGTCGACAAGAAAAGCTGGTCGCTTCCCCCCGGCTCATCAAAAATAATCTCGACCTTGCTGACCGCGAGACGGAGGCTGTTCGAAAACGACCCGGGCAACGTGTGAACAATCTCGATCGTCCCGGAGGTGTCCACCTTCGAACAGCCAACAAGAAGGGTCGAACCCAAAGCCGTGAACGCGATCCAACGAGACACACGAACCGCCATCAGGTACCCTCCGCAAAATTCCGGGCTACACCCAAAATGATGGAGGGTCGTTTATCCCAAATCAAGTGGCGCCACACCCTGCAAAAAGAGATCAGCCTCCATCTGGCCCCGCATCGGTCGAGCCGGCGTCACCACCACCATCAGCGCCGCCGTCAAGTCCAGCGTCGGGCGTTCCCGCATCGACCGCCGCAACTCCCGCATCGCACGACGCCGCAAGGCCAGCGTCAACTTGAGCGGCCTCCGCGGTCACATCGAAAACCGAAGTCGCGAGGACCTTGCCCGCAACGACAATCGCGATCGTCTTCGCTCCGGTCCCCGCGCCACGCGGAACGGCGACGTCGATTCGCGTTTCCTTCCACGCACGCACTTCGCCCGGCACGCCGTTCCACGCCACGTAAGACAAACACGCGAGCGCACCAAGCCCACACCCTGTCACAACGACAACCTCGCCCTGCGCCCCCGACGTCGCCGAAACCGAGACGACCTGCGGCGCCACGCAACTCTTTGAATCCTCACACGCCGGCGCGATAATCGCAGCTGCAACAACAATCGCCCCGAAGCCACTCGAAACCTTCAACCTTCAGCCTCCAAACAAATCAAACATGCACCACAGAGACACAGAGATTCACGAAGTGCTGCACGCAGAGGTTTCTGTTTCTCAAAAACCATCCTCTGTGTCTTCCTCTGTGACCTCAGTGCGACTGAGGTGCATGTTCCTCTTCTCTTGTCTTCTCTTCCCGCGCGCGCTGCGACACGATTTCCCCCGCTCCATACGCCGCCACGAACGCCTCGACCACGCGCGGGTCAAACTGCGTTCCCGAACACTTCTGGATCTCCGCGAGCGCGACCTCGGGATCGAGCCCCTTCCGATAAGGGCGATCGCTCGCCATGGCATCAAACGTATCGGCGACGGCGATGATCCGCGCGCTCTCGGGAATTTCGTCGCCCTTGAGCCCCCGCGGATATCCGCGCCCGTCGTACCGCTCGTGGTGATGCAACATTCCCGGAATAACCGATCTCATCTGCTCGACCGGCCCCAAAATCTCCGCGCCGTAACTCGGGTGCTTTTTGATCGCGTCGTACTCCGCATCGTCGAGCCGCCCCGGCTTCCGAAGAACTTTGTCCTCAACGCCAATCTTTCCGATGTCGTGCAGCACCGCCGACAGCTTAATGTTCTCGATCTCCTGCTCCTCGATGCCGAGCCGCCGCGCGATCGCTTCGCTAAAGTCGGTCACCCGCTTTGTGTGGCCACCCGTGTAAGGGTCGCGAACTTCGATCGCTTCCGCGAGGGCCTGCGCCGTCTGCGAAAAACTACGCCGAAGTTTTTCGTGCGTCTGCGCGTTGTCGATGGCGATCGCAACTTCATTCGACAACATCGTCAACACGTTCAAATCGTACTCGTCAAATGTCCGACGGTTGCGCTTGTTAATCCCCTGCAACACCCCGAGCATTCGGCCCTTGATCGTCACCGGCACGCAGACCATGTTCCGCGTTTGAAACTCGCTCTTTCGATCGACGTGTCCCGCAAACCGCGGATCCTTCGTGCAATCCGGGATGAGCACCGCCTCGTTGTGCTCTGCGACCCAACCCGCGATCCCCTCGCCGCGCTTGAGCCGCACCTCCTTGACCTTCGCGCCGGCTTCGCCGAGCGCAACTTCGAAATAAAGTTCGCCGGTCTCGGGATCGAGAAGAAGGAGTGAGCTTACGTCGCAGTCAAGGAGCCGCGCCGCCGCCTCCATCGCGCGCCGCCGCACCTCTTTTTCCGCGAGCGTTGAATTGAGCAGCATGCTGACTTCGGTCAAAAGTTTCGACTGCCGCGACACGCGCCTCGCCTCGTGAAAGAGCCGCGCCGTCGACAGCACAACCGCCGCTTGCTCAGCGAGACGCGCAAACCGCTCGAGATCCGTGCGCCCAAAACCCGGACCGCGATCCGGGCCAGCAAGCGCCACGACAACGCCCAACACTTTGCCGCCTGCGCCGAGCAGCGGCGCCGCAACAAGTGAGTGCGGACGCACCGCCGGCTTCGCGACTTCGTGCGCATCGTGCCGCGCATCCCAATGCTCCGTCGCCGCTGGAACGCCACCACCATCACCATCCGGTGGCACGAGAAGGTACGGACGCCCAGTCACGCCAACCCAGCCGGCGATGCCTTCACCCGGTGGCACGACCTGCCCCACCACGACGCCCCCGACTTTCGCGGCTGCGCGATAAACAAACGCCTCGCGCTCCAAAAGCGCGAGCGCGCCCGAGCCAACGCCCATCACACCGAGAACATGCGACAACAAACGCTCGATCAAAGCGTCGATGAAAAAATCCTCGCGCGCAACCGACTCAATCTCGCGATAAACAAGAAGCTCATGCCCCATCGCCTGGACTTCACGACGCAACCCGCGAAGCTCAAGCGATCGCTCGATGAGCTCCGCCTCCGAGCGCGCGAGCGCCTCACGCAGCCGCGCCAAATCGCCGTCGACCCTTTCGGCTTCCCGATTCATTGTCGCCTCACTTCCCCGCCATTCGAATAACTCCATCCCACTCTTCCGGTGACGGTGCCGTCAAGGCCGCGTCGCACCGCGCAATCCAAATGCGTGTTGCGTCGTCCGCTCGTTCGGTGACGAGCACTTCGAATGCCGCTTTCGCGTCGGCGACGCGCGCAGCCTGATACAACTCGACGGCCGCTCCAAACCGCTCCGCGTACGCGACGAGCGCCGGCGCCGCTTCTGTTCGCATCGCCAACGGTTCAAAGACTTCGATCGGTTCCTCCCTGCCGACAACGCGAACGCGCCCCAAAAACCGCGACACGATCGCGTCTCCCGCGGCGCGCACCGTTCGCCCCGACGCGAGAATCGCCGCACCGAAATATTTCGTTGTCCCTTCGAGTCGCGACCCGAGGTTCACCTCGTCGCCGAGCACCGTGTAGTTGAAAAGGTGCTGCGACCCCATGTTTCCGAGCGACACGACGCCGGAGTTGAGCCCAACGCCAATCTTAAAGGCCGGCTCCCCCTTCCCGACGCGCACCGTTTCGAGCGTCTTGACCGCCTCCTGTATTTCAATCGCCGCCTGACACGCGCGTCGTGCGTGATCGGATTGTTCGACGGGCGCACCGAAAAACGCCATCATCGCATCGCCAATATACTTGTCGAGCGTGCCGCCGTTTTTGAAAACAGCGTTCGTCATCGGCGTCAGATACTCGTTCAAGATCGCGCCAAGCCGCGTCGCTTCGCACGTCTCCGAAAAACTCGTGAAGCCGCGAATGTCGGTAAAGAGCACCGTCACCTCACGTCGCTCGCCACCGAGCGCGAGCTTCGACGGGTCTTTCATGATGACTTCGAGGATCGGCTTCGCGAGGTAGTGCTGAAACGCGTGGCGCGTCTCGCGTTCCTTGCGAAAATGCGTGAAGTAAAGGAGCGAGTAAACAAGGACAAACGTCGTCGCGACCTGCAGCAGAATCATTCCGCTCTTGACCCAGACGCCCTTGCTGAAGAGCACCGTGACATCCGCGAAGAAAAGGCCGCCGAGTAAAACGAAGAGGAGCGCGAAGAGAACGCTCGCGCGACGCACGAAGGGGAGAAGAAAACCAAGCACGAGACCAATGCCGCCGGCCACCGCGAGCTCGATGACCGGGAGTTTTGGCGGGCGCTGCAAGAATTGGCGCGTCAGGATGTTGTCGGCGATCGTCGCGTTGATTTCGACGCCGGGGCAGTCTTCGGCGTACGGCGTAACCTTGCGGTCGAAAAGCCCGGCCGTTGAGACGCCGACAAGAACGAGCTTGTCTTTGAATCGCGCGCGCGGGACCGTGCCGTCGATGATGCTTGATGCGCCGAAATATTTGTACATGCCGCGCGGTCCGCGATAGTTGATGTAAAACTCGCCGTTAAAGTCGGTCGGCAAAATGAGCGGTGCGTCTTTTGTGTCGAGCGCAATAATCGAACGGCCGGTCGCGGCGTCGCGCTTTAGCGACGGGCGCTCGCCAGTGAGATGTACCGACGCGGCGGTCGCGGCGAGGTGAAAGAGCGGCACCTTGGTCTTCGCGGTTTCGACGACGCGCGCGAGGATGGCGTGAATCGTCATGCCGAGCACACTCGACGGCGCGGCGTTGAAGAAACCGAGCTGCTTGGCGTCGCTTGCGAGCTCGCGAATCGGCGGCACAACACCAAAGGCACGCGGCAACCCCGGCCACTCATCGGCGCCGTCCCTTTGCGCGGGGGGACCAGACCACTTCACGCGCGCGATGCCATCCTCGATAACGTTCGCCGAGAGGTTCTTCGCTTCGACAAGATCGGTCAAAAGAAAGTACCCAAGAACAACGCCGTCCGTCTTTGCGAGAACTTGCGCAAGGACCTCGTCCGACAGCGGCCGGACGGCGGCCTCAACGCGTCGCTTCTTTGCGGTGCGCGCGCTATCCCCATTTTCGGGGACGAGCGGCAAGAGCTCCTCGACGGCGCGCCGAAACCCAGGCGACCCTTGGCTGCGATCGTCTTCCGAAAAAACCATATCGAACGCAATCGTTCGCGCGCCATACGATTTCAGCGTTTCGATCAGCTGCGCAATGACGCGTCGATCCCACGGCCATTGACCAAACCGTTCGAGGCTGAGCTCGTCGATCGCGGCGATGACAACCTCCGACGATGCGGGCTGATAGCCGCGAACATTGAATTTGAGGCGAAGAAACTCCTCTTCAATCGCGTCGACCGAGCGCGCCACGAACGGCGGATCTCCGCGCCACGAAAGAAAAACGGCGCCCGCAAAGACACCGGCGATCCAGAGCGACAGGGTTCTCGGACCACGAAACGGGTAAAACGTCCCGAAGATCAGCCGAATGAATTTCCAAATCGCGCGCATGCCCCTCGCTCGACCGGAAGTCTACCACTGTCTAGCGCTTCACATCGAGGAGCGCGAGGCGCCGCCCCGGCCCGGGCTGATGAACCGCGAACACAACCTGCTTCCCATCGGGCGACCATGCGAGGTCACGAATCCGCTGCGGGTTCTGAACCGCGTCCTCCTCATTGATCGGCTCACGCTTCGGCGGATACGCCGTCACCTGACGCCACCCGCCGCCGCTGTTCCAGACCCAAACATTTCCGTGCCGATTAACCGCAAGCTCCGCGCCGTCCGGCGACCAAGCTACCTCCGTCACGCCATCCTCCGCCGCGATCTCTTTGCCCTTCGCATTCACAACGTAGAGCCGCGGACGCGTCGGCACCGCGCGCCGCACATAAGCAAACTCCCCTCGCCTCGACCAACCGATCGCGTCGACCAGCTCCTCCTTGACCCACCCTAGCGCCGCCGTCGGCCCGCCGTTCCAGCGCCCCTTGCCCTTCAGCGTCGCGGTCCCGGTCGAATCGTCAACCTTCAGCTCCGCGCGCGCGCCGCCCGAAACGGGCACCGTTGCCACAAAGCTGTTTTTTGTCGCCTGCCCAATCGGCACGTAAAAAAGCAGCGCCACCTCAAGATCGTCGGGGCTCCACTCGGCTCGCAAAAAGGCAGTCCCCTCGGGGAAATTCGCGAGCGTCAGCACAGTCGTCGATGCACGCGCCGCCGCCGAATAGACCTTCACCCACTGTTCCGGCACCAAATTAATGTCGGTGAAATGTTGCTTCTTCGTCGCTTTTGCCGCCTCCGCATACACAAACTTGTCACCCGCGCGATTCCATTTCACATCTCCAAACGCACGCGGCGAAAGAGTCGCTCGTAAACCCCACGCGATCCCCCGTCGGCGAAAACCGCGGCGCGACAGCGTTTGCGGCGGCCGGCGTCAAAAATTTCGCAACCGGCGGCTGCACTTTCGGCGCGGCGCCCCCCGAAATCGCGAGCGCGCGCACAACGAAATCGTCATCGTCGAAAATCACAAGGTTCGCGCGATCGAGATCGAGGTTCCAGTTGAGCGACGTTTCATCGTTTGACGGCTCGTGCAAAACCTTCTTCGCCGACCCAAGCTCATACGCCGTGCGCACGCCCGACGCCGCGACCACAACGACGTCGCCCAAAAGCGACACGCTGTCGACCTTCGTTTTTGCCTCGCGCGCGCCCACCGCGAACCGATTCTCCATCGCAAGAAGCGCCTTCCCCGTCGCCGCGTCGTAGGCGTAAACACGGAAGTCCCCAAAGAGCACGAGCTTCCCCTTTTGCCAAATAATATGCCCCGGAAGCGCCTGCTCCTTGCCCGGCGTCGTCACCTTCCACAGTTCCTTGCCACCCGCCGCATCGAGCGCCACGACCTCGTCGTACGTAAACTCACCCGCCTGCACGATTTCCGTTTTCCAGGGCTTACCGTCGACCAAGAACAGGACATGCCGCTCGGGGTCGAGCTTTCGCCGCCACCCCTCCTTGCCGCTCGGCGCATCGAGCCGCACAAGCGTGTGCAGATTCCTAAAGAAGAGCGCACTGCGATCCGCCGACGCGCGCACGACCACGTTCGACGCGTACTTTGCCTCTTTCGACATGGCCCCCGCCTCAAAGACCAGCGTCGCCCACTTCGCCTGCCCCGTCGCCGCATCGAACTGAATCACGCGGTCAGCAACGTTGTGCCCCCGCCCCTTCCACTTGCAGACGATCGTCGACGCGACGACCTGACGCAAATACATCGGGTCGTTGTAGCACTCCTGCAGAATCGCCGAGAGCCACCGCGCGGCGCCCGTCTCTGCATCAAACGCCGCAAACCCGAGCGTCCCCGTTCCACGGTCCTGATAAAAATAAATATTCCCCGAACCGCCGCCCGCATAAACCCACTTTCCCGATCCCTCCGCGGGAAAGTTAAACGTGTGCCGCGGCTTCCCTTTCGCCTGGTCGATGATGTGAACCGGCCCATCGCCCGAATCGCCGAGAAGAAGCGCCCCCACCTCCTTCCAAATCGCCCAACTCTTCCCTTCGCCCCACGTGTTCGGCATCGACGCCGTGAAAATGCGCCGGCCGCTCGCCGCCTCGTACCCGTGAATCTTCACGACAAGGTCGCCCTTCTTCGCATCGCCCTTGATCACGTTTTGCGCGACGAAAACCTTCGCACCGAGAATCTGGAAGTTCGGTTCGAGCGACTGATCGTTCGCCTTTTTGGGGTGCTTGTCTGGGTCGAATTTCTTGGGCGGCTTCGTGAGGTCGGCCGATCCCGTCCAAACAATGCGCCCCGTGTTGATGTCGATCGCCTGCACGCGCGTGTGCGACGCGTCGGTGCCGTACAAAATGCCGCGCTTCGCGTCGAACGCATCCTTGTGCGACACGTCGACCTTCATCGGACGCTCCCACAGAACCTTCGACATCGGGTATTGGTAGTCGTCCCCCAGCTTCCCCGTCTTATCGGCAAACGGCCTCTTCAACTCATCGCCGAGGTCGGCCGTTGGAACCGGCACCGGCTTCGCGCCTTTAAGCGGCAGCCCGCGCGTCGGCGCATGTGCCTTCGTCTTCGACGAGTCAGATTTACAGGCGCCAAGCGCGCCGACGAACATCGCAACCAACAGAACAGTTCTCATCGTGCTCCTCCCCTAAATGGTGGGGTTCGCGCTCTGTAAACAGGCGCTCCCCATTTTGCTCGCGTGCTCAAGCCACTGGCTTTCGCACGATTGCTCGCAAAATTGGGAAACCGAGGAGACCTACCACCCGCGCGCAAATGCCGTCAATGCCACCGAATCCGACTCAACAGTTCTCCAAAAACCGTCAACGACTTCGCTTCGCAAACGACTCAGATATTTCACGCCAGTCCCGGACCTTACCATCCGCGAGGCGCGTCACGAGACGAACGGCCTCCCCGCGTGAAACGCTAAGTGCGACGCCGTTCATTCGAAGAAAAACCCGAGCGGCCAGCCACCCGCACCGCTTGTTCCCGTCGATGAAGGGGTGATTCAGGACAAGGTGAAAAAGATATGCCGCCGCCATGTCGAACAAACCCGGATGCAGAAATTCGCCGCCGTACATCGCCTGCGCCATATGCACGGCTGAGTCGAGCAGACCTGTGTCTCGAATGCCCGACGCGCCGCCATGCCGTCGAAGGGTTGCCGCGTGAGCCTCGAGAACTTCTTGAACCGTTAAGAATCGAATCGCCTTCACTTCGCCAAGTCACGCAAAATCGCCTCGTCTTCGTCGAGGACTTCATCCAACGCTCTCACGAAGCCATCGCGGTCGCCCGACACCGGCCGAATGATGAGGCGGTCCGCATCAAACACCAGCTCGACCTCAGTCCCGCTTTTGGCCCGCCAATACCGGATGGCCTGTGACGGCAAAAGAATCCCATGGCTGTTTCCGATTTTTCGGATACGCGTTTTCAACATGCTGGCATTATAACAATAGAGTAACATTATTGAAACATCCGCGAGTCTTAGAAATACGCGACCACGCGGAGAAGTCCGTAGACATTGACGGCAATAATGCAGAGGCAGACAGCGGCCATGAGCACGTCGCGGCGAAACACACGGCCCGCGGCTTCGCGATAAAGGGCCCGTCGCGCATCGAAGTACGCGCCGACCGACAGGGGTGTTCCGGTGCCGAGATTCGCATGGGCTTTGACCAGATCCTCCAGCGCCTCGGCTGCGTTGACGTGATACCTGACATTCGCAGACGAAACGCCGACACCATCACTACCCGTTAAGGTCGCAACGTCGCCAACATTCGACGCGCACTCGAGCCGCCAGCTGCCGCCCGCAAGCCGCCGCACCACGACGAGCGCGCCCGGCGCAACGTGAACGAACGCCGTCGCCATGCGAAACGGCCCGACCCGCTCCTCATACACCTCGCGTTTCCCATCGCGCAAAAGCGCGTCGAGAATCTGCCGGGCCCTCGGCGGAATCTCGTCGAAGAGCGCCGCGACATCGCCCGATGACATCGGTCGCGTCGTGAACCCACGCGCGAGGAAAAGCACCGTCCCGCGTCGATGCGGCCACCACAACGCGATGCCAACCGCGATGTTGATTCCGCAAAAAATGACTAGGCTGTCTGGACTCACTCGTCGCTACCGTTCCCCTGCCTTCCCCCTTTTTTTCCTCCTCAGATCTCTCGGTTCTCAGTGTCTCTGTGGTTTCTCTTCTCGTCACACCCGCTTCTGCAACTTCTTCAGCTCCTCCTCAGCCCGCGCGCGCGCGCGCTTCTCGTCGAGCTTCGTGAGCTTCCGATTCTGCATCACAACCTCGCCTTGCACGAGCACCGTCGCCACATCCGACGCATTCGTCGCGTAAACCAGCCGCGAATAAACGTCGCCGCCCGGTCCGCAGTGCGGTTCATCCCAACTCACAATCGCGATGTCGGCGAACTTCCCAACGTCGAGGCTCCCAATTTCGTGGTCCATCCCGAGCGCCTTCGCGCCGCCAATCGTCGCCATCTCGAACACCGTGACCGGTTTCATCACGTCGGCGCCGCAGCGCGGTTTGTGCATGATCGCCGCGAGCCGCATCTCGGCCCACTGATCGAGCGTGTTGTTGCACGCCGCCCCATCCGAGCCGATCGACACCGACACACCGTGCGACAAAAGCTCCGGCACCGGCGCGTACCCGCTCGCGAGCTTCAAGTTCGACGTCGGGCAGTGCACAACGCGGGTGTCGGTTTCACGGATGAGGATCATCTCGTTTTCGTCGATGTGAACGCAGTGCGCGAGACACACCATATTCCCCGTGAGGCCCATCGAATTCAGATACGACAAATTCGTCATCCCCGTCCGCACCTTGACTTCCATCACCTCGTCGCGGTTTTCGGCCGCGTGCGAATGAATCAGCATCCCGCCCTCGCGCGCGCGCACCGCCACTTCGCGCATCAAGTGTTCCGAACACGACAGCGCAAACCGTGGACAATACGCGTATTTGATGCGCCCGTCCTTCGCGCCATGCCACGTCCGTGCAAGCCGCGCCGACTCCTCGAGCGATTCGCGCATCCCCTCCTGAAGCCCCTTCGGTAGCCCCTTCGGCACGTCCATCATCGCCTTGCCGCCGATTCCGCGAATCCCCGACTCCGCAAACACCTCGAAGACGACGTCCTGATTCCGCACCGTTCCCATGTCGAGAATCGTCGTCGTGCCACCGCGCAAAAGCTCCGCGACACCGACTTCCGCCGACGCGCGCAGCGAGTTCGCGTCATGCGCCCCTTCGAACGGCCAAATCCGCTTTCGCAACCACTCGAGAAGCGTCATGTCGTCCGCCATGCACCGAAACATCGTCTGGCAAACGTGCACGTGCGTCTGGATGAGGCCCGGAACAACCGCGGCGCCTTCCGCGTCGATCGTTTTTGCTCCACGCGGCGCTTTGAGCTTCGCGCCGATCTTTGCGATTCGCCCATCGGTGACGAGGATGTCGCCATTGAAGACTTCGCGCTTCGCATTCATCGTGACAAGTTTTCCGCCCGTAATCAAAAGGTCCATTCGTTAGGTCCTCCGTTTTCTTGCTGAATTGGTTCGCTTGAGTTTTTGGCCGTCGAACGCCAAGGGGAGCAACTCTCTGAGCGAGACTTCGTCGCCTTCGCCCAACACGTTCGTGATCCGAATCGTCAAACTCGTCGAGAATTCCGCGAGCGTTTGTCGACACATTCCGCACGGGCTCGCGGGCGGCGCGCCGTCCGACATCACGACGAGATGGGTAAACGCGTGCTCCCCGGCCGCCACGGCCGCCGCGACCGCCGATCGCTCGGCGCAAATACAGAGCCCGAACGACGCGTTCTCAACGTTGCACGCCGCAAAGATTCGCCCCGACGATGCGCGAAGCGCCGCCCCGACGCGATACCCCGAATAGGGCGCATACGCCCGCGAGCGCACAGCCCGCGCCGCGACTTCCAACTCTCGCCAAGGACCGGCACCCCGCGTCACGCGCACCTCCGCACGAACTCAACGACAAGTCGTTCGAACCGCTCGGCCGCCTGCTTCGCCGCGGTCTGGACTTCATCGTGATTGAGCGGCGCCTCGCTCCAACCAGCGGCGAGGTTCGTGATGAGCGATACCCCGACGCAAGGAACACCCCGATGCCGCGCCGCGATAACCTCGTTGACCGTCGACATCCCGACCGCGCTTGCGCCGAGCGCCGCGAGCATCCGCACTTCAGCGGGCGTCTCGTACGTCGGGCCGAGGAGTCCCGCGTAGACGCCCCGCTTGAGATCGACGCCTGTGGCGCGCGCCGCGTCGACCATGCGTGAGCGAAGCGTCGCGTCGTACGCCCCCGTCATATCGACGAAGCGAGGCCCGAACCGCTCGTCGTTGTCGCCAACGAGTGCGTTTTGCCCCGTCAAGTTCAGGTGGTCATCAATGAGCATCAAGTCGCCGACGCCAAATTCGCGGTCGATGCCGCCCGCCGCATTTGTCACGACGATCGCCTCGACGCCGAGCGCACAAAGCGTGCGAATTGGCCGCACCACGCATACTACGGGCCAACCTTCATAAAGGTGAACGCGCCCCGCAAGCAGGGCAACCGGCACATCGGCGACGGTCCCCGCGACAAGCTCGCCCGCGTGTCCCGCGACCTTCGACTCGGGGAAATGCGGAATCTTTTTGAACGAAATCCGCACGGCGTCTGTTATCTTCGCGGCAAAACCGCCGAGTCCCGAACCGAGCACGAGCCCAACTCGTGGAGAGAGAGTTCCGAGCTTCGCGCGGATTTCCGCCGCGGCCCGTTGAACGTCATTGAACTCAATCGGCATCATCGAACAAACGCCCCCGCGATCGTCCCCGTCATGTTGCACGCGAGGCTCCCCGAAATCATCGCGCGAAAACCGAGTTTTGCCAGATCGCCGCGGCGCTCGGGCGCAATCCCGCCGATGCCACCGATTTGAATTCCGATCGACGCGAGGTTCGCGAATCCGCAAAGCGCGTAGCTCGCAATGACCGACGACCGATACGACAAGACCGGCGTCGCCTGATTCACCATCTCGCCCAAATGAAAGTACGCGATGAGCTCGGTCAAAATCATCTTTTCGCCGAGGAGCTGCCCAACCGCCCCGGCCTCATCCCACGGCACACCCATCAAAAACGCAAGCGGCGTAAAGAGCCATCCAAGCAACTTTTGCAGCGACACCTCAGCACCAAAAACGCCGCCCACCGCGGAAATAAGGTAATTCGCAAGCGCCACGAGCGCGACGAACGCGATGAGCATCGCCGCGACATTTAGGAGGAGCGCCATCCCGTCACTCGCACCGCGCGACACCGCCTCGACCGCGTTGCGATCGACTTTTTCGACGCTAAACGGCAGCGCACCGGACGTTGCCGGCGTCCCCGTCTCGGGAACCATGATCTTCGCGCAAACAATCGCCGCCGGCGCGCTCATAATCGACGCCGTCATGATGTGCCCCGCAATTCCGTCAATCGATTGCAGCGCGCCGACATACACGCCCATGACGCCGCCCGCAACCGTCGCAAAGCCGCCCACCATCACGCAGTGCAGCTCACTGTCGGTCATCTTGCCAACGAACGGCCGAATGAGAAGCGGTGCTTCGGTCTGCCCGAGAAAGATGTTGGCCGACGCCGACAGCGTCTCAGCGCCCGACGTCTTCATGGTGCGAAACATGATCCACGCGAAAGCCTTGACGATGCGCTGCATAATGCCGACGTGATAAAGGAGCGCCATCAGCGATGAGAAAAAAATGATTGTCGGCAAGACCCACGTGAAGAGACTCTTCGCGGCGGGACTTATCTTGCCAGCGTACACCTGCGTCACGTAACCCTGCGTCGAAAAATCAAGCGCCTCGATCTTGTGCGGGTGAACCGACTGGAACGTGAAGTTTGCCCCGTCCTCAGCGAACGATAAAAGTTTCTTGATGCCCTTGTCGACCGCATCGAAGAAAAACCCGCGCACGTCGGGTAAAAGCACGAGGAACGCGAACACGACTTGAAGCGCTGTTCCCCAAAACACGATGCGCCACGAGATGGCGCGGCGATTTGTCGACATGAGCCAGCAAAGGCCCAAGATGAAGGGGATTCCGACGAGCGAAAGCACGCGGTCGAGCAGCGTCGTCTGCGCCGGAATGAAGTTCCCTTTCTTGAGGTCGACCCGCTTCGGCGCCGCCTTGGCACCCGCCTCCGCTACCGCTCCCGCAACCGCCTCCCCTACCGCTTCCGCCCCCGCTTCCGATCCCCCGACTGCAACGATCGCCACGACCAGCCACGCCCGCCTCACCCCTCGATCCTCCCCAAGATTCGTGTCGTCGCGAATGCGATCGACGGGTCGGCGGCGATTTCAATCGCGCCCTTCACCATCCCCTCCGCCTCAGCAAGATTCGACTCGTCGTTGACGTGCAACAGCGCAATTGCGCGCCCCGGCCGCACCACCGTCCCCACAAGCGGCACACCGGTAATTCCGACCGTTGGGTCTATTTTGTCCGTCGTCATGCGGCGTCCCGCCCCCAGAAGCATCGCCGCCCGCCCAATCGCCTCCGCATCGACCGCCTTGACCTTGCCATCCGCCTCGGCGTTCACGCGCACCATCCGCGCCGCCTTCGCAAACACCGGCGCCCCATCGACCGCCGTCCCGTCACCGCCCTGCGCAACGACCAGTTGCCTAAACTTCTTCCGCGCTTCGCCATTATCGAGGACGCGCGCGATGTCATCCGGCCCGCCGGCCCCCGCGAGCCGCAGCATCTCGCCGCCCAGCACCACAACCAACTCGCGCAAATCCGAACGCGTAAACTTCGCCCCCGCAAACGCTTGAATCGACTCCTTCGCCTCAAGCGCATTCCCGACAGCGCTCCCAATCGGTTCGCTCATATCGGTCAAATAGGCGACGACTTTCTTCCCAAAACCGCGCCCAATCGCAACCATCGTTCGCGCGAGCTTCTCCGCGTCGTCCCGCGTCTTCATGAAAGCACCGCGCCCGACTTTCACGTCGAGCACAAGCGCGTCGATCCCCTCGGCCATCTTCTTTGACATAATCGACGCCGCAATGAGCGGGATACTCTCGACCGTCGCCGTAACATCGCGAAGCGCATAGAGCTTCTTGTCGGCTGGGCAGATGTCGGCCGTCTGCCCAATCATCGCGCACCCGACGTCCGTCAACACGCGCTCAAATTCTTCGAGCGACAAGTCGACGCGAAACCCTGGAATCGACTCGAGCTTGTCGAGCGTGCCACCCGTGTGTCCGAGCCCGCGCCCCGACATCATCGGCACCTTGACGCCGCACGCCGCAACCGCGCCAACAAGCGGCAGCGAAATCTTGTCGCCAACGCCGCCCGTCGAATGCTTGTCGACCTTCACGCCCGGCACATGCGCGAAATCGAGCACCCGTCCCGATGCGAGCATCGCGCGCGTCAGCGCGACCGTCTCGTCCATCGACATGCCGCGCCACACCACGGCCATCGCAAACGCCGACATCTGATAGTCGGCCACCTCGCCGCGTGTGTAGGCATCGACGAGCCATGCGATTTCGTTCGGCTCGAGCGCGCCGCCGTCCCTCTTTTTCCGTATGACGTCTACCGCGCGCATTCCAACTCTTTGAAAAAGCTTGTGCCGGCCGCGGCTTTCAGCCCAAGCGCTTCGGCGATCGTCGCCGCCATGTCGGTCATCGACGCCCGCGTTCCGAGGTTGATGCCCGCCTTGAGCCCCGGCGCATAGCAGAGGAGTGGCACATGCTCGCGCGTGTGATCCGTCGAGACATCGGTCGGATCGCATCCGTGATCGCCCGTAATAAGGAGCATGTCACGCGGGCCAAGCGCTGCAACGATTTCCGGCAATCGCTCATCAAACTCCTTGAGCGCACGCGCATAACCGGGCGTGTCGTTTCGGTGCCCATACAACATGTCGAAGTCAACGAGGTTCGTGAACACAATCCCGCGCTCGCCGCGTTTCAGTACGTCGACGGTCTGTTTGATCCCATCGATGTTTCCTTCGGTGTGAATCGACTCGCCGATTCCGCGCCCCGCAAAAATATTCTCGATCTTTCCGATCCCCACAACCGGCAACCCAGCGTCCCGTGCGAGCGTCAGCACCGTCTCGCCGTGCGGCGGCATCGCAAAATCCTTGCGGTTGTACGTCCGCTTCCACGCGTCGCCTTGACGTCCCGGCTTCCCGACGAACGGACGCGCGATGATCCGCGCAATCTGATACGGATCGCAAAGCCGCCGCGCCGCTTCGCACATTCGGTAAAGCTCGGCAACTGGAATCACCTCTTCGTGCGCCGCGATCTGAAACACGCTGTCCGCGCTCGTATAGAGGATGGGCGCGCCCGTCCGCACATGCTCGTCGCCCAGCTCGTCGATAATGACCGTGCCCGACGCGACCTTATTCCCAAGCACGCGCCGCCCGATCGCCTTCTCAAACGCCGCCACAAGCTCCGCCGGAAACCCGCCCGGAAAAGTCGCGAACGCCTTCGTCACGACGAGCCCCGCCATCTCCCAATGCCCCGTCACCGTATCTTTTCCGGCCGACGCTTCCGCCATCTTCCCGTACGACGCGACCGGCGCAAGGACCGCTCCAACACCTTCGACCGCGTGCGCATTCCCGAGGCCAAGCCGCGCCAAATTCGGCAGCGCGAGCCCGCCCATGCGCCGCGCGATGTTGCCAAACGTGTCGCTCCCGACGTCGCCATACGCCGCTGCATCGCGGGTTTCGCCCACACCAAACCCGTCCATCACGAGAATGGTCACGCGCTCAATCGCTATCAATATGCGCTCGATCCTTTTTTCCCCGTCACGATCGCGACGCTCGCCGACGCACCCAGCCGATTCGCCCCCGCACGCACCATCTTCTCCGCGTCCTCTTTCGTGCGAATTCCGCCAGACGCCTTAACGCCCATCTCGCTCCCGACCAAGCGCCGCATGAGTTCAACGTCCTCGACCGTCGCGCCCGTCGTGTTGTTAAACCCCGTCGACGTCTTGACGAACGCCGCGCCGCCAACCTTAGCGAGCACGCACCCCGCGACCTTCTCGTCGTGGTCAAGGAGCCCGGTCTCAAGAATCACTTTCACCGCGTACGGCCGCGACGCTTGCACAACCTTGCAAATGTCGTCGAGCACGGTCGCGTGGTCGCCCGACTTCATCGCGCCGACGTTCATCACCATGTCGATTTCGCGCGCCCCCGCCCGAATCGCCTCTTTCGCCTCAAACGCCTTCGCGGCTCCCGTCGCCGCGCCGAGCGGAAACCCAACGACTGCGCACACAATGACGTTCGTCCCCGCAAGGAGCGTCGCCGCATACCGTGCATTCCCCGAGTTGACACAGACCGAAGCAAACTCGTGTTTTCGCGCTTCGTCGCAGAGCTTCTTCACCTCGTCGCGCGTCGCGTCGGCCTTAAGAAGCGTGTGGTCGATGAGACAGTGAAGCCCTTCGCACGGCTTCGCCGGCAAAAGCGGCGTCCCGAGCCGTGCCGCGCCGAGCACCGCAAACGTATCCGCCTCCCTTCGATCCTGGTTCGGGCACATCCCGCACCCCCCGCATTCTCCCCGCTGCCCGCTGCCCGCAACCGCCTCCGCAACCGCGCCCGATCGTCCGTTCTCTTCTCTTCCCAGCCGTGCCTTCACCGCCGCCGTGATCTGATCGATGAGCTGTTCGAGTTCCGACACGCTTGACTCCGCCTAAAATTTCTTCTAAAGGCCCGAAATCGCGGCGATCTTAATTGGGTCACAACGTGAGTCAAGGGAAATCACAAACCCCTTGATTTTTAAGGGATTTCAGACGATACCCGGTTGCCAAAAATGGATCCCTTAAGCCCGTTCGCACCGTGCCCTGCCTGTTCCCAACCGCTCACGGGCGGCGACGCAATCGTCACATGCGCGGGTTGCGGCGCACAGAGTCACGAGCGGTGCTTTCGAACTCTCGGACGTTGCGCCTGCGGGTCAGGTGTCGCTCGATCCGTCGCGTCCGCGATCGCGTGGCGGCGACGCGCGTGGGCTGTCGCGCGAGAACATGGCTCGCTCGTGCTCTTTATCGCCCTCGGCCTTGCCGCTCTTGAGTTGCTTCGCCGATTCCTCGCGCGCCTCTAACAACATCCGCTCTTTGTGCGCCATTTTCTGCGCCGTTTTTTCGAGCACATCACTCAAATGGGCGAGAGCCCGCGCGTTCGCTCGATGAATATGCCGCCGTCTCACGATGACGATCTCCTTAAAGACCCGTCACTCGGCACCCATTTGCCAAGTGCCATTCGTCGTCGACGCCCGGGGCGGCCGCTTCCCACGCGACGACGATTGGCGCTGCAGGTCGCGAGGGCTGAGCATCGCGCGGAGGACCCGCCAAACAACCGCGAGCTCGGCGGCTGAGCGCCCACGCAGAAAGCCCGCGATTTGCCCCGGCAACCCCGACTCGGGTCGATCGAACGCTTCGAAAAAGCTCGGGAGCGAAATGTCGAGCCCAGCACACAGCTTCGCAATTGAATCGAGAGACGGCGAAAAAAAACCGCGCTCGATGCGACGGACCGAGTCGACCGAAAGGCCGCTCCGCTCTGCTAAAACCGACTGCGTTAGCGCCGCCTGCTTTCGCAACGCACGAACGTGGACGCCGAAACGCCTCGCCAAAAGGGACTTCATACGCGCGACCTCCACCCTCGGCCACAATCGCCGATAAGCCCCCACATCGAAAAGGTACGCACCCCCCGATTTAGAATGTGCATGATATGTTCCGGCGGACGGCGAACTTTTCTCCTTGAATTCTCGGGCCCGCTGAATTTTCTGCAGTCACGATTTGCCCCCTCCGGCGCCATGCGCGTCACGAATCGTGTCGGGTGCATCGTCTGAGACCGGGCAGATAAGTCTTGTGTCGGCTGTACTATTTGCTGCGCCCGTGGTAGGAGCAGCGTGTGTCGCTTTGGGGTGGTCTGACGCAGGGATGTGGCGCGTGCAGATAAAAGACACCATTCTTGTGGTCGACGACGAACAGCTCGTCCTTTCGGCGATTGCACGCGAGATCGGCCGAGAGTTCCCCGTGATCCTTGTCCAAACGTACATTGAAGCGATCAACTTGATGTCAGCCTCGACAACATGGCGCGCGATCGTTTCTGACCTTGATCTCGGTCACGAGCCGAGCGGCCTCTCACTCCTGCGTGTCGCGAAGGAGCGCCTCCCCACGTCGCGACGGATCCTTATCTCGGGATCGTTGACTCGGGAGGAGGCCGAGAATCACATCAAGTCTGGCGACATCGACGCGTTTATCGCAAAACCCTGGCCAGCGAACGGACTGATTCAGCTCTTGAGACAGATCCTAAGAGATACCCTCACGGCACCAATCTCGTCTTAGCGTGCGCACCACGCGGGGGCTCGCTTCTCACCGAACGCCGCCATCCCCTCCTTTTGGTCTTTGCTGTCAAACAAAACGGCGAACGCCTGGCGCTCCATTTCGTGCGCAACCGCGAGAGGAACATCGGCGCCGGCGTGCATGATGCGCTTCGCGGCCGCAACCGCGAGCGGGCCCTTCGACGCGATCGCCTTCGCGACCCCCTGCACCCGAGGCAAGAGCTCGCCGGCCGGCACAACCTCGTTGACGAGGCCCCACGCGAGTGCCTTCGTCGCGTCGATCGGCGCGCCCAGAAGCACCATCTCGCGTGCGCGCCCGATCCCAACGCGCCGTGCGAGACGCTGCGTGCCGCCAAACCCTGGAATGACCCCGAGCGCGACTTCGGGCTGACCGAATTTTGCGCGATCGCTCGCGTAGATGAAGTCGCAGGCGAGTGCGAGCTCGCAACCGCCGCCCAGCGCAAAGCCGTTAACCGCAGCCACAACCGGCACGCGCAATCGCTCGATGGCGTCGCCGAGCTCGTGCCCCATTTCGGCGAAACGAAGCGCCTCGGCCGACGTCATTCCCGACATTTCGGAAATGTCCGCACCCGCCACGAACGCTTTTTCGCCCGCGCCGGTCAGTACCACCGCGCGAATCGCCTCGTCCGACTTGAATCGATCAAAGACACGAAGCAGCTCCACCAACGTCGCACGATTCAGCGCGTTCAACACCTTCGGCCGATCAACAGTGACCGTCGCCGTCGTCCCTTCGATCACAAGCGAAACATTCTCAAACCCTGCGCCCATCACAACCCCTCATTTTTTCTCGTACACGTAAAAGCCGCGGCCGACTTTTCGCCCGAGCCAACCCGCGTCGACGTAGTCGCGCATGAGCGGACACGGACGATACTTCGATTCGCCGGACGCCGCGTGCAAGCGTTCCATGATCGACAGGCAGACGTCGAGCCCGATCAAGTCCGCAAGCTCGAGCGGACCCATCGGCTGGTTGCACCCGAGCTTCATCGCCGTGTCGATCTCCTCGGCACCCGCGACGCCCTCCATGAATGTAAAAACCGCCTCATTGATCATCGGTATCAGAACGCGGTTGACGACGAACCCCGGGCGATCCTTCGCGACAACGATCGTTTTTCCCAGCGCGCGCGCGACGTCGCTCACATCCTTAATGACGTCGTCGGATGTGGCGAGCCCGCGGACAACCTCGACGAGCTTCATGAGGGGCGCAGGATTCATGAAGTGCATGCCGACGACGCGCTCGGGGCGTTTTGTCGACGCGCCAATCTTCGTAATGGAGAGTGACGACGAATTCGACGCCAAAATCACGCTCGCGCCAACCGCGGCTTCAACGCGCCGAAAGACGTCGATTTTGGCCGCGAGATCTTCGGGAACGCTTTCGATGACGAGGTCAACGCGCGCGAGGTCATCGAAACTTGTGGTGGTGTGCAACCGCCCGATCGCGGCGTCACGCTCGGCTTCGGTCATCTTCGCTTTCGCCACGACGCGACCGAGCGACTGCGCAATTCGTTCGACCGCCGCCTTGGCGCGTCCCGCATCGCGCGACAACCACAGCACCTCGATCCCAGACTGCGCAATGACCTGCGCGATTCCGCTGCCCATAACGCCCGTTCCAACAACACCAATCGATTTCGCATTCATAGACATCGCACCTCCATGAAGTCGTTCTTACATGCCCGGTCCACTTTGTAAAACCAAACCTATTGATACGTGTAAAAGCCGCGGCCCGATTTCTTGCCGTGCCAGCCGGCGTCGACGTAATGCCGCAGAATCGGGCATGGCCGATACTTCGGGTCGCCAAACGTTGTGTGCAAAACCTCCATGATCGAAAGGCACGTGTCGAGTCCAATCAAATCGGCGAGCGCAAGCGGTCCCATCGGCTGATTCGTACCGAGCCTCATCGCCGTGTCGATCTCTTCCGGCGACCCGAGCCCCTCCATCAGCGCGTAAATCCCCTCGTTGATCATCGGCATCAAGACACGGTTCACGAGAAACCCAGGAAGGTCCTTCGTCGAAACCGTTGTCTTCCCGAATCGCCGCGCGAGCCCCACAACCTCATCGACCGTCGCGTCGCTCGTTGCGAGTCCGCGCACAACTTCGACGAGCTTCATAACCGGCACGGGATTCATGAAGTGCATACCGATAACCTTGTCGGGCCTCTTCGTCGCTGCGCCGAGCCGCGTGATCGAAATCGACGACGTGTTCGACGCGAGTGTGACGTCCGGCGCCAGAATGCGGTCGAGCTTGGCGAACAAGTCGACCTTGACGTCGAGCCGTTCCGTCGCCGCCTCCACCACGAATTCAAGCACGGCCAAATCGTCGAGCCCCTTCCCAACTTTCAGCCGCGAAACGGCCGCGTCGCGATCCGCTTGCGAAATCTTTTCCTTCGCGACGAGTCGACCAAGTGCGAGGCCAATCTGATCGACCGCGCTCTTCGCGCGCTTCTCGTCGGCATCGACCACAACGACCTCAAGCCCCGACTGCGCGGCCACCTGCGCAATCCCCGAGCCCATAATTCCCGCCCCCACAACGCCCATCGATTTTGGATTCATCGCTTGCCTCCCATCCCGAAGGCGGATGGTGCGCGCACGCCCGAGCAAATGCAACGGCGACCGGCGGCACCCCCGATCTTGAATCTTGTCGCGCTCAACTTTACCATTGTGTTAGCAAGATCAAAAGCTGAGGCCCGGGTCTCTGCAGATCGCATACGGGCAGTGAAGGTCAACACGGAGGCGAAAATGCGGCTCTTGAAGTGTGGACTCAGTTTCGTTTTCGTTTTTCCTCTTCTGCTCGCGTGCGGGAAGTCGGGATCAGGAGCGGGAAGCGATGCGGGGGCGGGTAGTGACGCGGGGACCGGCGTGGATGCTGGAAGTGACGCGGGGGCGGCGCCGGCGGTGCTCACGATCTCGGACGGACCGACGTTCGACTTCGGGGCGAAGGCCACCGGTTCGGCGATCGACAAGACGTTCATGGTCATGAATTCCGGTGGCGTCGCGGCGACGCTCGGAACGGTGACCGACGTGGGGCTCGGGCTGGCCGCGCCGTTTGCCGTGCAGGCGGGCGGGACATGCGCGACGGGGGGCACGGTCGCCGCCGCGGGGATCTGCATGCTCATCGTTCGTTTCGCGCCGAGCACGGTGGGGCTCGCGACCGATTCGATCGACCTCGGGTACAACGACGGCGTCACAGGCCAAACCGCTTCGCGCGCGGTGCAAGGGACGGGGGCGGCGGACTCGGGAAGTGATACCGGGGCCGATGCGGGTACCGACGCCGATGCTGGAACAGATGCGGGGGTAGCGGATGCGGGAAGTGACGCGGGGGCGGCGGACTCGGGAAGTGACGCCGGGGCCGATGCGGGAGGCGACGCGGGGACGACTCCAGCCGTCCTCACGATCTCGGAGGGACCGACGTTCGACTTCGCGACGAAGGCCACCGGCTCGACGACCGACAAGACGTTCCTGGTCATGAATTCTGGTGGCGCCGCGGCGACGCTGGGAACATTGACAGACGCGGGCCTCGGGCTTGCCGCGCCGTTTTCCCTTCAGGCTGGCGGGACATGCGCGACGGGTGGCACGGTCGCCGCCGCGGGGATCTGCATGCTCATCGTTCGCTTCGCGCCGAGCCTCGCGGGGCTCGCAACCGATTCGATCGACCTCGCGTACAACGACGGCGTCACGGGCCAGACCGCTTCGCGCGCGGTGCGAGGATTCGGGGTGTTGCCGGCCGTCCTCACGATCTCGGATGGAGTGACGTACGACTACGGATCGAAGTCAACCGCGTTGACGACCGACAAGACACTAACGGTCACAAATTCCGGTGGGTACGGGGCGACGCTTGGAACAGTGACCGACGTGGGGCTCGGGCTCGCCGCACCGTTTGCCCTTCAGGCTGGCGGGACGTGCGTGACGTGGGGCACACTCGCCGCCGCGGGGAGCTGCACGCTCATCGTTCGCTTCGCGCCGAGCAGCGCGGGGCTCGCGACCGATTCGATCGGCCTCGGGTACAACGACGGCGCTGGAGACCAGACCGCAGCCCGTGCGCTGCGAGGGACCGGGACGGGCACAAGGCAGCTCGGGACGTCGGTTAGCGATTATGGCTTCGGCGTCGCGGTCGATACGAGCGGAAACGCCTATGTCACGGGCTATACCTTTGGCGCGCTCGACGGGAACACGAACGCGGGGTCCGCCGACATATTCCTTGTCAAATACAACTCGGACGGTGGCAAAGAGTGGACAAGGCAGCTCGGAACATCGGCAGACGACTATGGCAGCGGCGTTGCGGTCGATACAAACGGAAACGCCTATGTCGCGGGCTATACCCTTGGCGGGCTCGACGGGAACGCGAACGCGGGGTCCCGCGACATCTTCCTCGTCAAATACAGCTCGGACGGTGGCAAAGAGTGGACAAGACAGCTCGGGACATCGTCAGATGACTATGGCAACGGCGTTGCGGTCGATACGAGCGGAAACGCCTATGTCGCGGGCTTTACCTATGGCGGGCTCGACGGGAACGCGAACCAGGGGCTCAGCGACATCTTCCTCGTCAAATACAGCTCGGACGGTGGCAAAGAGTGGACAAGGCAACTCGGGACATCGCTATCCGACTATGCCTACGGCGTCGCGGTCGATACAAGCGGAAACGCCTATGTCACGGGCTATACCAATGGCGGGCTCGACGGAAACACGAACGCGGGGCCCGGCGATATCTTCCTTGTCAAATACAACTCGGACGGTGGTAAGGAATGGACAAGGCAGCTCGGGACGCCGGCAGGTGACTATGGCTATGGCGTTGCGGTCGATACAAGCGGAAACGCCTTTGTCACGGGCTTTACCTATGGCGGGCTCGACGGGAACGCGAACGCGGGGTCCCGCGACATCTTCCTCGTCAAATACAGCTCGGACGGTGGCAAAGAGTGGACAAGACAGCTCGGGACATCGTCAGATGACTATGGCAACGGCGTTGCGATCGACACAAGTGGGATCGCCTATATCGCGGGCTATACCTATGGCGGGCTCGACGGGTACACAAACGCGGGGTTCGAAGACATCTTCGTCGTCAAATACAACTCGGATGGCGGCATGCAATAACGGAAACGGATGCGGGTGAAATCCCCCATCCGGCGAACGCCAATCCCTTCTGCTACAATGAAGTTGGCAACTGGGGGACCAGGACGGGCGCGGTGCCGAAGGACGAAGTACTCGAGCAAGAAATCTACAAAGAGCTGCTTCGAATTGTGCGCTCGGCCGATTCCCCCGAACAAAAGAATCGGCTCATCGAAACAACGCGCCGGTTCAAGCTCCCAGAGAAACTCAAGCGCACGGCGGAGCGCGAGCTCGCCGTCGAGGACGGGCGGCGCCGCGGACGCAACCCGTATTTCCACCGCGGCCGCATCGACGACCCGACCGCGTTCGTTGGGCGCGCACGCGAACTGACTGAGCTTGAGCGCACCGTGGTCGGCCCCGCGCGCGTTCCCACGGCCCTCGTCGGCGAGCGGCGCATCGGCAAGTCGTCCCTCGCCGCCGCTCTCGAAAGACGCATCCGCGATGGCGATGGCGTTCGGGTCCCGATTGCACGCGTTGACGCCCTCGAAATCGCCCCCTACGACCCCGACGCGTTTTTCGAAGTTCTCACGCGCGCCCTCGTCGCGGCCGGCGCCGAAAACGGGCTCGGGATGGTGACGCCCAAGGAAGACGTTTCAACGACCACGGCAACGCCGCGCCCGCTTCACCACCCGCAGCTCGTCATCGTGGTCGACGAGTTTGACGCGCTCCTTGACAATGCCGCGTTCGACGAAAAGTTCTTCGTGGGTCTCGCCGACCTCGCGCGCCTTCCGCACATCGCGATGCTGCTCCTATCGGTCGCGGGACCGACCGCCCTTGTTCGCACCCACGGCGCGCGCCTTGCGCGCATCGCCGCCACGTTCACCGAGTTTCGGCTCGGCCCCTTGACGCACGCCGAAGCGCGCGAACTCATCGCCATACCATCCGCCCGCGAAAACTACCCGCTCCTTCCGTACGCTGAGAGAATTCAGGCCCTTTCGGGTCGCTTCCCGCTGACGCTTCAAATCGTCTGCGCGATTTTCTTCGACGAGCTCGCGGAAACACTTGGGCAATCGCCCGTCCGCGAAACCATGGTGCGCGAACGCGCGCTCGACGAATCGGCAAGTTACCTGCGCTACCTCGTTTCGCGTCTGGCCGCCGACGAACGCGCGATCCTGGAGCGGGCCCCACTGCCCGCGAGCGCCGCGAACGACCCCGCGGTTCGCCACCTTGAGCGCCGCGGCTACCTCGAACTCAACGACGATAAGCTCGAGCCGTTTTCATCGCTTGTGCCAAAGGTGCTTCCTGGCCGCCACAAACTCGCGCGCACAACCCACACCGTTCGCTTCATTTACGCGGGCCTCACGCTCCTCGCGCTTGTCCCCGTCGCACTCCTCGTTTTTCTTTTCGCGTTCGGCTCATCCACCGAACACGGACTCGACAACCCGCGAACCTCCGCGCGCGCCCTCAAAGGCGAACCGAGCGCCGCGCAACGCCCCGTCGTCGCCCCGCGCGAACGAATTGCCGTCGAGATTCGGCACGTCGACCCGGAAGTCGGCCTCCCATCTGCGATTCACGCGATTTACCGCTTCAAAGAGGTGCCGTTCGCCAAGGTCAAGCTGCGCAACAACGGTGACACGCCGGTGACCATCAAGATTTCGCACCAAATCAAACAGCGCACGCACCTCCTTCAAGAGACATTCGAGCTCGGCCCCGACGACGAACGCAAGGTTCCGCTGTACGTGACGTTCCAGTCGAGCGTCTTCAAATCGTTCACGTCCGACCAAACCGGAAACTACTTCGAGATTCGCGTCGAGCGGATTCGCCCCGATGGCAGCGTCGAGCCGCTTCGCGTTGAGACGGGATTCCTCAAAGTACTCGCGAACAACCGTTTCTCGCCTCTCTTTTCATACCTCGGCGAGGAAGGCGGTGTGTCGCTCTGGGATACGCTCGTCGCCTGGGTCGAGGAGGGCCAAGTGCGCGACGTTCTCGTCAAGGCGCGTCAGCGCGACCCAACGACGCCGTTCATCGGTTATCAGTCGCCGGCGAGTTTTAACCTCGCGCTGACAGCACCGAAGGCCCAAACGCGGCAAGTGCGCGCGCTGTATGAGGCGCTCGTGCGCGACTTCAAAATCGACTACTCAAATTCGCCCGAAGTCGAGGGACACTTGAAGGTCGACTACTCGCTGACGACACAGGTCGTGAAATTCCCCGCGCAAACACTCAAGGAACGCGGCGGCAACTGCATTGAGTTGTCGATCTTGATGGCGAGCACGCTCCGCCTGGTCGAGCTCGATCCGCTGCTCGTCCTCTTTCCGACGCGCGGCCACGCCATTGTCGCCTGGCGCATCCGCGAGCGCGATCGCGAGCGCTTCGTCGCGTTCGACACGAACCACTTTGGGCACGAGTTCGAGCGGGCCGTACAGGCCGCCGAAAAGCTGTTCGACTTCCCCGAGCTCGATGCGCGCGCCTTCAAAAGTGGGCGGCCGTTTTCGCGGCAGCTTCTCGAACGCGGGCTCTACTTCAACGGCGCCGACCTCGCGCGATCGTCGGTCGTCATTCTCGATGTGAAGAGATTGCAAGAATCAGGGCTGCGGCCAATCAAGATGTAGCCGTCAACGCGACGTGCTTTGCGCCGAGCATTGCCACGCGACGTTGAGGAAGTTCGGGTCCATCCCTTGGCACCAGGCGGCGAAATACATGTTGCGGCAAACATCGTCGCACCCAATCCCCGATTCGTAAGCCGGCACGCCGCCCGAGTTCGCGCATTCGGCCGCCGTTTCGTTGAACGCCGGGCCCCAGTAACCCGAGCTGATAAACGTCGAGCCCGGCGAACCCCAAATCCCCGAGTACTTGATGAACCACTGGCTATTGCGCGGCAGCGATTTTTCGCCGACGTTGACGAGCCCCCCGGCCGTCCCAAGCAAGTTTCCCCAAACGCCCCACGCCTTGCCACCCGTCCACGTTTCCCAGCGCGAGAAGACCTGCCCATTCAACCCGTCGGTGCTGTACTTGCTCGCGTGCCCACCGCCTTCAACCCAAACCTTCGGGTGCTCACCTTCCCACGCCGCATCGGTCGGTATTCGCGTTTCGATCCCCGTGTGACCCAAGTAGCCGAGATATCTCACCTCCAACCTGTTGTCCAAATGAACCTGAATCCCCTCCCAATCGCCGCCGTGATTATTTCCCGCGTCGTTGTACGCGTAGACGCGCCAATATTGGATCGTGATGCCGCCGTTCACGTTGAGGTAGCTGTGAACGTAGGTCTTCCACTGACTCACGGTCATCGTGCCGGCGCGTGCGCTCTCCGCGACATCTTGAAGGTAATACGTTCGCTGCTTGCAAACGCTGCGCGTTTCGCCCGAAGCGACGTCAGAGTTGTCGCCGCAGCTTTCAGTGACGCGATACAAGAGGAGGTCTAGCTGCGACGGGCGATCAACCGACGTACGATGAAGGTCGGGGTCACACTCGTCGTCATAAAAGCGAAGTTTTGTTCGCGACAAGAGCCAGTCGACGTTGACGGGCCAGTTCGATTCGTCGTCGCCGTGATAGACGATCGGCGCGAATCGATAGGCGAGCCAGTCTTCAAGCACGTCGTCGGCGCCATCGCCGTCGCGGTCGTCGAACTGAGTCGTTTGCCAATCACCGCGATCCTGGTCAATCGTGTAGGTCGTATCTGGAGCGCAAGGCGGGTCTGTGATTTTCTTGAGCTGCGGGCGGAATTCGAAGCAATCGCCCCAGCAGCTTCCATCGGTGACGCGCAAATAGCCCAAATTGAATGCGTCAAACCGAATGATCTTCGTGCGAAAACCCGGGGCAGTCACGATGAGGAAGTGGTTTTGCGCCGGCATCCCCGGGACACCGTCGAGCAGTTTGAGATTCGTCATGCCGTAAGTTCCGTATCCGTCCGACCACGCCGTAAACCGGTTGTCGAGTTTGACGGTCGCGTCCAAAACAGCGACGGGACCCCAAGTCGCCATGTTCGGGTTGTAGCACGGCACATAGGTTGGCCTGACCCGAATGATCGGCGGCTTCGGAGTCGGGACGATGCCCCCATCCCCCGACCCGCTCGGTGCAACGCGAGCCGCGCTGCGCCTCGACGAACGGCCTCCCGCTCGATCCGCCTTTTCGTCGCCCTCCGAAAGCGTGTCGCCCAGCGGTTCGCCGTCAACAAACCCGTCGCCGCCGTCCGCACCACAACCCGCGACCACCAAGAGACCGACAATAACGCCATACCCCGATTTCATTTTTTCTCTCCTCGCCCGCGCCACGCGCCCGAGCGAAGCCAACCAGTATACACGAATTGGGCCGTCAAAAACAGCGGAAAATGCATCGCCGCGGATCAGTTGTTGGATTTCGCCGATCGTTTTTCGAACAGAAGTTCGGCGCGTATCGACTCCCGGCTACTCGCACCAATCGGCTTCGAAGGTGCCCGCGAGCCAACTCTTCTTTTCATCCTTAAAGCAGATCGCGACTTTGCCCTTCACTTTGCCGCCGCGCTTCTTCTCGATCGAGTCGACCTGAACGAACACCGCGAGCTCGCTGTTGCTCGAAACCGGAGTGCCGTCGTCCTTCTTATGGATAAAGTTTGCGTTTTTCGCCTTCGTCACAGGCTTTCCGAGCGCCGCGTCCGCAATCGGTTCGACCGTGACCTCGAGGCGCGTCTCCGCGAAAAACCGATCGCACCCGGCCTCCTTGCCGAGTGGCGCGCGAAACATGAGGCTCGACCCGCCAAACGCGCCCTCCTCCCAAAAACCAGCACTCGCCGGCGTAAACTTCGCGCCGTTCACTTCGCCCTCAACCGGCTTCGCTGGAATCGACGCGGAGTCGATCGTCGCCGCGCACTTGAACCCGGACGAAATTCCGGCTTCAGTCTTCCGGCTCCCGACACCCGCGCCTGCATCCGCTACCACCGTCGCACCCCGGCTCGGTCCCGTTGTCGTGCCCGTGCTCGTCTTCGCGCTCGTTCCCGGTCCTCTTTCCGATCGCGCCGGAACAGGCGCCGCCGGTTTCTCTTTACACGCTGCCACGCCAACGATCAATAGAACCACGCTTGCGCACTTCATGACGACTCCTCTAAGGACACTCCGAAACACCGCCAACCGCGTACGTAACGAGGTCCGCATACGTCGAAACCGATCGCTCACCAGCGCCGCCGTCCTGTCCGCCAATCACCACAACGCCCCACGGAGTCGACGCAACCGCTGCGCCCGTCCCGCGGGCGATCTCAGCGGCCACCGAGAATCCAGCATCCGCGACCACCTCAACTTTGCTCAAACCACCCGCCGCGCTGCGCCCGCCGACAACCACTGGCACCGTCGCGACCGACGGCAAGCCCGACGACGCCACGGTTACGGTCCCGACCGGAAGCGACGCAACGGCGTGCCCCGCACGCGCCACGGCCAGTGACAATGTTGGTTGCCTCACTGAGGCTCGTCTGAAACGCGACGTGAAAAACACGCGCCGTAGAAAGTGACGACGTCGATGACGCGAACTGAAACGGATTCGCCAAATGCCGCAGCTCGAAAATCCGGCTTGTCGCCCTGAGCGGCGTCCCCGTCACGCCACCCACCCAATAGACCGCCGACTCGCTCGTCTCGCGCGTGATCGCCGCCCGATGAAACGCAAGCTCGATCGCACCCGCGGGTTCACTTGACGTAACCTGCGGCGTGCTCCCCGAAAAATCGACGAGCGTCCACTTCTTCTGGAGACCCGCGAGCGGGAGCAGCGCATCGCCCGCATCGGCGACCAGGGTCGTCGCGCCGCCAAACACGAGGACCCGGTTCGTGAGCGCCCTCGCGCTGTCGTAAAGAACCGTCGCCGAGTGGCCAAACACCGCGGGCACAACCGACGCGTCGATCACATCCAGGCGCCGCGTCGTCGGGTCAAATACGAGATCGCTCGCCACGGCCGTCGCACCGAAAACACCACCGAGCGCGACAATCCGGCCGTCCGCAAGTTCGGACACCGTGTGGTGCACGCGACGACCTTCGCCCGCGTCGCCGACGACGATCCATTTCCCGGTCGCCGGGTCAAGGTACTCGATGTTTGGCTCGAAATCCGCCGCAGCGTTGATGGCGAAATCGGAAGCGCCCGCCTTCAATCCACCAACAACAAGGATTCCGCCTGTAGCACTCACGTAGATCGCCTGCGCGGCGTACCGACCGAAATTAAGGTCTCGCATCGCACCAACCGCGCGCGCGGGCGACAAGTTCACGAACACCGACAATCCACCGCCGACGGCGTGCACCGGCCCGGACAGCCCTTGTCGAACAACCACGGAATCGCTATTCCGTCGCTGCTCCACCGCGACACGCGACCCTGCGCCAAAGAGCGACAGCGGAACGCCATGGTCCGTGGCCGTGAGTGTGCGTGCCCACTGGCTGGGCTCAGTTGTGATGTCCTTCCGGCATGTCGAACCGCCGCTTGGGAAATAGACAAGCCGCGCGAAAGTTTGAGAATCAGATGTGTCGGCATTGCCCACAACAAGGCTGACGACCGACGAAGCGCCCGGAATCGTCGTCGTCGTTGTGCAGGTCAGAGCGACAGCCGCGCTCGCGATTGCGGCACACGATAAACAAACGCGTCGCCCGGTCATGGCGTTGGCGCCTCGCATCGCGCTTTGAGGTCCTTGGCGACCGGATGTTCCGCATCCGTCTTCAATACGGCGTCAATCTCCGCGCAGGCCGCCCCACGTTTCCCCGCGTCAAGCATCACGATCGCCGCCTCAACCCGCAAATCCGCGCCAGCATTGGGTGTGAGCGCAACCGCCGTCGCGAATGACTGCGCCGCGTCGTCCAGGCGCCCCGCCTCACGTCGCGCCCGCGCAAGAGCCACGTGCACCGCCGCGTCGTACGGCTCTAAAAAAAGGAGCGCCTCCGCCGCGTCGACCACCGCCTTCGCGTCCTTCTGCTTTTCGGCCGCGGCGAGCACCGCGCGCATCGCCTTACCGTTCGCCTGGTCAAACGCCGCAAGCCGCCGCCACTCGCTGAGCGCGCCATCCGGTTCCCCACGTGCCGCCCGCAGCTCCGCGACCACCGCAATCGCACTCGACAGCTCCGGGTTCAACTCCCGCGCCTTCACGTACTCAACCTCCGCCCGCGCCTCATCGTTCAGCTTTCTATACACGAAACCGAGCGCCGCGCGAAGGAGATGACCGTCGACGCCCGCTGTGCGCAGCGCCTCAAAATTCTTTTTCGCGACCTCAAATTGCCCGAGCGCCGATGCCGCGGCCCCCGCAACATAGCGCGCAAGCGGATGAACGACGTCGCGCCCGACGATACGTTCCGCAACCGCGAGCGCCGGTTGATGGGCGCCATGTACATGAAGTGCCGCCGCAAGTGCGGCCTGCCGGTCGAGATCGGCCGGCGCGTCCGTGGCCGCCTTTCGAATCGCAGGGATGTCGCGATACCGCGCTGGATCAACGTCGAACTGCCCATCCAAAAACGCGACCGATTTTTTCAGCCATTCAAGAAACGCGGCGTCGAACTCCGCGACCTCTAGCCCCGTCACGGCCTTCACGACCTCCGGCGTCGTCTTCCCATCGCCGAACACGGTGAGCACCCGCGTCACCGCGTCCCAGCCCCAACGCTCCTTGATGAACGCCACAACGCGCGATGACTGATGATAGGCAAGCAGCATGTCCGCGTGCGACCGCGCGCGCGTGAAGGCCGTTGTCAGCTTCGCAACCGACAGCACGCGCCCCCGAGCGATCGCCCGGTGCATCTCGACCGACATCTCTCGCGCCCACTCCGGCCGCCCCTCGCCCTCCTCGACAACCGCGAGCCCCTCGCCAAACCAGCGCGGCGCACGCCCACGCGACAACGCGATCGAAAAAACGTGCGACAGCTCGTGCCACAGGATTTGCCCCCAATTGACCCGCGCCCCCGCCCGCGGCGGCGCCACCGCTGTCACAACCGGACCAAAGCAAACCCCGAGCGCGCCGAGTGCCGGAACACCCATTGTGCGCAGCGAAAACTCCTGGTGCGTTTTGAAAAGTTCGAGCGTGACCCTCTCGGGCGCATAAGCGAATCGACGCGACATCGAATCGATCGCGCGCCGCACGAGCGCGCCAACGAGCGGCAAAAGTGGCTCCGTGTCGCCCTCGTGGAGGCGCAGCCGGAGCACCCCGTCTTCATGCCATCGGTAAGGCACAAGCGCCTTCTCGACAAAATTGAGCATCGCGATGAGCTGCTGATGAAACGGGTCCTGCTTGTGCGCGGCGTCGAGCGTCTTTTGCGCCATCGCCTCTTCGCCGAGTCGCATCGCGTTCATGCCGCGCTCGACCAGAAGCGGCGCGGAGTAGGGCGCCGTTACAAGTGCGTCGCGCGTCACCCGCTCGATTTCGGCGTATTGAAAACGTTTGACGAGATGCTCGAGCAAAACCCCCGCCGCGAGGCTCACCAAGGGACCGAGCTTCGCCCAACCTTTCCGCTCCGCTTCGTAGCGCTGCTTGTCGCCGCGAAAGTAAGCAACCGCCGCGCGAAGCCCCGACGTCGCGGGACCGCGCGGGTCCGCGGCCTCGAGGCGACTCAAGGCCGTCGCCGCAGCCGGCAAGTCGTCCTCATTAACGGCGATCTCGGCGCGCGTTCGAATCGCCAAGGGATGCCGCGGCTTCTTCGCGAGCACGCGCCCAACGCGCTCTATCGCCGTCGCGTAGTCAAACGACGCATACGCCACGCGCGCAAGGCCGGCAATGGCATCGACATTCTCGGGCTCGAGTGCGAGCGCCAGGTTGAACTTTTTCGCCGCTTCCTCGGTGTCGTACTTCTCGACGTAAAGCATCCCCCAGTCGATGAACACCTGAGCCCGCTTAGGGTCGGCCTCTTTCGCTTCAAAGAAAAGGCGATTCGCGTCGTGGTAGCGCTCCTTCGAATTGGGCAGGCGCGCAAGCTCGACAAGCATAAGCGCCGCCGCATGTAGCGCCGCGGCGGATTTGAGTGCGCCCGCCTTGTATCGCTTCGCAATCGGCTCAAACAGCTTCTGTGCGTCGGCCGTTTTTCCGCGCAAAATAGCCGCACGAATTTTCGCGACCCGCGCGGGAGTTGCCGATTGAGCCGCACCAACCTCGACCAGGACCGCCGCGGTCACTGCAACCGCGAGTAAAACGTGTTTCAGCGGCCTGCTAATCTTGAAGCTCACTGATGTTGGTTCGCGCAACCGCCGCCTCGTCCCCATCCGGTGCCACTTCGAGATACTTCTTGAAGGAGGCGAGCGCCTTTTGCTTTTCGCCCATCTTCTTATAAACCGTGCCAAGCAAGATGTAAGCGTCGGCCAAACCCGGGTTCAGCCGAAGCGCCGCCCTGAGTTTCTCAAGGGCACCCGGAAGATCATCGTCCTCGTACAGTCGCCGCCCAGCCTTCAACAACGCGCGCGCGTTTCCGCCGCCTCCCCCGCGTGCCGCTGGTCGCGCTTCGCCTGCCCCATCATCTTCACGCGCCGCCCGCGGCCTCGCCGCCCCGACGCGTCGTGCCCGCGCCGCCGCTCCCGCTATCGCTACCGCCCCTGCACCCGCATCCGCTCCCGCTACCGCACCCGCACCCGTTCCCGCATCCGCAACCGCCACCGCACCCGCTCCCGCATCCGCAACCGCACCCGTTCCCGCACCCGCACCCGCAACCGCACCCGCACCCGCCACCGCACCCGTTCCCGCTACCGCTCTCTTGTCCTCCTCTGATTCTCTGCTCTGTGTCTCTGTGGTTGCATTTTTCTTCCCCAGCCCAAACACCTCGGGCCGCATGATCGCCACCGCCCCAAGCGCAAGCACCACACCCAGCGCGACCCAACCGGCAATGGCCAGCGCTCCGATCCCGCGCGGCCGTAACGCCGACATCACGTTCCCTTCGAACTCGCGCGATCCAATATCCCGCGACGAAACCTCTGCGGACTCAAACTCCCGAGACGCGAACGCGTCGTCGCGCGCGCCCGAAAATGAACCCGACCGACTCGACCGTTCCGTCCGAACCGCTCCAAACCCTCGATCTGAAAACGAAGGCTCGCGCACCGCGGGATTTTGAGATTGAAGCGGCGTTGGTTCACGTGGCGGCGCAACAAGAACAGTCGGTCGATCGCGCGACGCCAAATTCGGCGGAGGAGCCGCGACTTCCGGCGGCAGATCGAGCCGCGCCTGAAACGCCGTCCCTGACTCCCATGCGGGCGATTCGTCAAGGCGGGTACTTTGAGCCCGCGGAAGTGGAACGGGCGGCGGCCCCACAGCCACCGGGGACCGCGCATCGTGCATCGTCGCCCCGTCGCCAGCCGAAATCACGTCAAGAGGTTTCTTTCCGTCAAGCGTTTGATCGTCGGCTATGTTCGCGAGAAGGCTCGCCACCTCGGGAACATCCGCGATTCGCCGCCACGCCCCGCCGATACGCGCGATTTCATCGTCCACCGAAACACGACCCGTCGCCGCCCATTCGTGAAGCGTTCCGAGCTCACGGAAACTTAAGAGCGAACCGTCGCGTTTTCGCACCGTCCAGACGGCCGTTCCCTGAGTTGTCGATCCCGGAGCGCCGCCCGGAATTCGCGGGTCGGTCCCTTCACGCGCGTCGTCGACGCTCGACGGCGCCGCAACCCACGGTACAAAAAATAGGTGATCGCACGACGCACAACGCACCGCGAGACCCCCGATCGGAATCTCCGAGTTCGGCAGGGCCGTTACCTTCCCACAGCGATCGCAACGTGCCGTCATTTTTTCCACCACCCCCGCGCGCCCCGCGAAAGCACCTCATTATAATCCCTGATTCCCGGATAACGGGCAACACTTGCGCGGGGCGGTCGGGTTTGGGCTCGCTCTGGCTCGCGGAAGTCCTCGGGTCTGACCTAAAATGTGAGTCTGCTCGAAACGAATCAAACATCATGAGAACGGCAATTCCATGCCCCATCGGCACCTCATCCCCTGCGGATGCGAGCCTCCGCTTGCCCAATGCCCGCCCGCCCAACCAGACCTCGGCCGTTTTCCTGAAACGGCGGCTGAGAGACTTGGGGGTCGATCGATCGTCAGCCAACACCCACCGGGTGAACTCTTCGTACCACCCTCAAGGCCAGAAAATGCGTCTCCGGAAGGCGGTCCGCCCCGGATCTGCGTAGGGTCAGCAGGGGCGCCGCGCAGGCGCGCATCCGCAGGGTCTGCAGCGCGGTATCGGCTGGGACCACCGAGCTTTCGCGTGCCTCTGAACTGAGGATCAATCGCACGTCTCAAGTCAGACCCGAGGACGTCGGCGCGCCGAAGCGGGCTCCTGTCGACCCTCACGCTCACGAGCGATCGAACCGCTTCCGGGGATTGGGGATTATAATGAGGGATGCAATTGACGAGCAAGCGAATCGGCGCTAGGAACTCACCCCTTGGCGCGTTCCCATGCGGCGCGAGGCGTCGGTGGGCAAGAAACCCGCCCAAAGGAGAGGAAATATGCTGACACGAAGCTTGACCGGCTACTCAACTTTAGCGGCCGTTGTTGCCCTCGGGCTCGCCGCCTGCAAGAAGGACGCGCCCCCGGCGGCACCGACTGGACCCGCGCGACCGGCGACACCGGGCACACCCGCAACGCCGCCCGGCGCGCCAGCCCGCCCGCTGACGGGTGCACCCGCAACGCCCGTCGCCATCAACTTCCCTGGCACCGCCGATGGCGCGAAGGCGCTGCTGGGCGAGTTCTTGAAACCGAATTCAGACCGACCGGGCCTCACGCGCGCGCTGAAGCCGACGGCCGCCGATTACTCGGCGGTGTTTGAGGGCGATGCGGCCACCAAGGCTGCAACCGCGTACGAAAAACTGTGGAACGATCCGCGTGCGGTGATCGGCGCTGACCCAGCGAACACCGAACTCCTTATGTGGGCCGCGAAGACCGACGAGCTCAAGAGCTGGACCGGCGAAGCGAACAATTTCCCGGGCGGTTACAAGAATGTGGCGCAACACTTCAAGGCCGGGCTCACCGTTTATCGTTGGAAGTATGTCAAGCCGGGCGAGAAGTTGGGCATGGCGTACGACGGCCTCGTGCACGTAAATGGGCGCTGGGCGTGGTTCCCGAAGCCGTGGCGCGCCGTAGGCGAACGCAAGGAGACGCCGCCTGTGCCAGCGCCGGGAGCCCCCGTTGCACCACCGGCGGCTCCAGCCGTTCCGCGCTAATCTCGCGTACCGGCCTCCGCATCCGATAATCCGGCTACCGACTCCCGGCTACGGGCTTCCGCAATAACCCCTGAATCCGCTTTCCCTTTCTTATCCCTTTTTTCTTCCCCGTCAGATCTCTGTGCCTCTGTGTCTCTGTGGTTGCATTTCTCTTTTCTTCTCCTCTCTTCTTCACCGCATCCCAGAGCACCGCGACCTCCCTCGGCCTCAACCGCCGACACGCCCCCATCGGTAGGTCATCAACGGTCAACCCCGCAAACGCTTCGCGCTTCAGCTTGAGAACCGGAAACCCGACCGCCTCCCACATCCGCTTGACCTGACGATTCCGGCCTTCGCGCATCGTCATCCGCACCCAGCTGTTCTTCGCGGTCACCGCAACGAGCTTGACGTCCGCCTTGCGTGTCGGACCGTCATCGAGGCGCAGCCCTGACGCGACGCGCTTCATGACCGCATCAGGCGGAACGCCGCGCACCTTCACGAAGTACGTTCGCGGCACGGAGTTACGCGGATGCAAGAGCGCTTCGGCGAGATCGCCGTCATTCGTCAGAAGCATCGCGCCTTCCGCGTCCCAATCGAGCCTCCCGACTGGAAAAACCCGCTCCGAAATCTCGTCGCGCAATCCGTCAAGCACCGTGGGCCGCCCCTCGGGATCCGACGCCGAAGAAATCATACGGGGCGGTTTATTGAGGAGATAATAGACGCGCGTCTCGCGCTCGACCGCGACGTCGCTGCCGTCAACCACGACTTTGTCGCGCGCCGGGTTGACCTTGGTCCCCATCGCCGTCACGACTTCGCCATTTACGGTCACTCGCCCCGCCCGGATCATCGCCTCGGCCGCACGACGCGATGCGACCCCCGCGTGCGCCAGAACCTTCTGAAGCCTAACCCCGGCTGACGCTCGCGACGCCATCCGCTCCCGCTCCCGCGCCCGCTTCCGCTTCCGCTTCCGCTTCCGCGCCCGCTTCCGCTTCCGCGCCCGCTTCCGCTTCCGCGCCCGCTACCGCATCCGCTACCGCATCCGCCACCGCCCCCGCTACTGCATCCGCTCCCGCTCCCGCTCCTTCTTCCCCGTCTTCTTCCCGATCCACACGGTCGTTAATCTCCGCGAATTCCCGCAACGTCGGCAACGACGTCAAATCGCGCAATCCAAAAAACTCCAAAAACTCCTTTGTCGTCCCGTAAAGCAGCGGACGCCCGATTTCGTCTTTTCGCCCAATGATTTTCACGAGACGATGATCGAGAAGCGACTTCATCACCGCGCCACAATCGACACCCCGAAGCTGCTCGATTTCCGGTCGCGTGATCGGCTGCTTATACGCGACAACCGCGAGCGTCTCGAGCGCCGGCCGCGACAGCCGCGTCGGGCGTTTTTGGTGCAGCTTCCGAATCGACTCCGCGAACTCCGCGCGACTCCGCAAAAGATACCCGCCCGCGACTTCGCACACCTCAAACCCGTGGCCCGCTAGGGTGTACTCGAGAGACAGCTCGCGGATCGCATCCGCAATTTCCGACGTCTTCGCCCCCACAACCGATTTCAGCTCGCGCGCCGTGACCGGACGCGCCGACGTAAAAAGAACCGACTCAATCTCAGCTGCCAACCGCGACACCGCGCTCACGCCGCACCTCCCGATCCGGCGGCCGGCTCCCGGCTACCGACTTCCGCAACTGGTCCCGCCTCCGCACCCGCATCCGCTTCCGACAGCATCCCCAACTCCGCTTCGCCCATCTCCTCGACCGCGCGCACGATATGGAGCACATCGTCTTTGCTGCGCTGGTAAAGCTTCACAACGCGCAGTCGGCAAAGCTCAAGCAACGCCAAAAACGTCACAACCACGTCTGCCCGCGCGATCTTCCCTTCGAACAACTCATCAAATACAACCGATTTCACAGCCATAAAGCGCTCGCATATCTCGCGCATTCGCACCATGATCGAAATCCCTTCGGGCCGCACTTCGTGTGCGAGGTCTTTGCCGACCCGCTCGATAACGCGCGACATGGCGTCAACCAGCGCATAAATCCCGACCTCAACGAGCCCACCCGAAAGCTCGTCCTCGCCCGCGACACCGTCAAGCACCGGCGCCCGCGCGAACGTATCGCGCCCGAGCACTGGCCGCGCCGTTAGCTGCGCCGCCGCGTCCTTATACTTTTGGTATTCGAGCAGCCGTCGCACAAGCTCTTCGCGCGGATCGACTTCGGGCTCCTCGCCCGGGAGCGGCTCGGGTTTCGGGAGCAGCATCTGCGACTTGATGTGTGTGAGCGTCGCCGCCATGAGCAGGTATTCGCCCGCCACATCGAGGTTCAACGTCCGCATGAGGTCGAGGTACGCAAGGTACTTCTCGGTGACGACCGCGACGGGAATGTCGAAGACGTCGATCTCGTGCTTTTGAATCAAATGAAGGAGGAGATCGAGCGGCCCCTCAAACGCGTCGAGCGTCAAATGAACAATTGCGTCTCGCGTCGGCTCCGACGTTGTTTCCATTTTTCCCTTTCAGGTGCCGAGGGCCATGGGCGCTGGAACCGCGAGCGAATAGAGCCAGCTCACGATCGAAACGTACGGTCGGCCAAAGATCGTCCGTCCGACTTCCGTGTTCACAAGCAAGATAATAAAGATAAAGGTGAACATCGCGATTCGGTCCATCAGGTCGGAGTACGTTTTTGAAAACGCCGCGACGACCTTACTGCCATCGAGCGGCGGCAACGGGATGAGGTTGAAGAGCATAAGACCAACGTTGATGCGCAAAAATGCAAAAAGAAGCTCGGAAGCTGGATTCTCAAATCCCATCGTTGTGGGGTTAAAGCGCATCAACGTGGGGTCGATATGAAACGCCACGGCAAGAAGGGCCGTCGAGATAACCGCGAGCACGAGGTTCGAGAGCGGGCCGGCTGCAGCGACAATGGCCGCGCCGCCGCGCATCGACACGCGTCGCGTAAACCGAAGCGGATTGTAGGGGACGGGCTTGGCCCACGCGATGAACGGCACCATCGCGCCGGGGTTTTGCACGATCATGAAAACGAAAAGGAGCGGCAGCAATATCGATCCAAAGAGGTCGATGTGCGAAAACGGGTTCAGCGTCATCCGCCCCTCGCGGCTCGCGGTGTCGTCGCCGAGTGCGTAAGCCGAGCGCGCGTGCGCGTATTCGTGCACCGCCGACGACAACAGCATCGGAACGAAGTAGGTAACGGCCAAGAGGATGAATCGCTGGAAATCGAAATCCATTAACTCTGTTTTCACCCGTGTCGCCGCGAGTGTCAACCGGTGTTCTTCCGCGCATCTGATTGAAAGCGGATGACCGCCCTTATGGCGTGGGGATGTTGGAGTCCGCTTCGTCGCGCGGACGTCCTCGGGTCTGACTTGAAACGTCCGACCTACGGATCGATTTAGGTCTTGCGCGTATAAGCAAACCCGTGCGCGTATGACACCTCAGCCCCTGCGGACGCGCGACTTCGCGATCCTCCCACACCCCACGCTAAGATCGCGATCCGCTCCTCCTAATCTCGCCGGTACCATCCGTGAGCATGCCGAGCGGCCACGCGATCTGAAAACCGTCTCAGCCGCCACTCTCGCAACGAGTGTTCTTACGCGCATCGCGATCGGGTAGAATGGCCGCATGGCAGCAAGACGTCGGTTGGGTGCGCTTTTGCTCTGCGTGGCGCTTGGGATTCTCGGTATCGAATGCACGAAGGGGAAGGAGGGCGACGCGTGCGCGGCCGACGGCGAATGCGACCTCGGATTCTTTTGTCGGTCGTCGACAAAAGTTTGCACGTACGAGTGCCGCCGAAACGCCGACTGCCTGTCGAACATTTGTGACATCAACGGGCGCTGCTATGTGGCCGACGGCGGCGCGTCGGATGCGGGCGCTCAAGATGGGGGCGCGGCGGACGCGGGACCTGATGCATCGTCCGACGCTGGAGGAACAGGTGGCGACGCTGGCGCGGACGGCGGGTAGCGGGACGTGCAGATCATCTTTCTAAAGGCGAGTCAGCGCGAAGGAGAATGGGCAAAGTCAGCGTGGGAAGCGGTTGCGTCGGTTCCGGGTGAGCGGCGACGGATCGAGTCGCCGACCGATGTCGAATCGGTCTCGCTCTGGCGCGTTGGATGCGTTGTTGGAATCCTTGATGCCAGCGAGCCGGAACGCATGACGACTTTCATTCGAGCCGTTCGAACGCGCGACGGCGGGCCCGATGTTCCGATTATTGTGTGCGGGGCGTTCGAGAGTCCCGAGCGCGGGCTTCAGTGGGCGCACGCAAACGGCGCGGACGATTTTTTGTCGACCGCGGAACCCGCATCGCGGCTGTTGAGGCGCGTTGAAACGTTTGCCGGGGTGTCGGGAGACCCGCCGCCGATCGATCGGTCATTGCAACATCGCAAAGTGATACGGTCGCTTAGAGAGGCTTCCGAGCGAAACCGAACCGGCGCGGCGCCCGAGCCGACAAACGGCGTACAGCGCGATTTGCCACCCCAGCCTCCGATCGCCGTCGTTGTATCGAAAAACGTCATCTCGCTTCCGCGCGTGGAGTTCGTTGCGGCGCCGCGACCGAACGGGTTTGGCGCCGGGCCCGCTGCCGCCTCCGCATCCGCTACCGCGTCCGCACCCGCACCCGCACCCGCACCCGCTTCCGCAACCGCTCCCGCAACCGCCTCCGCTCCCGCATCCGCACCCGTTCGCGCATCATCGCCGCTCTTCAGCCCAGCCGCAAAGCCGCAAGACGACCACGCCGTTTGGCTCAAGGACCGCCTTGTGGAGATTCGCGAATCTGACTACTTCACAATCCTCCGCGTCGCGCGCGACGCATCGGACGACGACGTACGAGCGGCGTTTGACGCGGCATCGCGCGAATGCTCCAACGCCGCGAGAGCGCTTGGCGACGCACTCGCCGGCCCGCTCGCTGAAGTGCGCGCGGGGCTTGATGAGGCTTACGAAGTGCTCGCCAACGCCACCTTGAGGTCCAGTTACCGTGCCGGCTTGGAGTCGTAGAGGTGCGCGTCGCGTTTTTTGGGTCACCGGCCTACGCCGTACCAACCCTGGAGGCGCTCACGGCGGTCGATCCCGCTCGGCTGCAAGTCGTGCGCGTCGTCACGCAGCCTGACCGGCCGAAAGGGCATGGCCTGCACACAACACCGACCGCGGTTCGGGTCGCGGCCGAGCAGATCGGTCTCGCGGTCGACGCCGCCGCGAAAATCCGGACACCCGAGTTTCGCGCCGCACTCGCCGCCGACCGCCTCGATCTCGCCATCGTCATTGCTTACGGCCGTATCTTGCCCGCGGATCTGCTCGCCCTTCCCCGTCTCGGGTTCGTCAACTTGCACGCCTCGCTCCTCCCCAAATACCGCGGTGCGGCGCCAATTCAATGGGCGATCGCGCGCGGCGAGACAACAACCGGCGTGACGCTGATGCGGGTCGAAGCGGGGCTCGATACCGGCGCCATTCTCGCAACGCGCGCCGTCGACATCGCCCCCGACGAGGACGCCGCTGCCCTGCACGACCGCCTCGCGCAGATTTCGGCGAGGCTGATGGTCGAATCGATCGAGCCGCTCGCAGAACGGAAGCTCACGGCGACGCCACAAAACGACGCCGCGGCAACGCTCGCGCCACCGCTCACGAAAAGCGATGGGCGCATCGACTGGACACGTTCGGCCGCCGACGTCGTGAATCACGTGCGTGCGTTCCACGTCTGGCCGGGGGCGACAACGACGCTTCGGGCGGCGCCGATAAAAATCCATAAAGCGCGCATCGCAACCTGTGGAGGTGGCGGACCGGTCGCGCCGGGAACGATCGTCGCGGCCGCGGCGCGGGGTGAAGGCGAGCTTCTTGTCGCCGCGGGAGATGGGTTCGTGTCGATTTTGGAGTTACAAGCCGCAAGTCGGCGGATTGGAGTTGGAGAACACTTTGACGCAGAGGACACGTGACGCTCGCACGGTGGCGGAAACGGCCCTCGCGAAACTTGAAGATCGTGGCGCCGAGGGAACGAATCCACTCCGCCTTCGAATTGAGGATGCGCTCGAAGCGGCTGGGTGGATGGGGCTGTCGGCGCTCGACCGAGCGCTCGCGCGCGCGCTGGTTGCGGGCGTAACGCGGTTTCGGACGCGGCTCGACGCAGAGCTTGCCGCGCTCACGGAGCGTGGTCTTCCCAACGACGGGTTTACGATTCACGCGCTTCGGGTCGCGGCGTTTCAAATTTCGCGGCTCGATAAGATTCCAGAGTACGCAGCGGTGTCGACGGCCGTCGAACACGTAAAAGGGGTGCGCGGACCGAAGCTTGCGGGTTTTGTGAACGCCGTATTGCGGAAGTACATCGGTGCTTGGCGTGAGTTTCAAACGGCGGACATCGCGGAGCGGCACGCTTTCCAGCCGTGGATGGTGGCCGAAGTCGCGCGTGGCGTGGGCGACGCGGAGGTTGAGACGGCGCTTGCGGCAATGAACAAGGAGGCGGCGCTTGTTCTGCGACGGAATCCGCGGGTCGCGTGGGAAGAGGAGTTGCCGTCGGGCGATAAGCTCGGTGATCCGACAGGGCTCGTGGGGTGGCGCGAGGGCGCGTTCATGGTTCAGGACACGGCGTCGCAGCGCGTTGTCGAGCTTGTGACGGGCGAGCGGGTCCTCGATTTGTGCGCGGCGCCGGGCGGCAAGGCGTTTGCGATTGCGGAGCGTGCGCGGGTCGTGGCGGTTGACCCAAGTCGCGAGCGCCTCGAGAAGATGCGCGAGGCGGCGGCGCGACTCAAGGTCTCGGGGGTGTCGTTGTTGCAGGGCGATGGCCGAAGCCCGCCGGTGCACGGGACGTTTGACGCGGTCTTGGTCGATGCGCCTTGTACGAGCCTTGGGACGATTCGACGACACCCCGAGGTGAAGTGGCGCGTCGCAGCGGACGACGCGATTTCCGCGTCTGTGCTGCAATTCGACTTGCTCGAGGCCGCAGCGCCGTTCGTGGGCGCGGGTGGGCGACTCGTCTATTCGGTTTGTACGTTTACGGCGGTCGAGACCGACGATGTTGTGCGTGAGTTTTGCGAGGAGCACCCGGAATTCATCAAGACGGTCGAGATGCGACTTTGGCCGCACCGCGACGCGGCCGATGCGCATTATGCGGCGGTGTTTGTGAGGGGGTGATCGAAAAATGAGCCGCTGGCCTGGGTTGTGACCCCAGGTTCGACGATCCCTCTGAAGGGCGAATCGACGAAGTTCAGAACTGGCCGGTGTAGGCGAACGCGAACCGTGGCAAGCCGAACGACGAGCCCATATTGTCTCGGTCTGTAAGCGGCACGCTCGAGGGCAAGTTCAGATGATACCGGACTTCCTCGTAGCGCGGATTCTCGTAGACCCATGGCCGCACAACGCTGATCGCCAACGCGCCCAATGCCAAAACCACTCCGGGCCAGAACCCCCCACGGATTAACTCGAACGGCGCTTTAAACGCGATTACGGGCCACAACCCCTCGACGATGAGAGCCGCACCGACCAGGAACCCGCTGATGCTTGCAACGCCCCAGGCCGTGTCGCCCTGGAGCAGAGAACCGAGTCCCGGCAGGGTGAAGTTCAAGCCGAAGGCAAGCCCACGCATCCACATTGGGACCTTGTGAATCTCCAAAAGCTTAAGGCGCTGCGTCCCTGTCAAACGCGCGAGTCTCGGATCTGCTTTCAGATGCGCGCCAAGAAAACCCTTGGGAGTCAAACGAATTTGGTGCTCAATCTCACGAAACTCGTTTGCCGTCACTCCCGCGGGCGCGGTCGTTCGTGTCTGCGGCACTTGTCCCAGCGCAACACCGCTCGCGAGCCAAACCGCGAATAAGCTAATCCAACTCCTCCTCATGCAAGACCTCTTTACTCCTGACGCGATTGCGTTCTTGGTACCGCGTTGGTGGGGTTCGGGCTCCGTTCCGTCGCCCTCACCCATTTTTTTCGCGCTGACAGTCCACTGGACTGTCAGCTAATTGCGAAAAAAATAGGCACGGCCGGGTTCGAACCGACGACCCCCTCCGCGTCAGGGAGGTGCTCTACCAACTGAGCTACGTGCCTGCGGTCAAATCGGGCGGCGAAAAATACTTCCCCCCAACGGCCGTGTCAAATACCATCAAGATTAAGCCTGATTCCCGGCTAACGGCCAAGACCAGCGTGGGGCGGTCGGAGTTGGGCTCGCTCCGGCTCGCGGAAGTCCTCGGGTCTG
>JACPTQ010000011.1 GCA_016192705.1 Deltaproteobacteria bacterium | reverse complement strand
CTGAGGCGCTTCAGAATCATCTTGCCTTCACTTACTTCGCGCCGAAGAAGTTGCTTGCACTGCCGATGACGATTTGCGAGAGCGCGAACGCTGGAAGCCTTTGGGATGCGCGCATGACGTTCAGCGGGCTCGTGGCGTTTGACGTGACGGCCGAAGGCGGGTTTCGCGAGCGCGGGCGCGTGTCGCACGGAACGTCGACGGGGCGCACGAACCAATATTCATACGATGCGAATTGCGGGAACTGGTGGACGGAGGCGAGCTCGGTTGTGAAGCGCAGCATCGTGATGGACGATTACGTCTATTCGATATCGGAATCACAAATGAAGGGAAACCACCTTGACGCGCTCTCGACTGACTTGGTCGCGTTGTCGCTTCACGACGCGCCGTAGTTAGTTGTTAACGCAACAACCGATTCGCCCGCGCGGATTTGTTGACCGACGGCACAGACGGGTTCGGCGCGCGACGTCGGCGAATCGGGGATGAAGAGGTCAACTTGTGAGCCCATGCGAATCATGCCAAAGCGTGCGCCGCGTTCGATGTGGTCGCCGGGCGAAACATTACAAACGACCCAGCTCGCCCACGCGTCGGCGATTTGAGTGACGGCGACGATGCCGCGTTCGCCCTCAATCACGGTTGTGACGCGTTCGTTTTCGACGAGGTGCGCTGAGTCGTCGGCAATCGGGCGGCGCGCGAGAAGAATATTCGCGAACATGCGGGCCATGGTCCGGTTTCGGGTGCGTGGCGTGTGGATGCGCTCGCGGACGACGCCCGCGATGGGCGCGCGTGTCACGTGGACGTTGAACGCGGTCATGAAGATGCCGATCTGAAGGCCGCTCGCGCCAGCAAGGCCAGGGAGCGACGTGAGTTCGTCGAGCGGAATGGTGCGGCGCTTCTTTAGCGCGACGGGGATTTCGCCGCGCTCGACGCGGTGAGCATAGACGACGAATCCGTCGGCCGGCGCGAGAATGCCGTCGCCGGGCGGCGGTGTGCGATCGGGATCGCGGAAGAACCAGAAGAATCGCCAGAGTGCGAAGAGGGCGAGAAATGCGCTGACCGTTATGAGGAGCGCGACCATCAGATGTCACCCACGCGTTCGATGACACCGATGAGGCGCGCGACCATTCGTGTGCCGGTCACGCGGTCGATGATTTGAAGGGGCCATAAGAAGACGAAGACGGTGACGAGCAGCACGAGGAGAGTGAAAAAGACCCACGCGTCACGGAGAAGAGCCGTCGCGCGCGTTGGCCACCGTCGACGCGGATCGCGCGTTACGTGTTGATTCGTCGCGGTCATCGAAATGGCACGTAGACGGTGCGGACCTTGTCGAGGTCGCGGGCGTTGTCGCTGAGCGCCCATGCGCAGATTGCCATCGGTCGCGTCAGGTCAGGAAGCATGCCGAGCGTTGCAAGCGACGAGCGTTCACGAGCACCCCGTGGAAAGAGCGATGCGAGGACAAGGCCTTTGCCCTCGGCCGCGAGTCCCGCGAAGAGCGCGCGCATGCTGTTGCGAAACGCACCCGGTAGAAACCAGGCTCGTTCGATCGCGGCACAATCGATCGGTTTTTTTCCGAGCATTCTGAGATCCAACAGCTGGACGATGCCGACGCGTTCGACGCCACACAGAATCTCGACGGTCCGAAAAAATGGTGGCGAAGCGAGACAGCCAACGCGATCGCGCTCGCCGTAAATGATTCGCAAATCGGCGTCGCGCGAACCGAGTCGCTCGTCGGCGTCGTTGAGGGCCGTGCAATCGCGCATCGAATAACGGTCTGGCATCGTCGGTGTTCTGGCGGACCGTGTGGCGGCGAGAATGAAACGGTCGAACGCGGGCAGCCTGAGGTCCTTGACAACCGACGGGCCAAGGACGCGCGCCATCGGGTGGTGCCGCGCGATGAAGAAAGGTCCGGTGACGCCGTTGCCGGCTGTGCCGTGGCGCTGCATCATCGTCGCTGCGTGCGAACCCGCGTCGATGAGCCCCGTGTTGACGTCGTATCCGAGGTCGCGCGAGGTCCCGAGTCCGAAGCGCGCGAGTTTGAGCGCGACGCCCTGCCGCGCGCGATCGCGAATCGTTGTGAACCAGCTCCAGTGGATGATGCGGACGCGGCGGCCGAACAGAAGCCCGTTGTGGCCGAGGCCAATGGCGATCGAAACCACGTCGGCGCCGTCAAGCGCGACGATCGGGTGCATCGAGACGCCCGATGCGCGAATCGCCTCAAGGAACGCGGGATTCCAGAGGTCGATGCGCATGATCGACGCGTAGTGGGCATTCCACGCAGGTTCAGCGATTGCGGCGAGGCTTGCGAGAGACCCTTCGAATGGTGCGCAGCGGATTTCACTCACGCGCAAACGGAACGCCGAAGACGCGCATGTGTCAACCCCAATCCCCGGTAAGGCAGTTCGTTCGCTCGTGAGCGTGAGGGTCGACAGGAGCCCACTTCGGCGCGCCGACGTCCTCGGGTTTGATTTGAGATCTGCGATTGTTCCCCAGTTCAGAGGCACGCTAAAGCTCGGTGGTCCCAGCCGATATCGCGCTGCAGCCCGCAGCGCACCTTTGTGCAGGGGATGAGGTGCCGATGGGGCGTGGAATTGCCGTTCTCATGATGTTTGATTCATTTCGTACAGACTCACATTTCATGTCAGACCCGAGGACTTTTGCGAGCCGGAGCAAGCCCAAACCCGACCGCCGCACGCTGGTCCTGGCCGTTAACCGGGAATCAGGCTGTGTCAAGCGTCGAGGCGGGTGGACGCGGCGGCAAAAATTTCGTAGCACTTGATCGAACGAAGGAGGTCGAGATGAAGGAGACACCGACAGCAGCGCACGCGGGTGCGAACACGAATACGAACCGCGAGAAGGCCTTGGAGCTTGCGGTTGCGTCGATCGAAAAGCAGTTCGGTAAGGGCGCGATCATGAAGCTCGGCGAGGGCGGGGGGGTGATGAAGGAGATCAGTGTCATTTCGACCGGGGCGCTGTCGGTCGACGCGGCGCTTGGCGTCGGAGGTGTGCCGCGCGGGCGCATCGTCGAGGTTTATGGGCCGGAGTCGTCGGGCAAAACGACGCTCACGTTGCACATCGTGGCTGAGGCGCAGAAGAAGGGTGGCGTTGCGGCGTTCATCGACGCGGAACATGCGCTCGACGTGAATTACGCGAGGAAGCTGGGCGTCAAGGCCGACGAGCTTTTGATTTCGCAGCCCGACAGTGGCGAGCAGGCGCTTGAAATCGCGGACCTGCTGGTGCGGTCGTCGGCGGTGGACGTTATCGTCATCGACTCGGTTGCGGCGCTGGTTCCCAAGGCGGAGCTTGAAGGTGAGATGGGCGATTCGCACATGGGACTTCAGGCGCGTCTCATGAGCCAAGCCCTGCGAAAGCTCACAGCGACCGTCGCGAAGTCGAACACGTGTCTCATCTTCATCAACCAGATTCGCATGAAGATCGGCGTCATGTTCGGAAATCCCGAAACGACGACGGGTGGCAATGCGCTCAAGTTTTATGCGTCGGTGCGGCTCGACATTCGGCGCATCGGCGCGATCAAGGTGGGCGAGCAGGCGGTTGGAAGTCGGACGCGCGTTAAGGTCGTCAAGAACAAGTGCGCGCCGCCGTTCAAAGAGGCGGAGTTCGACATTATGTACGGCGAGGGTGTGAGCCGCGAGGGCGACCTGATTGATATTGGCGCAGAGCGTGGAATTCTGGAGAAGACCGGGTCGTGGTACGCGCTCGACGGCGAGCGAATCGGGCAGGGGCGCGACAACGCGAAGCAGTACTTGAAAGAGCACGGCGACGTCGCTTCGAGGCTTGAGGCGAAGATTCGCGCGCAGCTTGGATTGGGGGCGAAACCGGCGGCAGCGAACGCCGCGACAACGCCGAATCCGTCTGGTCCCAATGCGGCCGCAGCTTCGCTTAAGCCCGGTGCGACGCCGCGGACCAGCGCCCCCGCTCGATCGTAGTAGCGCGTCGGTGATTTGCTGGACGTCGAGTGGAGGCCGGGTGACAGGTCTCTCCAAGCGACGGGAGCGGCGATGAAACTGTTTAGACTGCTCTTCGTGGCGACTGCGCTCGGATGCGCCGTTATCCCGAGTCTGCGAGCGCCTTGGGGGCTCGTGCTTATTTGGGAACGGACGGTGCAAGTTCGTCGGTGGTTTCTGGACGCAGAGCGCGCGCCCATATGGCAGCCGCCCAAACTGCCATCGGTCGATGAGTTCAAACGCCGGTTTGGCGCGTCCGACTTTCCTGACAAATCGACTCCGAGAGTTGTTGTTGCGCACGATCTGAGAACCGGGTTGTTCATCATCGAGTTGCTGGTGCCGTTATGGCTCGCCGCATCGCTGTTTGGTGTGGCGTACCGGTTCTTCTTCGTTCGCCGCGGCATGCAGGACCAGATTCTGCATTGTGCGATGTGGGTCGGCCTCATGCTCACAGGTGCCGCGGGGGCGTCTGGTCTTCTTTTCATTTTCTATGGTGGAACGCCGGCTGTATTTCTCGGCGTTTCTGGTCTCGTCGCCGGGGTCGCTCTCGGAATTGGTACGTTTAAAACAGGTCTTGATGGCGGCGCGCCGAAACGCACGGGCAACCAACCCGCATAATTCATGAAGCCTTCTGCTGCACTGCCCGATAACGTGCCTGCACTTAGCGTGCTCGCGCCTCTCAGCCTGCGAAATACGCACAGTATGTCTCGGCCCTCGTCGCTGCGCTTGCGCAGTTCGTCTACGGTCTTGCGCCGTTCGCATCGAAGTTTCATGGATGATGCGGGATAAGGTTTTTCGGCGACGACGTTTTCGCGCGATCGACGGGATTGTTTGAGCCGCGGGCGTTCGCCGAGTAAACTTGTGTCCCATGTGGAAGATGAGCGCGGCAGTCGTTGCCCTTGTTGGCTCGGGCGCAGCGATAGCGCAGACCGGTTCCGAATCCGAGCTCTGGGCGCGTGCGGTCGAACGCGATCGGGCGGTTGTCGCGAGTGCCCGTGCGACGCGCGGCGATTGGCGGCCCGTCATCGCGGGTTACGAGCGTCTTCTGGCCCGATTCCCCATGGGGCCGCGTGCCGCTGACGCGCTCCTTCGGCTCGCCCAGCTCGAATGGAATTTTTACCAGCGATGGGCAGCGACGCGTGACGAACGGTCGGCCGTCGCGCGCCTTCGGCGCCTTCTGACGAAACACGAAAAGTCCCCGTCGGCGCGTGAGGCGTGGAATCTGCTCGCGACCGCAAGCCCGAAGGACCCGCTCTTTCGGCGTCGCGGCGCGGCGCGGATCGACGGCGTATCGATAAACGCGACCGGCGAAAAAACGGCGCGCGTGACGCTGTCACTCGATCGCCCGACGACTTACGAGCGCGGGTCTGTGCCGGCTGATGACACGGGGCCGCTGCGCGTCTTCTTGGATGTCGCGCGGGCTGTGCTTGGCCCTAAGGCCGCGCCGGTTGAATCCGCGCTGGGGCCGGTGGCGCGGGTGAGATTCGGTGATCATTTGGGCAACGTGCGCGTCGTGCTCGACCTGCGAATTGCGTCGGCCCGCGTTGTCGTCAGGCCGCATGGCGCGACGGTGACCGTTGATGTGTCGGAAGAGGCGCCGCCGGTTGCGCGCGCGGTTCAAGCGGGGCCGATTCGGCGCATCATTATTGACGCTGGGCATGGCGGAATTGACGGTGGTGCTGTTGGGCGTCGCTATAAGACGCGCGAGAAAGTCGTGACGCTTGCGATGGCGCGGCTCACGGCGGACAAACTGCGCGAACGCGGATTTGAGGTCGAGCTGACCCGCGACGACGATAAGTATGTGTCGCTTGAGGATCGAACAACCATCGCAAATCGCGAGAACGGCGACCTGTTTATTTCCATTCACGCCAACTGGAATCCGAGTCGGAAGCGGCAGGGCGTTGAAACGTACGTCCTTAACTTGAGCGACGATCGGTACGCCGAGAAGATCGCGCGACGCGAAAATGGCCCCGTCCACCGAAAGGGTCGACGAAAAGGGAAGGCGCGCGTCGGGTCTGGTTCGAATTTAAATTTTATTCTCGCGGATCTTGCGACGCGTGCGTCAGTGGCGGAGTCGTCGCGAATCGCAAAGCTCATTCACGACGAAATCGTTCGCGGTCTTTCCCCGCATTTTGGGAAGGTCCCTGGGCACGGCGTCCGTCAGGCGCTCTTTTACGTTTTGGTCGGAACAAAAATGCCGGCGGTGCTTGTCGAGACATCGCATCTTTCGAACGCGATCGATGAAGCCCGCCTTCGATCACTCGCGTACCAAACGGGTATCGCGGAGGCGATTGCCCGTGCGGTGGTGGCGTATTCGAATCGGGCCGATCGCGTCGTGCCGGTCGCGCCGGTGGCTCCGACAGGTAGCAAGGGGTGACGTTCGCTGAGCGTTTCGCAGCGTTGGACGCCGCGGAAGAGAGTCGCGCTCGGGCGGGTGTAAGCGCCCGCGACCTGGCGCGCGAGCGTGCAGCTTGGATGCGCGCCCTTATTGGGGAGCGTTGGCGGGCCGCCGCTGCGGATGTTGGCTCAGGGAGCGCCCCGGCTGTTGTTGCTGTCGGAGGCTTTGGTCGCGGGGAGCTCTCGCCGCGAAGCGACATCGACTTGCTTTTTCTATCCTCGAAGCCTGGTTCAGTCGCGGTTCGCCGCGTGGCCGACGCGATTCTGTATCCGCTTTGGGACTTGAAACTCGCGGTGGGCCACGCTGTGCGCGCGCCCGCCGAGTCGCTCGCGCTTGCCCGACACGATTACAAGTCGTGCACCGCGCTTCTTGAGCTTGCGGTGATCGCGGGTTTGCCAACGGCTGCGAAACGCCTCGAGGCCGATACGAAATCGTTTGTCGCGTCGCGACGCGTCGCCTTCTTAGACGAGAATCGGCGCGCGTACGACGAACGGCACGCGCGATTTGGAGACACACCGTTTCTTCTTGAGCCGGATGTGAAACAGAGTCCAGGCGGGCTACGCGACGTACAGACGGCCCACTGGGCCGCCTTGGCTCAGTTTGGGTCTCGGGACTTTCGGGCGCTCGCGACGAACGGCGTGGTTTCGTTGGACGAAGCGAATCGTCTCGCCGAGGCTGAGGAATTTCTGCTCGCATTGCGTGGCGAGATCCATCGGACGCTTGCCCGCAAGGAGGACCACTTCACGTACGAGGTTCAGGACGCCGTCGCGCCGCGGCTCAAGTACAGCGACGGTGCGGGAAGAGGCGAATCGGCAGCGGAACGGTGCCTTCGCGACTACCACCGCGTCGCGCGTGACGTCGCTCAGCTCACGCGTGAAATCCTGGGCCGCATCGATGCCGTGGTGCACAGCGGCTCCGGCCGCAGTCGCAAGGCGTCGCGGACGCCTTTCTGCGACGAAGTTGTGACGGAGTCGGGAGGCGTGCTCGCTGCGCGGAAGCGGCCGCTCAGTCCTGATGACGCCGTGGGTGTTGTCGAGGCCGCCGCGCGGAGTGGGTTGCCGCTCGAGGCCGCGACGCGCGTCGAGATTCACCGTTTGATGGAATCCGCGCCGCCGTCAGCGGGGGCGCGTGCGGCGTTTTTGGAGCGCCTCGTCGATGTCGACGACGACGTTCATGTTTTGAGGCACCTGCTGGACGCTGGGGTTCTGTCGTGGGTGGTCCCAGAATTTCGCGCGGTCGAATGTCGCGTGCAGCGCGACCTTTACCATCTGTTCACGGTCGACGTGCACTCTCTCTTTGCGGTTGATCGCTTGAAGGAAGTGTTTCGGGGCGCGTGGATCGATCGTGAGCCCTTCTTGTCAGGGCTCGCGCAGGAGGTTTCGCACCGCGCGCCGCTCTTCCTCGGTGTTTTGTTGCACGACGTGGGAAAAGGTTATGGGTCTGGCCATTCGGAGCGCGGAGCGGAGATTGCGACCAACGTTGGGGAACGGCTCGGTCTTTCCCGTGACGAGTGCCGTCATCTCAGCTTTCTTGTTCGCGAACACCTGATGCTCATGCGAGCGACCCAGCACCGCGATCTCGAGGACGCCGACGTCATTGGCGACATCGCCGCGCGCGTGGGATCGCGAGCGCGGCTTGTTGACTTGGCGCTGCTTTCGTTTGTCGATTCATCGACCACGGCGCCAAACGTTTGGACACCGTGGAAATCCGCGTTGCTCAGTGAGCTTGTTGAGCGCGTTGCCGGGCTTCTTGCCGTGGCTGGCGAATCGACGCCTGACGCGGGATCTCGGGTCGCCGCACCGGACGCACGTCGCAAAGGCGAGTCTTCTCCGAGCGATTCGAGTCGCGCCGATCGTTCCGCCGATTCTCCGTTTCTGGCCGAGATTTCCCCGACGTTGGTCGACGGCGTTGTCGAGGCGACGTTTCGTTGCGCCGACCGTCCGGGGCGTTTGGCGCTCATTGCGGGCGCGATGGCGACAGCCGGCATCGATGTGTTGTCGGCGCGGATACTGACGTCGGCCGACGAAATTGTCGATCAAATTCATGCGCGGATGCCGAGCCACACGCCGGTCGCTGAAGCGTGGAAGCGCGCGGTCTCGACGCTCAAGGATCTCTTCGAAGGTCGATTGAGCGTTGACGCGTGCGCGAGCCTCGTCGCGCCAATGTCGCGCAGCATCGAGCGGCGCGGCCCGCGGGTCGAGACGCGGGTGGATGTCCATAACCTTGCGTCGCAGCGGTTCAGCGTTGTGGAAGTGCGCTGCCGCGATCGCCGCGGCCTGCTTTTCGTTCTCGCACGAGCGCTCACGGACGCCGGCGTCACGATTGCGCTTGCAAAGATCTCAACCGATGGGGGGCGCGCGAGCGATGCGTTTTATGTGACAACCGTCGATGGTTCGAAAGTCCCCGATCCGGCGCAGTTCGCCGACGACTTGCGAAAACGAATCGACGCGTTCGTGAACGGCTCAGTGTGAGGCGGACGTTGGCGGAACGAAGTCGGGCGGGGCTGTCGCGCCTTCGGTGAAAAGAAACCGCTCGCATTCGGCGAGGAGCTTCATCTGCGTCGGAATGTCGGCGAGATTCAATCGGTATTCGTTGATGACCATTTTTGCGTGGTTGAGCCACAGCTTCCACGTCTCTTCCGAAATCTCGTTAAAGATCCGCTCGCCGAGCTCGTTTTGAAACGGCTTATATGAAAGACGGGGAAGCTCCCGGCCAAGTTTCTTGCACTGAACCATTCGTGCCACCGCGACCTCCTGAGACGCGAACTATCGCGCGGCTTCGGTGGATTGGGAAGTCCGCCCTATCGTTCTACGAAGAGCATCGACAACCCGACGCCGACGCTGCCCAGTGCGACGCAAAGTTGAAACCCGCGCTCAATCACAGGACGCCGCGCCGCGAGCGCGCCCGCACCACGCACGGTCAGCGCGAGCAACGTCATCGACGCCGTGACGCCGACGCCAAACGCGAGCGCGAAGAGAAGGCCGGACGTTGCCGCGTCGATGGTTGCGCGCGATGCGAGATGCGGAACAACGGCGCCAACGCCGCCGAGTCCGAAGATGGCGCCGAGGAGCCACGCGCCGTGCGGGTGCCGGTGAAATCGGCCGTGCGAACGCGAGAAGAAGTGCAGGTGCCAGTGGCGATGTCGGACGCCTTCGTGCGTGTGGTCATGGGCGTGAAGCGTCGGGGCGACACTGAGCGCGTGGGTGAGTGCAGCGGCGCCGAGCACGATGAGTAAGCCACCGAGGGCGCGTTCGATTCCGTTCCAAACGCCCGGCGGAACGGTCAAGCCAAGCAAGAGGGGGACGAGTCCAACCGCGATGATCATCGCACTGTGGCCGACGCCAAATTTGAGACCGACCGCAATCGCCCCGCGAAGCCGGGCTCCCGACGGCATGGCCGCTGCCATCGCGAGCGCGTGATCGGCCGCGACGCCGTGAACGAGCCCGGCCCCGAGCGCTACGAGGAGAAGTGGCAGGTCAGATTCCATCTGAGCTTCGAAGTATACGATCAGCACTTGGTGTGAGCGCAAGTCGTTGAAAATTGTTGACCCCCAGGGCGCCGTGTTACCGTCGCGATCGTCGTGCCGGCTCCCGACCCCAAAGCCGCACCCAGCGGCGTTCTCAAGGACCTTCCGCGGTATCGCCAGGTGCTCCTGTTTTTCGCGCTCTTCGACACGGTGCTCGGTCCCGGGGCGCTGCTTTTGCCCAACGTCTACCTCGGAATCATGCACACAACGGGGGACGACGCGGCTGGGCTTCTCGCGCGCACCGCGACGCTTTGGAGCATTTTCGCGGCGACCGAGTGGTTTGCCTTTCTCAAGGGGACCCCAGCCGTCATCGCGCTTGTCGCCGTTTTTCGATTCATGGACATCCCGGCCGACCTCGTCTACCTCGCGAGCGCCCGGACGCTGTCGGTTATTGGGAGCGTGATCCTTGTTGCAGCGGCGTTGGCCAACGGTATCGCTGGCGTCTACCTGTGGCGCGTCGCGCGTCGGGCCGACGGGGCTGCGGCTTCATAACGAATTGAGAAACTGGTAGGCTCGGCGCCGCAAGGAGGATGAAACAATGAAAACAAGTCGACTGCTGAGTGCTGGGATTCTCGCCGCTGCGCTGGTTCTTCCATCGATCGCGATTGCGGACGCTGAGGCGAAGGAAGAAAAGAAGGCGCCTGAGTTTTGGGGGAAGTTGAAGGCGGGCCCGCGGTGGGCGCATCAGAAAGCGATGAGGAAGGGGTACCTAGCGCACCTCGTCAAACGAACGGAGGCCAAGCATCCGGCGTTTGCGAAACTTCTTCACGACGTGATGAAGGCGCATAACGACAGTTTGGGGAAGGCGCAAGGATGTTGGCCGAACATTCGGCTGGCGCTTGTAACGATCGCCGAGGGGTCTGCACGGGGTGCGGGAAAGGCGCTTGCGGGTCCGCTCGGCGCGGCGCTGAAGGCCTTCAGCGAAGCGCACGTCAACGCGAAGGCGGGTGGCATGGACGCGGTTGCGACGGCGCTGAAGTCCGCGATACCCGAGTTGAAGGGTGTTCGACCTGCGTTTCGGGTCGCGGTGCGGCAAGCGATGCGCTGGCTGAAACGGCCGTGCAACTTGTGGGCGGCGCCGGCCAAAGCGAAGTCTGAGAAACAAGCTGACCCAACCGCCAAGCCAGCGGAGCCCGCTGCTGCTGAAAAGAAAACCGACGTCGCGACGCCATCAACCAACCGTTAGGCGACGAAGTCACTCGCAGAGATCGGGCACCTCGTTCCCGTTCGCGTCGACTGAAGCGACCCGAACGAGGAAGCCCTGATAATCGAGAACGTAGAGCGCACCGTCGGGGCCGACCGCGACGGCGATCGGATGTCCAAGGCCGCTCTGACCGAGGAACGGCTCGAGCGTTGCGCCGGCGATGGCGCCGCCGTCCCGAAGGAGCCGGATGCGAACCACTTGGCGCCCCGTTTCGCTTTCGGCGTGTTCTGTTCCCCAGTAGGTCGCGAAGAGATTTCCGCGGTCGCGACAAAGTTGGGAGCCCTGGTACTCCACGATTCCGGTGATGCCGACGTGTTTCGGCGTGTTCGCGATCCACGGCGAGACGGTCACGTTCGCGGGCACGCCAGACGCCTGCTGCAGATACGGCCAACCATAGTGTGCCCCTTCGCGGACGACGACAACGCGGTCGGGAGCATCGCCGAGGCATTCGGCGCTCGGCTCGCAGCACTCGGGTCCGTTGTCGGTGGCGATGAGATCGCCCGCGTCGGTGAACGTGAGGTCGTATACGTTGCGAAGACCGCGCGCGAAAACTTCGGGCGCGACGGGGCGAGCTGCGTTCGGGTCGAAGCGAACAATTGTCGCTGAGAGCGGGTCCGACTCCGTGCAGACGTCGCAGGTCGCGCCGATGCCGAAATAGACGCGGCCATCGGGACCCTGGCGTAAGTTGTTGTTTGTGTGCCAGCCGTTTGGGAGGCCAGTCACGACCGCCTCGCCCGCGTCGCCCGACGCAAAGCCGCTGCCATCGGGAAACTCGCGGTGGAAATCGACGCGGCCGCGCGACGCGACGAAAAGGCCGCCGCCATCGGGCATGGCGAGAATGCCGGTCGACTCGCCCGATGTTGCGATCGTCACGCGGGAGAGCTCGACGCGGTCGGCTGCGCGAAACACGCGCACCGACTTGCCATCGCCATACGGCGAGCCTTCGAGAATGAAGAGGCGACCGCGGTCGTCGAAGGCGAGCATAGTCGGACGAACGAGGCCATCGAGAACGCGCGTCGCGACATAACCTTGCGGCGCCGCGAGAGCGCCGACGACCGGCACGTCGACGAGAGGATGCCCGCACGTATCGTGCTCCTTCTTGCAAGAGGCACCCCAAAACAGTTGCATGGTTATGCAAATAATGCCGACCAGCCGCGGCGCTTTGTGGCGAGATTCTTGGCGGGAAACAATCTGCACGTGGCGACTTTACTCAAATCTGAGCGTCGTCAAAACCCTGCGAGATCAAGCGATGCTCCGGCGAAAAACTCGCCGCGTGCGCCGAAGCCGGCGATCGGCTTCACCGTCAGGTTGAATCCTGGCTCAGTCGGCTTTGAATGTCCCCAAATCGTGAACCCGAGGCCCATTGCGCCGATGGCCAAGAGTGCGGCACCGATTCCAACCCTTCCCCAATCCACGTTGTAGTGAACGCTGTATTCAGGGTAGCCGCTCGCGCCCGTCGTTGAGCTATAGCCTTTCGACAGTAAGCCGGTGAACATTATTACCCCGCCACCAATGATATTCAACGAATTCGTGACATAACCCACTCCAAGCCAGCCGTTTGATGGGCGCATGCCACGTCTCGCACTGGCGGCGTTCTTGAAACCGGAGGTCAGCGCGAGGATCTCATTTGTAACAACAGGCACACCGATAAGAATCACACCGCCGACAACGGTGGCCGCGTAGAGTCCATTACCGCCTCCACTCCCGGATGCGACCGTTTCACGCGGGAATCCCACGGCCGCAAGCGCGATTGCCAAAACAGCCGCTCGAAACACGCCCCATCCTCTCTGTCCGTTCATCGCTCCCTCCTCTGTTAGCGCACGCGAATTGGTCACCGCAGTCTCGCCGTGCCAACGCTGTGAGAAGAGCAGACATCATGCCAACGGGCGGCCCGATCGCTGTTGAGAGCGGCTCGCCAATTCACGAGCGATTCTAACGGTGACACGGCAACGCGGTGTGATGCCGCGGACAGATGTCACCGTCTCATTTCACGCAATGTTGCCAAAGAAAACATAAGTCTGCGTCTCCGCCGATCTCAAGTGAAACGGACCCGGGCGCGGTTCTTGGTTTAGCTGCTGTCGGGGAAACCGGACTTTGGGCGTTCCGTCAAAACCCGGCGAGTTCAAGCGATGCTCCGGCGAAAAACTCCCCGCGCGCGCCGAAGCCGGCGATCGGCTTCACCGTCAAGTTGAGCCCTGGGTTTTTGGGCTTCGAGTGTCCCCATATCGTGAACCCGAGGCCCATCCCTCCTATGGCGAAGAGTGCAGAGCCGATACCAACGAGGGTCCCGTCTGTTTTGTAATCGTAGCCGTACACGGGATAGCCGCTCTTGTCGTAGCCCGTTTGCACCGAGCCTTTCGAAAGAAAACCCGCAACCATCATCGCTGCGCCGCCGATGACGCTGATCGAATTGGTGGCGTAACCGAGCGCCAGCCACCCTTTCGTTGGGCGCACACCGCGGCTCGCGCTGACGCCGTTCGCGACCCCCGACATTAGGGCGAGGGTTTCGTTGAGGACAACCGGTGCACCAATCAGAATTGCGCCGAAAAAGTAGGTCATGGCCCCAGATCCCCCGCTCCCTGACGCGGCCGATTCTCGCGGGGCACCAGCGGCCGTGATACCGATCGCCAAGACCGTCGCTCGAACCAGTGCCCGTCCTCTTTTTCCGTTCATCGCTCCCTCCCTGGGTAGAGCCGCGAACCGGTTTCCCCGATCGCTGCGCTTCCGAATGGAGTATGGCAATGATCGTGCCGTTTCGAGGTCCACGCGAAATTTCGACCAGTCGGTATGTTTATGTGAATTTCTCGGTCGGCCCGCTACGGGGAGAATGCGAAGCCGCCTTCACATGTGAGCTTTTGGATTCACATGTGTCGAAACCAACACACGTCAACAGTACTTTCGTTTCGCGCGCGGATTGGTCGCAGACACGGGGTTCAGACTGGCGGCGGCGCGGGAGTCGGGACTTTCTGCGGCGCAGCGATATTGAGCCCGCTCGCTTTGAGCCGTCGGAGGAGGCGCTTGCGAAGGTCATGCTGCGCGAGGGCTTGATCGATCGAGTTGGCGACGGAAAAACCGATTGCGAATTCGACGCCCACCTCAGCGGGACCTCCCGTGCAGCGCACCCACGGCGCTGGCTCTGCGACGACGGTTGGTGTTTCGCGAACAAAGCGACCGACTTCATCGGCCAAGAGACTCTCGACGCGATCGACGTCGGAATCGTGCGAAATGGAGACGCGGACTTGCGCGACGGCGCGGCCACTCGGCAAACTAAAATTGGTAATCGTGGCGAGCGCGAGCTTGCCATTCGGGACGACGACGAGGTTGTGGGCGGGCGTTAGAATGCGCGTCGAGCGAAGGCCAATCGATTCGATGATGCCCTCGTCGGTCGCCTCGATCTTGACGTGGTCGCCCGGACGGAACGGCCGATCGATGAGGATATAGAGACCGGCGAAAAAATTTGTCAGCGTGTCCTTGAGCGCGAGCGCGATGGCGACGCTGCCGACGCCCAGGGTTGCGAGGACCGGCGCCACAGAAATTCCGGCGGCGTCCATAACCATGAGAACGCCGATGACGATGATGACGAGACGCACGAGCGATCGGATGGTGCCGGCCGCGGGGCGGAGCGATTCGTTTCGCCGCGCGAATGCGGGCACCAGGCGATTCGCGAGGGCGAGGCTTGCCGCGACGACGAGGATCGATCCGGCCACGATCGTGCCGCGGTTGAGAATGTGCGAGGCGCTCGGTGGGATAACAACGCCACGCATCAGCAGCCAGATCGCGACGAGCATCGACGCCAATCGAATCGGCCGCGCGAGTGCGTCGACGATGAGGTCGTCGATCTCAGATTTCGTCGCACCGACGGCGCGGCGTGCGAGGGTCACAATTCCAACGCCGATGAAATGGCCGATGACGAGACCGGCCACCGAGAGCGCAAGAACGGCGACGCCAAACGGCACGGGCACCGAGAAGCCGAAGACGAGGGTCACGCGATTCCCTGGCTAAGCGCCGAGCGTGTGAAAGCCGGCGTCGACGTAAATTGTTTCGCCGGTGACGCCGCTCGACAGGTCGGAGAGGAGGTAGACGGCGGTTTTGCCGACTTCGTCCGCGTCAATTTTCCGCTTGAGCGGTGCCTTTGCGGCGAATGCGCCAAGCATGTCGTCGATGCCGCCCACCGCCGAAGAGCTCAACGTGCGGAGCGGTCCCGCGGAGATGCAGTTGACGCGCACGCCCTTCTCACCGAGGTCACTCGCTAAATACCGCATCGAACAGTCGAGCGCCGCCTTCGCGACGCCCATGACGTTGTAACCCGGCACCACGCGTTCGCCGCCCAAATACGTCATCGCGATGATGCTTCCGCCCGCGGGTATCAGCTCGCGCGCGCGGTTTGCGATGGCGACCAGCGAATAGGCTGAAACATCGAGCGCCAGGCGAAACCCTTCGCGCGACGTTTTGACAAAGGCTCCTGGCTGCAAGTCGTCGCGGTTCGCGAAGGCGATCGAATGGACGACGAAATCGAGTGCGCCGAACTTTTCGCCGGCCGCCGCGAACAGCTTGTCGAGCTCGGCGTCGTTCGATACGTCGCACGGGTAAAGCCAGGCGTCGCCGATCGACTCGACGGTTCGCCGCACGCGCCGTTCCATCTTTTCGCCCGGCAAATGCGGAAAGCCAACCGCTGCACCTTCATCCGCCGCACGGCGCGCGACGTGCCACGCGATGCTCCACTCGTTCGCGACGCCAAACACGAGCCCCTTTTTCCCTTCCAAAAGCCCCATCGTTCTCCTCGTTTCCTGTTAGGGGAACGAAGCGTACCACCGCGGTGATTGTTCTGGGAATGGGGTGCAATCAGGCGAACCTCGATCCCCGGATATGCAGCCAGTTCTCTTCGGCGCGTAGCGTCGCCAGGTGCCGCTTCGGCGCGCCGACGTCCTCGGTCTGATTTGAGACGCGCGATTGATCCGCAGTTCAGAGGCAGGCGAAACCTCGGTGATCCCAGCCGATATCGCGCTGCAGACCCTGCGCGAAGGTCGGGCTGCGGGCTCCGTTCCGTCGCCCTTGCCATTCCGCTCGCGCGGGCAAGCCACTGGCTTGCCAACAGACTGCTCGCGGAATAGGCGCGCCTGCGCGGACCCCTGCCGACCCTACGCAATTCCGGGCGGACCGCTTTCCGGAGACGTGTTTTCTTGGCTTGAGGGCGGCACGAGGAGTTCACCCGCTGGGTGTCGGCAGATGATCGATCGACCCCCAAGTCCCTTGACCGGAGTTCCAGGAAAACGGCCGGGTTCCGATTGGGCGGGCGGGGATTGGGCTTGCTTCGGGTCGCATCCGCAGGGGATGAGGTGCCGATTGGGCGTGGAATTGCCGTTCTCATGATGTCTGATTCATTTCGTGCAGACTCACATTTCATGTCAGACCCGAGGACTTCCGCGAGCCGGAGCGAGCCCAAACCCGACCGCCCCACGCTGGTCTTGGCCGTTAACCGGGAATCAGGCATTAGGCGAACGAAAAAACGACCGCCGAGCCAATTCCGAGGTCAAGAGCGAGAATGAAATACGAGACGCCGATGTAAGCTTCAACGACCCATCGGAGGTCCGAATGGCGGCGGCTTGTCGTGATGGCAAATCGCGCGAAGAGGAAGACGGCAACGGCTGTGAATGCGGCGAGGACAAGTTGCGACACGATCCAAACTCGCGAGCTGACGAGAGCGAGGGTGATCGTCGTTGCGACAGAGAGGAGAACCGCGGGAATGAGCGGCGCGATGCGCGTTCCGAGCCGTTTCGTGTACGTGTCGTACGACGTCTCCTCGTCGCGCGCGCGGAGTTTGCGGCCGATTTCCCATGACGCCATGGGGAACCAAAAGGCGAATACCGCAAGCGCATGGCGACCGTCGAAGGCGAGGTCGGGGCGTTCGGTGGCGACGACGGAAAGGAGGTAAACGAAGAGAAGAGGGACGAGCGGCTGGTGCGTGGCGAAGGCCAAAATGAGATTATTGCTAATAGTATCCTTTAAAAAGAACCATTTAAAAGTAAGCCATTGGAAGGCGAGCACGCCCACAAAGACGGTGAACGGCAACGGAAAACCGAGCGGCGCGTTTAGCGCAACGAGGAGCCCCGTCACAACCCAACGGAGGAGCACCAAATCGGCGACGGTGACCGCACCCGTTACGATAGGACGGTCGACGTATCGTGGGTCGCCTTCGCGCGCGAGCTGCAAGTCGGTCTCGACGTCTTTGAGCTCGTCGTAAATCCGCATGAGGAGCGAAAAGAGCATTAAGCTGAGTGCGCCAACGACGGTGTGCCACGAAATCCGCAACACGGGTGACTTCCCCATCGATTGGACAACAAAGTCCCACGCGACAAATCCCATGAGCGTCGCAACGGCGGCGACCGGTGGAAACATGCCGGAGAGGTAGGCGAGGACACGTTTCGAGCGCGACGAATTCATGAGAAGCGGAATAGGAATCTGGGGTGAATCAGGCGAGGGGCGCTCAACGCGGTGGCGCCACGGGACGCGGCAGTGGCGGATGGCCTGGCGGCACTTGCGCCGGCCCCGGCGGCGGCCCTCCGGTCGGCGGCGTAAACACCGGCGCTGGCGCGCTGTCCAAAATCTTGAGCAGTTCAACATCGAAGACCAGCATCCCCGCTGGTTTCCCCGGCTGGCCCTTGTACGCGAGGTCGACGGGAATCCAAAACCGCCGCTTTTCGCCTTCGACCATGAGCTGCAAACCTTCCGTCCAACCCGCAATCACACCCGACAGCGAAAACCGCGCCGGTGTGCCACGCACAACCGAGCTGTCAAACATCCGTCCATCCGTCGTCCAGCCCGTGTAATGGACTTCAACTTGGCTCGACGCCGTCGGCTTTTTCGCGCCCTTCCCCTTCGCGACAACCTTCGACGCGAGCCCCGACTTGGACTTCTCGGCGTCCGAGGGCGCGGCCTTCACATCCGGCGGTGCGGGAACTGGCTTCGGCCCGGGCTTGAGATCGACAATCTCAGAGTCGATGACGAGGTCTCCTTGGGGTGCGCCCGGACGCCCCGAAAAAGCGAGGTTTTGCGGGATCCACAGCCGCCGCTTTTCGCCCTGCACCATCTCTTTCAACGCCTCACTCCATCCCGGAAAAATCTTCCCGACCGGAAACGTCGCCGGCCGCGGCCGCCCCGTCGATGTCGCGAACATCTTCCCGTCCTTCGTCCAGCCCGTGAACTGCACCGAAACGATGTCGTGGTCCTCGGGTTTCGTCTTGCCCGTGCCGGGCTGAAGCACTTTCATCACGAGCCCCGACGGCTTCTTGATCGCATCGGCCGGTGGCACCGCGAGGTCTGGCGGCGCGGGAATCTGGGGCGGCGGTTGCGGCATCCCAGGCGGAACTTGCGGCTGCCCGGGGTGACCGGGCGGCAAGTTAACCTGCACGGGTTGCCCCGGTCCGCCTACGCTGGGCGGTGGAGACTGTTCGCTCTTACAAGAAACAGCGACGAGAGCAGCGACCACGAAAAAAACGCGTGTTGGTGATTTCATGCGCGGCACCCTACCGCCTTTCTTCCCGCGCTGTCCACCGATTTTGAAACGTGGTACATCTGCCCGGATCCCCGGATAACGGGCAACATTCGCGTGGGACGGGCGGGGCCTGGGCTCGCTCCGGCTCGCGGAAGTCCTCGGGTCTGACATAAAATGTGAGTCTGCACGAAATAAATCAAACATCATGAGAACGGCAATTCCACGCCCCGTCGGCACCTCATCCCCTGCGGACGCGACCCGGAGCAAGCCCAATCCCCGCCCGCCCAATCAGAACCCAGCCGTTTCCCTGGAACGGCGGTTCAAAGACTTGGGGGTCGATCGATCGTTAGCCGACACCCAGCAGGCGAAACCGTCGTACCACCCTCAAGGGCGAGGAATACGTACCGGGTAAGCGTTTCGTCCGGAGTTGCGTCGGGTTGGAAGGGGTGCCGCAACGGCGCGCCTATTCCGCGAGCGGTCTGCGGGCAAGCCAGTGGCTTGCCTGTGCGAGCGGAATGGCGAGGGCGACGGAAAGGAGCCCGCAGCCTACCTTCGCGCAGGGTCTGCAGCGCGGTATCGCTTGGAATCTCCGAGTTTTCGCACGCAATAAAACAGTGCCCCAATCGCTCGTTCGCATTCAGACCCGAGGACGTCGGCGCGCCGACGCGGCCTCCTGCCAATCCGACGCGCTGCAGAGAATTCGCCGCTCATCCGGGGATTGGGGTACATCTGCCGCGTGCGCGATTTTTTTACGACGCTCAACTACTCTTCGTGCAACGAGGATTGGCGCACTGAGGCGCGCGCGCTCGAGATCGGCCCGACCGATCGAGTCGTCGCCGTGACCGGGAGCGGCGATCGCCCGCTCCATCTCCTAATGCGCCGTCCGGCTCTCGTCGTTGCCGTCGACGCAAATCCCGCGCAAACACACCTCCTTCGGCTCAAAGTCGCCGCGATGAGCCAGTTGTCGTTCGAGGATTATGTTGCGTTTCTGGGCCTCGTCGATGCTCGAGACGAGCGCCTCGCCGTCCTTCCGCGCCTCGCCTCATGCCTCGCGCCCGAGACGCTCGCGTACTGGAGCGCCGAGCGCCGCACCATCGCACGTGGGGTGCTTTATGCGGGCCGCTGGGAGCGTTATTACCAGCGCATCTCGCGCGTAGCCCGTGGCCTGCGCGGGCGCGTCCTACGGCGGCTCTTTGAGTTTGGCGATCTTTCGGAGCAGCGCGCATTTGTACGCGGCACGTGGGATCGCGCGTGGTGGCGCCTTGTTTATGACGCCCTTTGCAGCCGGATCTTTTCTCGCCTTTTTCTGCGCGACCCGGCTTTTTTCGCGAACGTCGACCCATCGATGCGCGTTGGTCGTTACATCTACGACGGCATGCTCGCGTCGCTTGACCGCACGCTCGCGCGCGAGAACTTTATGATGTCACTTGTTTTTCGGGGGAGGCTTTCGCCAGATGATCTTCCGCCGTACCTTTCTCAATCTGGCGTCGAAGCGATACGACCGCACCTCGATCGATTGACTGACGCGACCGACAACGTCATCGCCTTCCTTGAACGCCAACCGCAGGCGAGCTTCACGCGCTTTTCGCTCTCGGACGTTCCATCGTACCTTGATCCGAAATCGTTCGAGCGCCTGCTCGAAGCCGTCGTTCATTCCGCGACGCCTGGGGCCCGCGTCTGCATCCGCGAGTTTCTTTCGGCGCACCGCATACCGTCGCGATTTGACGACATCCTTGAACGCGACGCTGCGCTCGAAGCCGATCTTCGTGCGACCGATCGTGCCTTTGCGTACCGCTTTATTGTTGCGACGGTTCGCCGCTGACTTGCGCGCGTTCGGCTTTGACTTCGCCGTTGTTGGGGTCGATCGCGAGTGCGCGATCAAACGCCGCAAAAGAAAAAATGCGCTCTCCAAGGGTCGCCCAGAATCGACCCCGCAAATAGTGAATCCAAAAAATCGTTTCGATGTCCTCGGTGTCACCGCCTGTCGCCGCGAGGAGATGCGCGTCGCGTTTAAGGAAGAAGGCGCGCTCCTGCAATCCAGCGGCGCGCATATCGATGGACGTTGGGCTTGCCATCCACTCCGCGAAATACCCGCGCGGCACAAGTCGCTTCATGTCGTCGCCGACCATTGTAAAATCGATTTCCCACCAAAAGGGACGCCGCGCAGCGAGGGCCGTCATTTCAGCTCGTGCGTTAAGCCCCTTCGCGACGGCACCGATCATTTCGACCTCGGCTCTCGGTCGAGTCGCCAAATCCTCGAGGACACCCGGCAATTTGAGCGCGTTGCGGTGAACGACCGTCACATCGGGCCGTCCGCGCTCGACGCCTTGGAGGTAAGCAAACGCGAATTCGGTTTTGAAGTAGGCCGAAAAGAGGAACGTTCCTTCTGGGATTGAGCGGAGTTGATCGCGCGCCAGCGTGTCGGCCCCGCGCCGATCGCAACCGTCGTTGCGCTCGAAGTTTTCGAGCGTTACGAGAACCGGGAGGGCGCCGACAAGGAGCGCCGCGGCGACAACGACGTTTCGCTGGAGTGATGCGCGCAGGCGATTTAAGAACTTGTCGCGGGCGAACTCGAGTCCTGCGGCGATGGCGATGAGAAGCGGCGCGAGCGCGACGATCAGGTAGCCGTGGTCGTCGGGATTTGAAGTGAGGAAGCCCATTTGCGCCTTGGGAAAAATGGCGCCGGCAAAAAGGATCGCCAGCGCCACGCCGAGAAGTCGCGCCTTTCGCGCAGCGATGAGAAGGGCCAGCGCGATAAAACCTGCGACGGCGGCGACGAGATGAAGATCGGATGCGACGACCTCGAGGGCGCGTGTGGTGCCTTCGGCGAGGGAACCGCGGGGCCGCTCGGCCGACTTTTGAAAGAGCTGGGCCGAAACGGTCCACGCGAATCGCGACGACGTGTCGGGGCGTCCCCAATCGACTTCGGGAACGCGCCCGGCGCGAAGCGGCAAGTAAAGGTACGTTGCGAGGCCGAGAACAACGAACGCGCCCGAGCGAACAATCTTGTGCGCGTTGAGTGAAACGCGACCGTGGACAGCCGCGTGAATGAGCGCGAGGCCTGGAATCGCGACGACGGTGAGGTAGTGGTGGTTTGCCAGCGCGAGACCGATCAGGAACGCCGCAGCGAGGCGTGATTTTTCGGACGACGGGAAACGGGTGATCGCGGCGAGGGCCGCCGTGATGAGGGCCGCGTGGAGCGTATAAACCTCGGCGCGAATCGATTGAAACCAGACGGCGTGCGACGCAGCGAACGCGAGCGCGAGGGCGAGCGAGGGGACAGGTCGAATGAAGCGTGAGAGCGTCGCGAAGAGCGCGAGCGACGAGAGCGCGCCGAGCAACGCTGAAAGGAGCGCGAGACGAAGCGCGATGTCACCGAGCGGCACGAACGAGGCGAGCTTGCCGAGGAGAGCGTGGAGCGGATGCCCGGGCGGGTGCGAAATCCCAAGGAGCCACGCGGCGGACGTGAACTCAGACGAATCGAGCCCGTAAACACTCGGGCAGATCGTGACGACGTACGCGACGAATGGCGCGGCAAACGCGATGAGCCAAAAGGAAAGGAGGACGCGACCGCCTCCTCGCACAGCCATCACTCGTTCGGGCGAAACTTGTAGAGTCCACCGGGGCTCGAAACCGCCGTGCCGTCAGCCGAAATCGCCCCGGTCTTGCTAAAGATCGATTGAAAACCGTCGCCGTTGAGATCGCCGCGCGCCTCGACGATGAACGTCGCATTGCGCTGTTGTCCCGGGTTCATGTTGATGTAGTTGTAACAATAGTAGTGCGGATCAGAAATCTCGAACTGAAGATCTGTCCACGGCGACATTCGCCAGTCTTGCGAATTCGGCATCCGCTTGTCTGCGGTGGGCTCGGCTGGGTGGCAGCCGCCGTCCCACGTTGGCGGGAACACTTCGGACACGGCCTTCCCCTCGCGCGTCGCCGCTTCCTGGTTTTCGAAGTAAATTTTGGCCCCTTGAAACAGCTTCCCTATGTTGAGCACGGCTTCGGTTGACTTCATGTAGTTGACGATTCGCGAATACGATGGCATGGCCGTGGCGACGAGCAACATAAGGATAAGAACGGTGACCATGAGCTCAATCATCGTGAACGCCTTCAATCGCCGCGTTTTCATGGCCGCATCGTAGCACGCGCGTCTGGGAGGTTGCCAAGACGTAGATGGGGCGGGCGGCGGCTGGTGATTCATTGCGTGCGATACAGAGGCCGACTAAGCTAGACCCCCCGGGGGTGCGGAGGATTTCCACGGAAAAGCGCGACAGCCAGTGGCTGGAGCGCCCGCGGAAATGGGCGAGCGCCTGCTTGCAGAGCGCGAACCCCCGCACCGAAGGCCGATGATAGCCTGCGTTAGTGTGGAGAGATGACCGAGAGGCCGGAGGTGGCGAAATGAAACAGGCGTGTTGGCGCTCAAACGTGGCTGTCGCGGTCGCGGCGATCGTAGTTATCGCCGTTGTTGATGTGGCGGCATGCGGCAAGACTGAGACCGCCGCAAAGAAATCACTTGGGGCAACGTGCGCGGCTGCGGCCGATTGCACGACGGGGAACTGCGTCGACCAGGTTTGTTGCAATACGCGGTGCGATGGCGGTTGTGAGCGGTGCGATTACCAGCCGAACGTGGGGTCGTGTACCGCCGTTCCGACGGGGCAAGACCCGGATAACGACTGCGCGGACCAAGGATCGGCGACGTGCGGCACAAACGGGACGTGCAATGGGAATCGTTCATGCTCGTATTACTCGAGCAGCTTCGTTTGTGTGGCGGCGATGTGTGAAGGCGCGGTTTTGCGGCCGGCGCGGAATTGCGATGGCGTCGGGGCGTGTTCGCCGGTGGTTGATGCCGGGACCGATTGCACGCCGTACGGATGCGACAACACGACGGGGTGCACCACGTCGTGCGTTCCCGATGGTGGCGTGGCGGCGTGCGCGTCGAATGCGTCGTGCGTCGTCGAGAACGATGCCGGTGTTTGTAAAGGGCAAACGAGCGCAAATTGCACGTCGAACGCGCAGTGCCTCTCAAGCGCCTGCGACGGCGGTCTTTGCCAATAACGGATTACGTCGTCGGCCATTTATAAAGGAGTCGCTCGACCGGCTTTCCGCCGATCATATGCGACTCAACGATTTCCTTGACGTCGTCGGGCTTGACGCCGGCGTACCAAGTCGCCTCGGGGTAAACGACAATGCTCGGGCCATCGAAGCACGGGCCGAGGCAGCCGCTTGCGGTGACCTGAACCTCGTTCCAGAGTTCGGGGTGGTTGTTGAGTTCAGCGGTGAATGCTTCAACGAGCTTCGCGGAGCCGCGCTGGCCGCAAGACGGCTTCGCAAACGGCGGGCGCTGCGTTTGGCAGATAAAAAAATGGCGTTTGAATTTCGACATATACCAACCTCAGAAAATGGTTTTAAGAATCGACAATCCACGCATCCGTACAACAACTATATTCGGAGGGAGTGGGATTTGAACCCACGGTACAAGCTTTAGACCCGTACAACGGTTTAGCAAACCGTCGCCTTCAGCCGCTCGGCCATCCCTCCATCATCCACGCACCCAACTCAAATCGGAGAGAGAGGGATTCGCTACACGCTTCTGTCTCGCGCTCCCGCATGGGAGCGCAACCTTACGTGCCCGAATCCCTCCATCATCCGCGCAATACTTCAAATCGGAGAGAGAGGGATTCGAACCCCCGGTACCCTTACGAGTACACCAGATTTCGAGTCTGGCACCTTCGGCCTCTCGGTCATCTCTCCGTACGGGTCCTTCATAACACCAGGTCCGTCGCCGATTCCACGCGAGTCGACGCAACACGAGGCCTGTGGTGCGGGGGTTCGCGCTCGGTAAACCGGCGCTCACCCATTTTCGCGGGCGCTCCAGCCACAGGCTGTCGCGCTTTTCCGCGAAAATCCTTCGGCCTCTCGGTCATCTCTCCCTTTATACGAAGCCTCTGGAAAAACTCACGTAACATGATCGAGCATTCGCGCTCAAGGATTCCGTTTTCTACGTCGACGCGGTGATTCAATCGACGATCGCGCATGATGTCGTACAGCGAATCGACGGCGCCACCCTTGGGATCCCGGCACCCATACACGACGCGTGGAACGCGCGCATTAACGATCGCCCCGGCGCACATGACACACGGCTCGAGCGTCACGTAAAGCGTCGTCCCCGCGAGCCGCCAGTCACCGATCGCGCGCGCCGCCTGACGGAGTGCGAGAATCTCCGCGTGTCCCGTCGGGTCGTTCGCCCGTTCTCGTCGATTTGACCCGCGGCCAACCACGGCGCCGTCGCGTACGACGACCGCTCCCACGGGCACCTCACCGCGCGTTGCAGCGCGCCGGGCGAGCCGGAGCGCCAGCCGCATGAAGGCCGCCCCGTCGGCGGTTTCCTCTCGAATCATCCGCATGAAGGACGCTTTGCACCATTTTCGCCGGCCCCTTGTCAACCGATCGATTCTTGCTGGGCCTCGCGCGGGCGTGCCGTCTGCGCGTCTACCTGTGGTGAGATGGACACACATCGCGCGACGTGATCCCCATATCGCTCCGGAATCCGCTGGCTTTCTCGCTGCTCTTCTCGGCACCGCGTTTGCGAAGGCTCCCATCGGCCCCGATGGCTCCTTAACGAGACTAGAGTTCACCCGTCAATGTTAACAGGGAGGTTACTTATGCAGTGGATGTCAAAAACCAGCGTCACGGCATTGATTTTGGCCAGCGCGTGCGGTGGGTCGCAACCACCCGATGAAAGCGCCGCGCAAGCCGCTCTCATGGTTGGGACGTGGCGCCAAGTCGACGCGACGACCGGCGAGCGCAAAACTGAGGTGACGTTTTCGGCGAGTGACGGGCTGTCCGTCACGCTCTATCGCAACGGCGTCGTCGACAAGTCGTTCGGTGGAACGTACGCCGTTGAACAGGGCGCCCTCACCGTTCGCATCAGCGACGATCAGGGTCGACGCATGGAGTTGTCGTCGTACTTGGCGGTTGCGGACGATGCGTTCGCCGTCGGGTTCGATGACAACGATGTGGTGTTCGTTCCAGAGAGCGTGACGGATGGTGTTCGCGGCACTTGGCGGGCGCACAGTGTGTCGCGCGTAATGAGTGGGACGACCGTTGCCGCGTCGTCGGAACACAGCATCGATCTGCTCCTGCGCGAGAACGGGACTTGGTCCCGATCGCAAACGAGAACCAGCATTCAAAACGGCATCACGTCGTCGCCGCGGCGCGACACCGACGAAGGAGTCGAATGGCGCGAGCTTTCCGTTGGTCGATACGCGATGAAGAAAACGTCGACGAGCACGCCCGTCGTTTATCGTCATGTCGGCACGGCCCTCGCCACGGAACGCTCGCTCTTCTCGCGCGTCAAATAAAACCGGTCACGCGTGATGCGGTTGACAGCTTTCGGTGCGTCGCCGATAGTCGCGCGGCCATGATCGATCTACGCACATTCACCTATCTCGACATTTTGCAACCGCAAGTCGCCGCCTTTTTCCAGACGGTCTCGCAGGGTTTTTTGCCGCTCGAAGGGCAAGCGGCGCTCCTCGTCGAAGTTGCGCCCGGCATCTCGATCAACACGGTGACCGACGCGGTCTTGAAACGCACGAGCGTCGTGCCCGGTATGCAGATCGTCGAGCGCGCGTTTGGCCTTCTCGAAGTTCATTCGTTTGACCAGGGCCAGGTGCGCGCGGCCGGCGCCGCGATTTGCGAAGCGCTGTCGGTTGAAGAAAAGGGGCGTCTCAAGCCGAAGGTCGTATCGAGCCAAACGATTACGGGGATCGACGGGCACCAGGCGATGCTCGTGAATCGCATGCGCCACGGGCAATTCCTTTTGCAGTCGGATACCCTCTTCATTCTCGAAGTACATCCGGCGGGCTATGCGGCCATCGCGGCGAACGAGGCGGAAAAAGCGGCGAACATCCACATTCTTGAGTTTGTTTCGTTCGGTGCGTTTGGGCGCGTTTATTTGGGAGGCAGCGAAGACGAAATCGGCGAGGCGGCGAAGGCGGTCAAGGCGACGCTCGAAGCGATCGACGGCCGCGAAAACCCGTTTAAGGTGGACGTCTATTAGGGCGTCGATCGGCGCCGGCTAAGTCGCGCGAAACGACAAGGAGGGCTCACATGGTTCGTCGTTCCACTTGGGTTGGCCTCTTGGTTTTTGGAGTCGCTTGCAGCGGGGTTCCGACCCCGTCGACATCGACGTACGTTGCGACCGCCGACGAAGGGGATCTCGCGGGCTGGGCGATCGACAGCAACGGGGCGTTCAGTGTGGCGATGACGCCCGTTGATTCCGAGGGAAGCCCGGTCGATGGCGGTGCTTACACGATCGCCGGTGCGTGCGCCGCCAAGAACGGAACGTACGATTACCGCATTTGCACGGTCGCGTCGGTCACGCCAGCGCGCCCGAGCGGCACTTTCCCGCGAGCGACCGACAGCTATTTTGTGCTTGAGCTTCCAGGCGTCGCCGTCGTTGCCGCGCCGCTGACCAACGCGGACGCGGGCAAACAGGCGCACGTCGGAATCGCGCGCGGCGCTTGCGGCGATTTTTCGGGGACGTACAGTTTTACGCGCGCGGGGCACCGCGGGTTTATCCCGAACTTAATGGGCCAGTTCACGCTCGTTGGGAACAGCGCCGGCGAAATCTTGTCGATCGACTCATGGCACCACGGCCTCGTTGTCAACGGGCAGGCGTCGACGGGGTCAAATGCCGACCCGATTCGCGTGGCACTCATCACCGATCCGGCCAATGCACATCCGGCGCTTCTCGATGCGGGGACGACGTCGTGCGCGAATGGCGTCATCACGGCCAAGCAATCCGTGGAGGTTTCGGTGGACGGGGGAACGGCGCTTCAAACGGTCATCGTTCGAATCAACGCGACCGCCGCGGGTGGGCTGCTCGTCGACTTCCCGTATGGATTCGGTGGCGCCATCGGTATTCGGTCGACAGCGGCGGCGTCGATCACGGACCTTCTCGGAAAGAACTATGTCATTCTCGGGCGAACACCGACGGGCGCGGACCTCTTTAACGTTACCGTCGACGGCGACGCGGGCGTGACGGTGAATTCGACGCTCTTGTCGAGCGGCGCTACCGGTTTTGTCGGCAAACTGGTCGCGCTGTCGAATCCAATCGTCGACGCGTATTTCGGCGCGGCGAACATCGTCGACGCCTACAACCCGATTCAGGGAACGTCGTCGTTTGGCCCGCCTGACGGCGGCCGCGCGCTGGCGCCTTCGCCTGCGTCTTTCGCAGGATTTTTCGCGATCGTCGACAGTCAGAATCGACTCGGGACAGCGGACAACGTCGGAGAAGCGATCATCTTTCTTGCGCAGAAGTCGTCGAGCGGAATCTTCTTGACCGGAGCCGTCGCCGACGTGAACCACCCAGGGTCGTTTTCGTGCATCCTCCAGTACGGCTATCAGCTGTACTGCCTTGCTGGACCGTTCATCGGTTTCTCGCGATAGGCGTTTACGGGTTTTGAGTGCAGGTCCAGTAGCGGGCGCTCCCGTTTCCGGTCGGGAGTGATCGCGGAATGCACTCGGTTGTCACTTGTAGCCGGTTCGTGACGTCGATTGCGTACGAAATGATCTGGGGGTCGGGAATCCCCGGCACATCGACCTGAACGATGGTGCGAAGGAAAGCGCGCGAGACGTCGCCGAGTTTCGCGGGAGCGTTCGACGACGAACCGTTATCGAGGGTGCGTGTTCCGTCGTCGGCGCCGCCGGTTCTGGTATCGGTATAGTCTCGCCTTGTGTAGAGCGGCAAGAGCGGTGACGTCACGCTGGTGCCGCCCCACGGGCGTTTGCCAGCGGCGATGGTGAAGAGGTCGCCGAGGTAGGCCGGCGTTTGATCCCCCGAGCCGGCGGTCGGTGGATTCGACCACCAGGGGCCGCTTGGCTGGCCGACGACGCGACTCTGCGGCATATCCCAGAGTGGCAGCGCGCTCGCGCTCGTTTCCTCGCCGAGAGCCGCCGCGCGCGACGGGATGATTTCGAGGCTCGCGCCTTGAACGGCGCCGATACGAAAAGCGAGGTCGGGCGCGCGCGATTCGAGCGACGCTCCGTCAAAGATGGTCGGAATACTCACCGTGCGACCGTTCGTGCCGACGCGGATGTTTGGCCGCGGGTAGTCGTTGTAGTTTGGGCACCATCCGCTCGTACCGAAAACCAGCTCGCGATTCTTTGAGCAGTAGTTCGACAAGACCGGAATCGTTCGTTGCGACATCATTTGCGTGAGTGATGTGCGGACGCCGAACGACCCGAGGCGCGTGCTTCGGCAGCGCTGGGTGAACTGCGGGCGAATCCTTGCGCCGTTCAGGAACACGGGCGCGCTTGGTTCGAGAATGAAGTAGTGATCGGCGCCGTTCGTTATCGCGACGCTCGTTCCCGCGTAACGGCCCGAGAAAGTCCCCTTGAGGTTGATGTCGAAGCGCTGCGGGGTCGCCTCTCCGAAAAAAGACGAAAGAAAGCCCGCGGCCATTCCAACCGCCCCGATTCCACCGAGAACCGATGCCGCCGTTCCCGCGATCCCTAGAAAACCGAGCAACTTGGAGGATTGTATTTCACTTCCGCTCGACGCCGCCCCCACCGCGCCGAAGACGAGGTCTTTCGCGACCGACAAATCGCCGCTCGCGAGCGCCGCCCCGCGACTGCCAGCCGCGGACACCGCGGTCCCAGACATCTGCGATGTCCCGGCCATTGTGCCGCTCTCGTTCGCGATGTCGAGCGCCGCGATGAGAATGCGCATTCGAACGGCGGAGCTTCTCGCCATCTGGGAAAGCTGCGGGTCGTTGAAAACCGGAATGTCGGCACGGAGCCAGCTCCCCGGTGTCATGGTCGATCCGTTCGCGTAGCTTTGGCTCCACGAAACGGTTGCGTTGTCCATTTCCGAGAACGGAGAACGCGGATTCGTGAGGAGCTGCGATGCGAACGTGTAGGTCCCGGCGCGGTTCCAGCTGACGCAGTCTCGTCCGTCGCTTGTTGGCGCGCACGTCTCGAGGTTGAGGAGCGCGGTGACGCCGTTCGCGCGGCTGCCTCCCGATTCAGGGTTGACCAAGACGAAGAGCCGAAGAAGGCCGAGGTAGTTGTTGTGGAAGAGCACGTATCCGAAGTCGCGCGAGTCGGCCGATTGCGGGCCGCCGAAGTTGTAGGCGAGGAGGTCCCAGCCCTGTGCGGGATTTGGGTGCCATCGCTGACAATCGGCTCGCCCGTTTTGGCAGGCGGCGCACGGGTTTTGCGGGTCGTATCCGGTCGCGGGTTGCATGCACCACGGGCGATCGGAGATTGGCGTTTGCGAGGGTCCGCGTTGCCAGCACCAGTCGATGTAGGGTGAGCGGGCGGCCGACGCGCCGGCTTGGGAACAGGCGGGGGTTCGCGCAGGCGGCTCGAAGGCCGAACAAAAATAGCTCGGGTCGAGCCCGACGGTTTTCACCCCACGTGGGGGCGAGGGCGGGGCTGCATGCGAGGCGGATGCGGGCACGCCTTGTAGATGATGCGGCGGCAACACGGCGGCAAGCTCGCGTTGTTTGTCGGTGTCGGCGGCGAGATAGTCCGCGGGCGTCGGCGCGCCGGCCTGCACGAGCGCCTTCGCTTGCGCGAAAGAAACGCCCGGCGTATCGAGCCAGTCGGCGTGCGTCGCGATCTCCTCGAGCGCTGACGTCGAGACGCCGGTCTCGGTTGCGAGGCGATCGACGCCTTTCTCGCGCACCTCGGCGAAGCCATGGACGCCCGCCTTCCAGAGTGCGGCCCGCGTCTCGTCGAATGTGTCGCCGGCGCTTCCGCCGTTCCGATTCGACTGAGACTCACGCGTGCTGTCGGTTTCCGCCGCGCACCCGAACTGAACAGCCACTGCGACCATTGAAACGAAGGGACACCTTTGTGACCGCATGAGCACCTCTTCTCTCGCCTCGTCCCCTGAAGACTGAAGTTGCATTCTGCACGCCACGACAAAGCGTGGGGTTTCATCGCGGTATCACCCAGCCGCTCGACCGAGCGCGATCATTCGGCGATCGAGGGCGATCATTTCCGCCGCGCCCATGCCCAAGATTTCACAGCAAAATCGGGAGTTCAGCGTGGCCGCGCTTCTTGCAATTCACTAAGTCCATGAAGGGAAGGGGATTAACAATGATGAAAAGAATTGTAGCTTCGATGTTTGTTCTTGGGATCGTTGCGGGCGCTTTCCCTCGTGCCGGTGTTGGGCAACGCGGGCGTGTCGATTTCGTTTCCCGAGCGTCGCGGAGCCGATAACCTTTGGGTTGGTCGCGTGAACGCAACGGAGGGGCGGTCGCCGACGAGTGGGAATCTCACGCTGAGCAGCATTGGAACGCCGGGTCAGGCGATCACCGGGTCGTTTTCGGCGTCGCCCGTTTACAACGGATCGAACACAGCGTCGGTCACGATCAGCGGGGGTTTTTCGGCGCGTTACGAGGGGAGTGGTTCGTTCTAACTGGAAGGAGTGACAATGAAATTGATTGCAGTGAGCCTTGTTATCATTGTTGTCAGTGGTGTTATCACGGGTCGCGCCGAGGCCGATTGCAGCGTGACGGTCACGGGGCAGCTCACGTGGAACGATCGCGGAACGTGGAAAGGCGTCGAACGCGCGACCGTTTATCTCATGGACTCGGACGATGGGTTTGACGACGTGCTCGTTCAGGGCGTGACCGACGCACAGGGGAACTACCGGCTTACGGGGACCGGCGGCGATGGCTGGTTTGGCGACCCGGACGTGTATGTGAAGTTTGAGCTGTCGAACAATTGGGTCAACGTCGAAACGTCAACGTGGTTCAACTGGACGGCAAACACGAACGTTCGAGATAATTTTTGCGGAGCGTGGAACGTCGGCGCGCTGACGTTTTCGCCGCCGGGAAGCGACGGCGAGCGCGCGCTCAACCTGTTCGCGAAGATGATGGAGCAGTACGGCAGTTTTTTTCGCGCAACGGGGCAGGAGATTCCGCAAAACGGCGGCGTCGTCGACATCACATATCCCGCGTGGGTTTCGACGGGTGTGCCGTGGACCGACACGACGAACATTCGCTGGCCGGGCGGATACAACCGGCTTGCGGCGGTTTATCACGAGTTCGGGCACCGGATTCGGCATGCGCAGGACGGCGATTTGGCGCACTTCTATTGGGACGCGCTGCGGTTCGGGTATCCGCGCAGCCACAGTTTCTCGCTCATCTCGAATGAGGGGTTCGCGTTCAACGAAGGGTGGTGCGAATACAACGAGGCGCTTTACGACACGACGCAGAACGGCGAACCGAGCACGTGGCGGCAGCTGCCAGGTGGTAACGAAACCGAGGGGAACGTCGCGCTGCAAATCTGGAATCTCTCGCAGCGGTGCGGAGGCTTCGCGAATATGTGGGCGGTCTTGCAATCGGTGCCGTCGGAATCGATTCACAGCTGGTACGACTTTGTGCGCGCGGCACGGGCACGCTTTCCGGCGTGCTTCAAGACGGGCGGCGGACCACGCTTGACGTTCGATACAACCAACACCAACTGACGAAAGAGGTGACACCATGAATGGGCGCGAGATGGGACGTGGATTAGGAAGAACGGCGGTCGTGCTTGCGGCGGTGGCTGCGTGTGCGAGCGATGGCGCAAGCGCGTGGCGCGATGAGGGCGCGGCGAAGCAGGTTGGGCAGGTCTCGATTGAGGCGCAGGAGGTTGTTCGAGAAAAGATCGTTCGGGATTCGGAGGGGCGGCTCGAGGCGAAGTTGCGTGAGATAAGGGTCGCGCGAGAGAAGTTGAGGGCGGTCGCAGGTCGTGCGGGGGCCGAGAGCGTGGCGGCGCGACTCGCGTTGGCGGCGCACGATGCGGATGAGGCGAAGGTCGTTGCGATTCATGCGGCGCATGAGAAAGCGGTGAGGTCGCATCCGGTTGTCACGGAGGAGGCGATCGGCAGCGGCGCGTTTTACGGGGAGGAGAAGGCGGCGCGCGAACGTTTTGAAAAGGCGGTTGCGGCGGCGCATCGCGTGGCACTCGATAAGGTCAAGGCCGCGATTGCGCGCGAGGAGGCGGAGAGTTTTGAGGACGAGGTGGCGGCGCGCGCGATTGAGCGGGCGTGGGCGCGTGTCGCGCGTGTCGAGGCGCGGGTGCGGATTCTTGAGGCGCAGGGGGCGAACGCGGATGGGGCGGTGCGGGTCGAGCGGCGCCGGGCGCTCGGGCAGCTCTTGCCGCGAACTTCGGGGGCGACCGTCACGTCTGTGGCGCAGCCATCCTCTCGGCCTTAAAGAGGGCATCGCTCGAGTCGCCGGGTCGGTGCTCGCCGAATCGCCGACGGCCGTGATATCTTGCACACACTTATGATTCGCGGCGCGCTCGCCAATGTGAATCGCTTGCGCCAGATCGCGCAGGTGATAGCCCGTTACGGTTTTGCGAGTCTTTTCAAATCGGCGCCGGTCCCTTCAGAAGTTTCGTCGGTTCTCGACGCCGACGGCGGCGATCGCTCCGCGCAGACCGTCGTCGATCCAGCGGCGGTTCGGTTTCGCAAGCTCCTCGAAGAGCTTGGACCAACGTTTATCAAGTTTGGGCAGGTGCTCTCGACGCGGCCCGATTTTCTTCCAGCCGCGTTCATCGACGAACTGGTAAAGCTCCGCGATTCCGCACCCCCGCTCGCTTTTGACGACGTGCGGGCCGAAGTCGAGCGCGCTCTCGGTGCGCCCCTCGCTCAGCGTTTCGCGTCGTTCGATGAGAAACCACTTGCGTGCGCGTCGATTGCCGCGGTCCATCGCGCCCGCCTGCTGGATGGTCGCGACGTCGTCGTCAAGGTTCAGCGGCCGGGACTTGATCGCGTGATGCGCGCCGACCTCTCTCTCCTTTATTGGTTCGCCGCGGCGGCCGAAAACGTATTCGCCGAGGCGTCGCTTTACCGCCCAACCGAAATCGTCAGTGAGTTTGAATCGGCGCTGCTCGCGGAGATCGACTTTCGGTCCGAGGCCGCGAACATCGGCGATTTCACGCGCAGCTTTGGCGATAGCCCACTCGTGCGCGCGCCCGGTGTTATTGAAAGCCATTCGACGGCAACGGTGCTCACGCTCGAATTCTTAGCTGGGACGCGGATTTCATCGATTGCGCCCGGGTCCGACACCGCGCGAGCGTTGGTTGCGAAGTTTCTCGACATCTCGTTCGAGCAGGTTTTTGTTCACGGCACGTTCCACGCTGACCCTCACCCTGGCAACCTCATTCGGCTCGATGACGGTCGCATCGGTCTCCTCGATTTCGGTCTCGTCGGCCGGCTTTCGCCCGACCAACGCGCAACGCTCATCGAAATGTGTCTCGGCATTGCGCTCCGCAACGCCGACGGACTCGCGCGATTGCTGTACCGCGTGGGGCGTCCCGACGCGCGCGTCGATCTCGCGGCCGTTCGTCGCGACGTTGCGGCGCTCCTCGATCGCTTTTGGGGCGGCACGCTCGGCGCCATCGACCCAGCGGCCTTGATTCGCGATCTCATGGAATTGGCGCAGCGACACCGCGTGCGAATGCCAAAGGAGTTTGCTTTGCTGGCAAAAGCCGCGGCGACCATCGAGGGGGTCATCCGCGAGCTGACGCCCGACCTCGATCTCGCAGCGGCCGCAAAGCCTTATTCGGCGCGGATTCTGAAGGGCGAGCTCGCGCCAGAAAAGATTCGCGAACGCGCGATTCACGAGCTCTTTGGTGTTGGTGGCACGTTGCGCGCGGCGCACGGCCAGCTCGATCAGATTCTCGCCGATTTGAGTGCGGGTAAGTTCACCGTCGTCGCCGAAAACGAACACGTCGAGCGCCTCGATCGAACGGTGCATCGCGCGGGACTTCTTGTCGCGAGCGCTCTCTTGGGCGGCGCTCTTGCGATCGCCTGTGCCATCGCGAGCACGGGCCTCGTTTCCCCCGCGCGCGAAATCGCGTGGGTCGTCGGCGCGTTCGGTCTCGTCGCGGGAGGCGGCGCAACGGTCCTCTCGGTTCTCGACCGCTTTCGTGGCAAAATCCCCCTTAAGAGACTCCTTCGAAAATGATCCGCGTTTATTTCACTCAGGCGGCCGCTGTGATCGTGATGGCGTCGAGCTGTTCACTCAACCCACCGCCCGCGGTGCGCGAGCGAATCGAGGCCGCGGAGCGACTCTACGTTTCGCAGCGGTACGACAAGGCGGTGCCCGCGCTCGACGCCGCGCGACGGCTCGACCTCCCCGAAAATTGGGCGGCCGAAGTTTCTTTTCTTTACGCGCGTGCGCTCATGAAAGCCGGTCGCGTTACGGATGGCCGCACCGAGCTCTCGCGGATCGCACGAACATGGCCCGAGCATCCGAAGGCCCCGCGGTCGCTTTATTGGCTTGCCGAAACCGCCGCAACGCGCGCCGACGCTGAGCGTCGCTTTGTCGACCTCGCGCGGCGCTACCCGAGCACAGACCCCGCGCGCGACGCCGTGCGATGGATTGTGAATGCCGTCGCCCGCGACGACGACGAGCCCGCGCGTGCGGTGCGAATCCTCTCGCGTCTTTATCGCCGTGACCCCTGGAGTTCTTTGTGCGATCTCATCCTCTATGAGCTCGCCCAAATCGTTGAAACGGCGTTCAAGGACGACGAGACGGCGGAGTGGCTTTACCGTAAGGTCATCAACGAGTGGGGGCTGGGCGGCTTCGGTGATGACGCGCGTTGGCGCCTCGCGAAGTTGCTTCGACGCGGCGGGCGCTACGAAGAGCTCATTCGCCATCTGCGCGTGATGATGGCCGAGCGGCGGCCGTCGTGGGCGCTCGGGTCGTACAATCCGCGCGTTCTCGAACCGTCGCAGGTGTTGCTGGCGCGCGTTTTTCTCGAAGACTTGCGGTTGTACGACGAAGCGCGCGAGGTGCTCGACGCGTTCGACGACGGCTTTCCGAATAGCCCGCTCCGTCGCGAGGTCGGTTGGTTGCGCGTGCAATCGTATGCCGCGGAGGGCCGCACGAGGGAGGCGCGCACCGCACTCGAGGCGCTTTTGCGCGAACAACCCGATACGCGCTTTGGGCGAAAGGCGAAGCGCGTGCTCGACGGTCTCGCTCCGCTGCCCCTTCCCAAGGGAATCGGGAGGCCCCGCGAGGCGAACCCGTGATTGAGTTTCAAAACGTCTGGATGCAGTTCGCGTCCGAGGTGGTCTTGAAGAACATCTCGCTCTCCGTTCGCGAGGGCTTGACGCTTGGGCTCATCGGCACGCCGAGCTCTGGGAAAACCGTTCTCATGAAGCTTGCCGCCGGGCTCATTCGCCCGACGCGCGGCGAAGTCCTCATTGGTGGTCAGCCGATCACGGCGCTCTCGGAGCACGCGCTCTTCGCGGTGCGCCAGCGGATCGGCATGCTGTTCCAGAACAACGCGCTCTTCGATTACATGACGGTTGCGCAAAACATCGCCTTCCCCCTCGAGCAGGAGCGCCGCCATTCGGTTGCGGAGATCACGGCGCGCGTCACGGAGGCGCTTGAGAAAGTTCGTCTCCCCGGCATTGAACGGCTTTTCCCGAACGAGATTTCGGGTGGCATGAAGAAGCGCGTCGGCATCGCGCGTGCGACCGTTGCGAAACCGTCGATCGTTTTTTACGACGAGCCGACGGCTGGGCTCGACCCCGTCACATCGTCGAAGATTTACAACCTCATTCGCGATTTGCAGACGCAGCACCGCGCAACGTCAATCGCGATTTCTACCGACATCGACGGCATCCGCCAAGTTTCGGACCGCGTCGCCATGCTGCACAAGGGCGAGCTCTGCTTTGAGGGAACCACGGACGAGCTGGAGGCGACGCGCGACCCGCTCGTTTATCAATTCATTCGCGGTGAGATGACGGGCCCACTCTAAAGTTCAAGGCGACATCGGTTCTATTCGCCCGGCCATCTTACTCGCGGAATGCCTGCGAGCGATTCGTTAGGTAGTGGTAAGCCACGGAGGCGTAGCGGTCCGCGAGCTCGGGGCGGTTCGCGCCGTATTCCATTCGAAGGTCGAAGGAGTTCGAGAAGTTGATTTCGTCCGTCAGGATGTGCCAGCGGTAAGCCGAGATGCGGCCCGATCCGGCCGTCGCATCACTTTCCTTGAAGTTGAGGCCGGCGAACGGAGAATCGAAGACGCCCGCGGAGAAATACCACCCGGCGTTGAAGTAATCCTCGGTGCCCGTGCCGGCAACGCGCAGCTCCCCGTCGACGACTCCGAATTCGTCCCAAGTTAATTCGAGAGTCAGAGATTGAAGCTGGGTCAACGATGGTTCCGCGAAAGTGAATCGGAGCTTTCGAATCGTGCCGGGGCCGTCGAGCCTCAACAGGTCCGCTGTCGTTGCGGCGGCGAGCGCGTTTGGAGAAACCGTTTCGCGCCCGATGCCGGTGTGGTCGCCGTTTGATTGAACCCGCACAGACGATTGACTTCCGAAAGACGGCGGAGAATTCTGACCCGTCGGAGGCGCACGAATGAAACACTTGGGTACGGCGATGGCGGCGATGGCTGTTTGGACTCCAGCGGGAATCGCGGGGGCGAGTGCCGCAACCTCGCGAACCATGGGCTTTGACGACGACGCCGATGGCGCGCCTCCCAAGAGGTTCACCTTTGCGCGCACAGGCAATGGACGCGACGGCAAGTGGGTTGTTCTGAAAAAGAAGGAAGCGCCCAGCAGGCCCAATCTGCTCGCGCAACTCGACGACGACGACACCGACGATCGATTCGCCATTGCGGTCGTGGCCGACGCGCCGCTCCTCGATCTGAAGCTGTCGGTGCGCTGCAAACCGATGGCGGGAAAAGTCGACCGCGCGTGCGGTGTGGTCTTTCGGTATCGCGACGCGAAAAACTATTACGTGGCGCGCGCCAATGCGCTCGAAGACAACATTCGCCTCTACCACGTGAAGGACGGCCAGCGAACGCAGATCGCGTCGTGGACGGGGAAGGTGCGGGCGCGGCGATGGCACAAGCTCGGTATCGTTGCGAAGGGTGGTGCGATGCAGGTTCATTGGGACGGAAAGCGGGTCATCGGGACGCGCGATGCCACGTTTGGGGCGGCGGGCCTTTGGGGCGTTTGGACGAAGGCCGACTCCGTCACGTACTTCGACGACCTTAGGGCGTCGCCGATCGCTCCGTGAAAGTTGCTTGATGGTGCGCGTCGTTCTTGCGGTCGTCGCGGGGCTCGGAATCGCACGCGCCGCCGCGGCTTACCCGCCCTATAAATCGACCGATGCCGACACGGCCGACCCGTGGACCCTCGAGCTTCGACTGGGCCTCTTCGGAATTGAGCGCGAGAAGAGCCGTAACATCTATTCGGCTCCCCTCTTGCGACTCAATTTTGGGTTGCCGGGGTCGATCGAAATCAACTCGGAGTTTGAGTATCAGCCCGTTGACGGACGTGTCGCCGAAGCCGCCCTGGGCGCCAAATGGATTCCGCTCGTCGGGAAAGTCAGCGTTGGGTTGGAGGCGGTTGCGCTTCTTCCAGTGTCGTCGGCCGGCGGTGCGGGGTTCGAGGGCGCGCTGCTCACAACCGTCGCGGCGAAGCCGGTCAGCGTCCACGTGAATGCGAGTGGGTATTTCGACGGGCGCGGCGCGACGAACGAACGAGGATGGAAAGCGGGAGCGATCGGCGAGGTGCGCGCTGGACGGTTTCGCCCCGGTGTCGAGATGTTCGCGAAGGGCGCGGTGGATGAGGCGGTGCAGGTCTCGGCGGGGGCGGGGGTGATCGTCGACCTTGGACCGGTTGACGTGCGTGTTGGGGCGCGATTGGGGCTCACGGCTGCTGCGGCCGATTTTGTCACGACGCTTTGGTTCACGACGAAGGTTCCGTTCGCATCGAAGGTGAGAGCCGCGCCGATTGCACACAACGAATGGTGAGACGGCGCGATACGACTTGATAGTCGCCGTCGAAAAACGTTTCGTACCAAGGGCGCGTCATTTCAAACTGCATAACGCAATGCCCCCACCGCTGCAATGTTGGGGGCGCACGACAGAATTTGTAATTCGATCGTGGCGCTGTAATCGTTTCGTCAAGGAACGATAGAGAAACAAGGGCGGCGTAGATCCAGATAGAAAGAATCGGCACGAAACCTACAACCGAAGGTACGCCACATGGGAATGTCGGGGACAAGGAAGCGTTCCGCAAGGCTCTTAACGATCTCGTGGAGGAACAGGTTGATGGGCTGTGGGAGGACGGGGTCGAAGACGTATTGCAAGGACTTTGCTTTCTGGCGAGCCATCAGAAGACCGCCCGTAAGAAAAGGGCGATCGAATCTCTCGCCCACTATTTCGAAGACAACCGCGAAGCCATGCGCCATCGAACCTTCCGCGAACAGGGTCATCCGATTGGCAGCGGTTTCGTTGAAAGCGCCATCCACCACGTCATACAGCAGCGGATGAAACCTCCCGGTTGTCGCTGGGGCCGCCCCAGCGCAGAGGCGATGGTCTCGGTGCGATCCTTCTATCGAAGCTCAGACCGATGGGATCGATACTGGGCGAGTCGCAGGAAGGCCGGATGACCACGCGAGTGTTAACATTTTCATTCGAGCTTAAATCAAATTTGTCGTGCGCCCTTCTTAAGAAGCGTTTTCGCAACGGCGCTCGACCTCTGGTACGCTTATTCCCGCGATGTCCGACAGGAATCAAGGTTCGCGGTCGTTTCTCGCGCGTCCCGAGCGGTTTCGGCCGAAGCACGCGAATGCCGTTCGCGTTCGTGCGCGCGGCGATCGAAACGTCCCCATCGATGGTCGCGTCGTCGACATTTCGACAACCGGTGTGAAAGTTCTTGTCGCCGATGAATCGCTGCCGCGTGAAGGTGACGGCTTCAAGACGCTGCGTTTTGAAGTCGACGGCGCACGCCGAGGGAGCGGGGCCGCGTGTGTTGTTCGGAGCGAGCCGCTTCCCGTCGACGATTCACCGTCGGGGCTGGGCGTCGTGGTTTTTCGGTTTGCACAAGCCGAAACGGCGCTCATCGCCGCGCTTCGCCGACACCTCGTCTACGCGCCTTACGTAACCGACGAACTCTGCGATGAAGAAACGCGTCGGCTTCCGGCAAGCGTCGATGCGGCCGGGCCGTCGATCCTCGATTACTACCGCGTTGATTCACCGGACCTCTTCGCGAAATGCAACGCGTTTTACGAAGTCGTTCGCGATTTGCAGCACAAAAAGTTTTATCAGGCGCTTTACCGCGTCACGCTGACGAGCGGCCTTGACCATCGCATCACCGTTTTCAATCCATTTCGCCGCACTGAAGAGCCGATGATCTGTTTCGACTCAAACAGCTACCTCGGCCTTCACCTGCATCCGCGCGTGTGCGAAGCGGTCAAGCGCGCCATCGATCAGGTCGGCTACGGGACGCCGAGCGCGCAGCTCCTCTCTGGCACGAATCGCTACCTGCGCGAACTTGAGGAGACGCTCGCGGCGTTTCACGGACGCGAAGACGCGGTCGTTTTTCCCAGCGGGTACGCGGCGAACGTTGGTGCGTTGACGGCGCTTGTGCGCGAGAAGGACCTTGTGGTGCGCGATCGCTTCAGCCATGCGAGCATCCACGATGGCGCGCGCGCCACGACTTCGCGCCTGCGGCGTGCCTACCCGCACGACGATCTTGCGGCGCTCGAGGAGATTCTCAAAGAGGCGGACGCGTCGGGGAATTGTATGGGGAAGCTCATCGTGACCGACGGCGTTTTCAGCATGCACGGGCGAATGGCACGACTCCCCGAGCTTTCCGCACTCGCGCGTCGGTACAACGCGAAATTGATGGTCGATGAAGCGCACGCAACCGGCGTGATCGGCGCGACGGGGCGCGGGCTCGAGGAGCATTTTGAAGTGCCGGGCGCGATCGACGTCCTCATGGGGACGTTTAGCAAGGCGCCGGGGTCGATGGGGGGTTACGTCGTCGGCGCGCGCGACCTTGTCTACTACCTTCGCTTTTACGCGACGACGGCGATGTTCACGGCGTCGCTTCCTGCGGCGACGTGTGCGGGCGTCACCGAGGCGTTTCGCGTGATGCAAGAGGAGCCCGAGCACCGCGAGCGTCTCTGGCGAAACGTGCGCGCCTTTGTTCCGGCCCTCTGCGACGCGGGTTTAATTGTGCCGACGGAGATGCAGTCGGCGATCGTCACCGTTTTTCTTGGCTCGTCGAAACTGCTTTGGCTCGTGAGCCGCGACCTTTTCGACGCCGGTATCAAATGCGGCAGCGTCGCGTTTCCGGCTGTCCCCCTGGGCGAAGCGATCGCGCGCCTCGCCGTTAACGCGCGGCACAACGCCGACGATCTCGCGCGGACCGTCGAGGTTTTCACGCGCATCGGGCGAAAATACGGAATCCTCGGTAAAACGGCGCCCGAAGTGTTCGAGATTGGCGAGCGGCTTTCCCTCGACGCGCCGCTGGCCGAGCAGGCCGCAGAGAGGCCATGACCGAGCCGCCGCGAGCGCTGGCACACCCGACGTTCAGCTTCGCGTTCGCGCGCGACTACTGGATCACGCTGCGGCCCTACCTTTTTTTCATCTCGGGGGTGTCGGGCACTGTTGGGCTCTCCATTTACCCGAACGAAACAACAACACACCTCGTCGTCGCCTTCGCCGCCTTCTTTTTTTCGTACGGCCTCGGCCAGGCCCTAACCGACGTTTTCCAAACCGACACCGACGCGATTTCGTCGCCGTATCGCCCGCTCACAAAGGGCACGATCACGAAGCGACAAGTGCTCACCGTGAGCCTCGCCGGGCTCGCTCTTTGCGCCGCAGTTTTTGTCGCGCTGAATCCGTGGAATGCGGTTTTCTCGGGACTGGGCGTCGTCGGCCTCGCGACCTACACCTTTTTCAAACGCCGATGGTGGGGCGGCCCAGTTTGGAATTCTTGCGTCGTCGCTCTCCTACCCATCATCGGCGTGTTGTGCAATGTGCCGAGTCTCGACGCTGTTTTCCGCGACGCGGCGACCTGGGCTGCGATGGGAAGCGTTTTTTTTAGCTACGCGATCTTTGTGCTCCTCGGCTACTTCAAAGACATCTCCGCCGATCGCGCGACCGGATACCAAACGCTGCCCGTTGTTTTCGGCTGGCGCGCCTCAGTTTACGTGAGCGCGGTCTTCCTCGTTTTCGCCGTTGCGTCGAGCGCTCTCTTTTTTCGCGAAGTTGTGACGTGGAACGGGGAAGCCGTCGCGCCCCTCACGCTCTCGGGTCTTGGCGTCGTGCTGTTGTCGCTCGCGCACGTCGTGATGCTTCGCACGCGCGATGAACGCGAGGCGCATCGCTCGATCGCGCTGGTGGTTCGCGGCTACACGCTCCTTCACGCGGGGGAGGCGAGCGCCGCGAAGCCCGACCTCGTCATTCCGGCCGTCATCTTCTGCGCGCTCTTTGAAGTCACACTTCGTGCGCGACCCGAGCGGAGCCAGATATGACGGGCGAATCCTCGACGCGGGCCTTCGTGCTTTTTAGTTCGCGCGCGGGCGGTGGCGGCGCAGCTCAGAAATGGAGCTTTGTGCGGCCGATCGTCGAGCGCGCGTTTGTGCCGATCGTCGTTGAACACGACGACGCGGGGCTCTGGCGACGCGCGGTGTGTGAGGCGCTCGAACATGGGGTCGCGGTGTTTGTTGCGGCTGGAGGCGATGGGACGGTCAATGCGCTTTTGAATGCCGTCGTGGGTCTTCGCGGCTCCCGAGCGCTCGACGCGCTCACGTTGGGCGCCGTCGGTCTTGGGTCGAGCAACGATTTTCACAAGCCGTTTCATCGCCTGGAGCGCGGAATTCCGCTCACCATCGATTTGGCGGCACGCCGGTCGCGCGACGTGTGCCGTCTTCATTTTATGGAAAGCGCCAACAACGGCTCGTTGTCACGTTCGCGCCTTTTCATCGTCAGCGCGAGCGTCGGAATCGTCGCGAACGCGAACGCCGCGTTTAACGATGCCGCTGGCCTCCAGTCGTGGCTCAAGTCGCGGTCGACGTCCGCCGCGATTCTGTACGCGGCGACGCGAACAATTCTCAACCATCGCAACATTGTCGCGCGCCTCACGCTCGACGGCCTTGCGCACAAGGCCGCCATCACAAACCTCAGCATCCTAAAAACGCCTTTCGTCAGCGGCTCCTTTCGATTCGATTCGCCCGTTGCGCCCGACAACGGTCTCTTGTCCGTGAATTTGTGCGACGGAATGACGCGCGGCGAGGCGCTTCGAACGCTTTTCGACCTGTCGCACGGGCGATTCCTGGGGCGACCCAAACGCCGAAACTGGCAAGTTGCGTCGTTGGCGGTAGATGCCACGCAGCCGTTCGCGGTCGAGTTGGACGGCGAGGTCGTGACGGCGGCGCGCGCCGAGTTCAGTGTTCTCGGCGAGAGAATTGGGGTGTGCGGTTGAGCGACAACGCGCTCCGAGAGATTGCTGAAAACCGCGTCCTGTCTCTATGGGGCGCACTCTTGTCGCGTCATCCCGATCAGCTGAACCGCCCGCACGGCGCCGATGCCGAACTGATTCCGCTCGCGGGTACTGACCGCATTCTTGCGACAACCATCGACACCATCGCGGAGGAGATTGCGCTTGGGTTTTTTGAGTCGCCCGAGACGATCGGTTGGATGGGCGCGACGGTGAGCCTCTCGGATCTCGCGGCTGTCGGTGCAACGCCGCTAGGCCTCGTTGCGTCGGTGACGTTGCCCCGGGGCTCGCCGCCCGAATTCCAAGCCGGCATTGCGCGAGGGCTTGAGGCCGCCTGTCGCGCGGCCGGAACTTTTGTGTTGGGCGGTGACACGAACAGCGGCGACGTGGCTGTCATTACGTCCGCGGGAATTGGCACGGTTCATCGAGATCGTGTGATGACACGCGTCGGCTGCAAACCGGGCGATCTCGTCTTCGCAACTGGACCACTCGGGTTAGGTGGCGCTGTCTCTGCGCGCGCGCTGTTTGAATTGCCGCCAGCGCTATTCGCCGAGTCGGAGTTCCGCCCAAGCGCGCGATTCCGCGAGGCGACTGTGATCGCGCGGTTTGCCTCGGCTTGCATCGACACGAGCGACGCCCTTATTGCCGCACTCGATCAGCTCGGTCGGTTGAACGGCGTTGGCTTCGACGTCGATGCCTCACTTGACGTCGTCGTGGCACCGCGCGCTCTCGCTGTCGCGAAGGCCCTGAACGTCGATCCCCTGGTGCTTCTCGCGCAACACCACGGCGAATTCGAACTTGTCTTCACCGTGCCAACAACGCGCATTGCCGCGTTCGATTCAGCCACGGCCACCGCCGGTTTTGCGCCGCTTCGCATCGGCGTCGTGACCGCCGAAACTCCTGTGCTCCGCTTTCTCGCCGATCGCCCGCGCACCCTCGACGGCGCCCGCATTCGCAATTTGCTCGACGCCGTCGGTGGCGACGTTCGCGCTTATCTCGCGGCCCTTATCGAGCTGATGCGTTCCGCGTAAATCCCTAAAACGTGCAGCGACCGTCGAACCGCGCGTCCGCGCTCTCGACCATTCCGAGAAGGGCGCTCGCGTCGTCTTTTCCGCTCGTTCCAGGGAGGTTCGCGAGAAGGGGCGCGACGAGTTTTGCGTCGGCGCGTGCGGCGGCGTTCGATTGGCAATAGCAGCTTGAAAACGAGAACGTCCTGGAACCTTGGTCGAATTGCGGACGGATGACATCCTTCGCGCACTTAGGTGCCGCTCGCCATCCCGCGGCCAGCGCCTTGAGCGCATCGCGAACCGGCATTCCGAGTTCAAGGCAGCCTTGAATATCCGTCATTTGACGGAGGTAAATCGGCCAGCGCCCGCCAAACCACTTTGCCGACGCTTTGAGAAGGCTCGTCCCTTTCGACCGCGTGCCGTTTGCGGCCGCGAGTTCGTTGTAGTCGACGAACGCATAAACGCCTTCGGCTCCTACGACCAGGCCGATACCCTTGATGTAAGCGGAGAGCCGCGCGACCTCGTCTGAAAACGACCTGCGCGTCTTATCCCCTCTCTTATCGTCGGGAAGTGACTGAATCTCTCCAAAACCGTCGTTAAGTTTCGAGCGCAGGTCGAGCCACAGCGCCTCGGCCTTTTTGAGAACTTCACACAGCCCGGCCGTCGAGTTCCGCTTTTCGAACGCCGACAAGAGCTTCGTGTAGGCCCCGACCTTTGCGCAGGTGGTGCTGGAGAGGTTGAGGGTCTTTTGCGCCGCGCAGAACTTCGCGCCGTCCCCGGATGCCGTAGCACTCGTCGCGAGGAGCTGCGTAACAACCAATAGAGAAATCATGCGCAACTCTCCTTTATACTCATTTGACGTCCGGTGCTCCCCAAATATTCATTTGGCACGATTGAATGCGGGTGGGTATTTGACGCACGCGATCGATGCGCTTGGACCGTGGATGGCGCGAGCGGCGTCGATGGCGGCTTCAACGGTTGGGGCGGATTCGAAACCGAGATGCCGCGCGACGCTCGGGTCTTCGGCGCCGGCAACAATCACGCGGCCCGCGTGTCGGAGCCGCTTGAGCGGGTAGATCGCCATGAGCCCGTGCGCGCCGTGAAAGCCATTCGCGAAGCGGTATTTTTCGACGTAGTCGCGTCGCGTCGCGAAGTCGCTTTCGAAGAGCGCCTGCGCACGATCGGGGTCGTGCGTCTCGGGGAGGACTCGCTCCCAGACTTCGCGGTACGACGGGTGATGCACGTCGTCCCACGTGACGGGGCATGGCGTTGCGAGGACGACGCTGCACCCGGGCTTGCCAAACGCCTCGATCACGCCACCCAAATAACCGAGCCCCGTTGAGACGAGCGTGAGGATCGGGTTCATCGTGGCAAAGGCGGCGTAAGGGCTCCATGCAGGGACGCCATAGACGACAATGTCGACGCGTTCAGTCACGAGATCGCGGCGCGGGGCCTGATGCGCGCGCAGCATCGACAACGCCTCGCGTCGCGTGGCGTCGACGGTGCCAGAGAGCACGCGCGAAACCTGGAGCGGATTCGCTTGGACGGTTTCGATCTTGAAGATTCGATCGCGTCCGAGTTTTTCGACGACGAGCGCACCCATCTCGTCGAGCATCGCGTGCATGCGATTGCGATCGAACGACATCGACATGTCGGTTGGGTTGTGGTGATGGTGGATCGATCGAAAGGTCGAAAGCCCAACGCAGATCGATTTCCAACCGCCCGAAAAACCGCGATACGTCGAGCAGTTCAGGTAGATCGTGAGATCCGACTCGACGACGGCGCGATTGAGATCGACGTAAAGGCCGCTTGGAGTCTGGCCGAGCGCGACGATGCCGTCCGGGTCCTCCGCGTCGTGGCACGTAAGGCGTGGTGCAAACTCGCGAACGATGTCGTCGCCGAGGATCGTTGCAAGCTCGCCGTGCGTGAACATTCGGTGAAGCGCATTCGCACAGAGGAGCCGCACGTCATCGCGTCGAACGCCGGCCGCGTCGAGTTCAGCGAGAACAAGCGGGAACGCCGTCGACCAAAGCGGGGCGTACTGCGCGACGGTTGGGTCGTCGAACGCAATCGTGACGCGTGCGCCCGGCTTCGCGTTGTCGCGAAGCGGCGGCGTGTCGAGTGGTTCGGCGAGCGCACGCCGAATCTCGACTTCGAGGTCCGTGGCCACGGGGAGCGACGCGCCAATGCCGGGCGATGGGAAGACGGTGTCATCCGGCAGGTTGACGCCAATGAATCGATCGCCAAAGACGATTTCGGTTTGCACCCGACGAGTGTCGGACTATCGCGCGCGCGATGCAACACGATCGTTGAACGTCGACTCGAACGTCGTCTCAAGTCGCCGCGAGCATGAACGTTTTAGAACGCCATCCTGCGTCACTCTCGATGGCAATCGCGACGCCACTCCCGCGCGGTGCAAGCCGCACCAACGGTTCACCCCTTTCATCCCAAATGGCGCTGCCGCCCGCGGATGCGAGGCCGCCCGACGGCCCGCCGAAGTTGGCCAAGGCGACAACCATCTTGTGGCGCCGCGCGTACGAACGGAGTTTCGTGGATTCGCTGTCGTATTCGGAAGGAATCACGAACATGCTCGCCAGATAGGTTCGAGCGCCCCGAGCCACCGCGTGCCGCGGATGCGCCGGATGGCCGATGTCGGCGCAAATCGCGACGGCCGCCGTGTTCCCGGTGCCGCACGCGATGAGGGGGTCTTGGCTGCCGGGCTCGAAGACGGTCGCCTCGGCCGGGGGCAAAACGCCGTCGCGTCGTGCGCTCTCGCCAAACGCCCCGAGGTGGTGTTTTGTATAAAGTGAAACGGTTCGGTCGGGCGAAACGATGAACGCGCCGATATAAAGGTGCGACCCGCGCAGGAAGGGCGCTCCAACGACGATGGTCACCAATTTCGTGGCCGACACATCTCGAAGGGTGGCGAGACGCGGATCGGTTTCCGAGAATGCCAAAGGACGTGCGAGATCCAACTCGTAGCCTGTGATCGACATCTCAGGAAAAACAACGACCTGCGCGCCAGCGTCCGCGGCGAGATGAACCAGTCGAAGGTGCGTTTCGAGATTAAGGTCGACCTCAGCGCGAACCGGAATCGTCTGCGCGACAGCGATCGATCGCGCTGTCGCGATGCCTGCGTTCTCAGCCGTCACCCAGCGAGTGTCGAGCTAACGGACGCCGGAAGCAAGTCGGGATGAGCGGCGCCGAAACAGTTTATGGGGGAGCGAACCGATGACGAAAACTGGAAAGACGATGACTGCGGCCACGACAGCGAGAATCGTGAGCACAACCGTTGGATGCCTATCGAAGTACGACGCCCCTTCAAGCGGATTCGAAGGCCGCCTCACCGCGAGCAAGATCGCCAAAGAGAGCGACGCGACCAAGAGAACCAAAAACCACGCAACCATTTCACCCTCCTTCCCGACGCTTCGAACATCGCGCCGAGACCTGCCCCAGCAACATCGCAATCGACGTGCCCGCACTTCGGGCTGAAACAACTGGGGTTTTCGTGATAGCCACCCGCGAAACCGGCTTCCAGGTGCGAAACATTGTTTGCGCTTGACGGCCACCCCTCATCCAGCATCTATAGAGAGTGTCGTTTGGCGTTTTTCGGAGGTTGGTGAACATGCGTTTGTCGCCCATCGTCGCCCTTACCGCGCTCTCGTCCGTCGCGTCGGCCGAAGCGGTGTTGTACAAAGTGAACGCAACCGGATGGAGCCGCGCAACGTTTGAGTCGGATGCGCCGCTCGAGAGCATTGTTGGCATCACGACGAAAGTCGACGGGGTTATCAAGGTCGATCGGGAAAAGCCCGCGGGGGCGACGGCGAAGATTGAAATCGACGTCGCGGGCTTCAACACCGGGAATTCGATGCGCGACGGACATTTGCGGTCGAAAGATTGGCTCGACGCCGATGCGCACCCAAAGATTACGTTCGAGCTCGCCGAAATCACGGGGCTCGACGCGCTGGTGCCTGAAAAGTACGTCAAGGCGAACGCCGAGGGGAAACTCACGATACGCGGCGTCACGCGGAAGGTGACGGTGCCGGTTCGCGTTGGGCTCTTTACGTACTCGGAGAAGCTCAAGAAGCTTATGCCGTACGTGTCGAGCGACGTACTCCGCGTTTCGACGCGGTTCGACATTCGGCTGTCGGATTACGGCGTCAAGATCCCCGAGATGCTCGGCCTCAAGGTGTCAGAGGTTGTGAAGGTTCGCGTCGACGCGACCGCTGTGCGCGACACCGGTGTGAAGCCCAAAGAGTAGAGTGCGGCTCGCCTTAGCGCTCACCGGCTTCATCGGAGCCGCGTCGTTGTCGTCGACCGCGCGCGCGCTCGACGCTGAAGTTGAAGCGCTGACGCTCGGGCAGTTTTACGGTCTACGCTCCATCGCAGACGAAGCGCTCGACCAGACTCGGTTCTCGCAGTCGCTGCGCGTCAACCTCTTCAACATCGCGCCGGAAAACAAACTTTATTTCGTTTCGCATTTGCGGCTCGATGCGAATGCGGCGCTTACGGACGCCGAAACCGCGCAAATCGGTGCCATCACTGAGTATCAGCGCGCGACCGTGTCGCTTCTCGTCGGGTATCTCGCGGGGCGAAACCTCTGGAAGCGCGTCGACTTTGGCCTCGGACGGCAGCTCTCGATCGATGCGCTCGATTACTTCGTTTACGACGGGCTGCGCCTCGCTGTGAACACGCCGTGGTACTTCGGGGTCGAGGCGCTCGCGGGTTTTCAGGTGCGCGGAACGAGCGCGCTTGGGTTCTCGGCGTTTCAACCGTGGGGAACGCATGAGGCCGATGACACGGGTGCCGCGCCGGTTTTCGGCGTCGCGGTTTACGCGAGGGACGTGCATTTCGGCGGTTTTCGAACCGAGGGGCGCGCGGCGTGGCGGCGCGTTTTTAACGGGGCGATCGTCGAGGAGCGGGTCGGAGCGCACGTTGAGCAGATGCTCGCGCATCTCGTGACGGTCAACTTGGGTGCAACCTACAACCTTGTCTTTGATGGATTTGATGAAGTGACAGCCGGCGCGCGCGTGCGGCTCTTTGATCGGCGGTTGCAGGTCGCGGCGGAGTATTTCCGCGCCACGCCTCGCTTTGACGCCGATTCAATCTGGAACGTTTTCTCGACGTACGCCTCGGACGATGTTCGTGCGAAGGTGACGTTTGAGATTTCGGAGTCGCTTGAAGTCTTTGCGCGCGCGCTCGTTCGGTTTTTTTCGAACCGCGTTTTCCCAACCGACGCCGTACAGGATGCGATGGTGTCGGATCGCGGCGGCGCCATCGGGGCGCGATACCTTTCGCGAACCACGGGCCGCCTTGCGCTCGAATGCGGCGGCGAAGCGTCGTTTCAAGCCGGGTGGGGCGGCGATCGCATCGCGACCGATGCGTACGCGATCGTCTCCGCGTGGCAGCGGCGTATCCTCGTTCAGAGTCGATTCACGTTCGTCAATCTTGCCGACGACATTGGCCCGCGGCGCACGGGAAACTACGTCGGCTTTGTCCTTGGTGCCACCTACCGAATCTTGCGCGGCACGTCGCTCGGCGTTCTCACCGAAACGCTTGTCAACGACACGCGGAATCTGTTTCGCTTTTACGTGGCGCTCGAATCGTCGCTCACGTTTTGGGACGACCCGGTCGACATGAATCGCGCGCGTGCCGTGGGGACGACGCCATGACGCGCCGATGGTTGTTGAGTGCGGGCGCGGCTCTCGCGATTTGGTCCGCGAGCGCCGATGGTCGGCTCCCCTCGCGCGTGATCATCCCGGAGCAGTCGATTCCGCTGAAGTTCGACCACGCGGTTCACACGGGAAAACTCAAAATGAAATGCACGACGTGTCACGACGGCATTCTGTCGAGCGTGCGCGCCGCGGACCGCAACATTCCGGGCCATCGTGTCTGCACGAAGTGCCACGACGTGACGACACCTGATGCCGAACGTGCGCCCGGTGTCGAAACGTGCGAATTCTGTCATGTGGGCAAGGGCCCTTATTCGAAGCGCGCGCTGCCGCCGCCCGCGGTGTTCCCAACGGCGAACTTGAAGTTTCCGCACAGGCTGCATCTCGAGCGGAACATCGGGTGTGAAACGTGCCACAAGGGAATCACGAAAACGAAGCTTGCGTCGCGGGCGCATTTACCAGAGATGGCGACCTGCCTCACGTGCCACACGGGAAAGAAGGCGCCGTCGCGGTGCGCCACGTGTCACATCGCAACGCCGGACGACCGCGTCGTGACGCGTTACGCCGAGGGCGACTTGCGTCCCGCGGGGATTTTTCGAAACGATCGCCACGACCCCGATTGGATTCGATCGCATCGAAACGTCGCGAAGCCCGACCAGTCGTACTGCATGAATTGTCACGCGCAGAGCTATTGTCTCGAGTGCCACGCGGGAATTCGAAAGCCGATGCAAGTCCATCAAAACGACTTCTTGCTCTTGCATGCGATGGCCGCCCGCAAGAACCAACCCGATTGTCAATCGTGTCATCGCGACCAATCGTTCTGCGCGGGGTGCCACATGCGCACGGGCGTTGCGCGCGAGTCGGCGCGATGGCAAGCGGTTTCGACGACCGCCACGTTTCACCCGAGCGGGTGGGTCAACTCGCGCGGGAGCCCGAATCACCACTCGTATCAAGCGCAGCGCAACATCCGAAGCTGCACGTCGTGCCATGTCGAATCGACGTGCATGAAATGCCATGCGACCGCGGCGAAAGGCGCGACGCAGTTTTTCAAGAACCCGCACCCGCCGGGTTTCAAGTCGTTCTGCTTTGTGCGCGCGAAAAACAAACGGTCATGCGCGAAGTGTCACGTCGGCGCGGATCTCGATGCGCTTTGCCGCTCTTAAAGTTAGTTGCCGCGCTTCTTGAGAGTGACCTTGTTGAGAAATTCGGTTTTTTTGCCGTCCGCAACGCGCTCGACCACCACGCCGACGGTGTCTTCGGGCTTCAGCGATCGCAGCGCACGCGTCAGATCTTCGAGCGTATCGACCTTGAACGTTCCGAGTCGGCGAATGACGTCGCCCTGCTTGAGGCCCGCGAGTTCCGCGGGGCTTCCCGTTCGGACGCCGTCGATCTCAACCCCGGGGCCCGGTGTCCCGAATCGCGGCACGGTTCCAAGGTAAACGCCGTAACCGCGGCCCGCCGCGGGCGCCGTGTCTTTGAGGCGGACGAATGTCGGTGGCTTCACGGCTTTGGCGAGGCGCAGAGCCACCTCCGTGACGAACAACGCGATCTTGCCAATCCCCGTGTAGTTCAGCCGATCCGCGGTGTCGCTCGGCTTGTGGTAGTCCGTGTGCGCGCCTGTAAAAAAGTGCGCGACGGGTATTCCACGCGCGTAAAACGGCGTGTGATCGGACGGCCCGTAACCGCCGCCCGAGACGCGCACGTGCAGTTCGCAGCATTTGGCGGCGACCTCCGCGAAGAGCGCCGCGAACTCGTTTCCGCTTCCGGCACCGAGCGCCATCAGCGTGTCGTTGCGCAATCTCCCCACCATATCGAGGTTCAGCATCGCGACGATCTTGCCGAAGCGATTCGTCGTCGCGCGCACGAAGTGTGAGGACCCAAGAATTCCGCGTTCCTCTCCAGCGAACGCGATGAAAACGACTGTCCGTCGACCGCCCGCGCCTCCGCGCCGCTTCAGCTCTCGCGCCGCGCCCAGCATCGCCGCAACACCGGACGCATTGTCGTCGGCTCCAGGGTGAATCTCCCCCGCCTTTCCCAAAGAGCCCGGTTCGCCGTGCCCAAGATGGTCGTAGTGCGCGCCGATGACGATCGTCTCAGCGCCATCGCCCGGTAACACCGCGACCACATTCGCCATCGCAAGCGCGCCGTCCTTTTGCGACGACTCAAACTGTTGAAAGTACGTCGCGTGGTCGCCAGCCGGCGCCAAACCTATCTCCCGAAATCGCGCCTCGATCCACGCGGCCGCGATCGCGCCCCCAAATGTGCGCGCCGATCGACCGCGCATCTCAGGTGCCGTCAGACGTTTGACGTCTTTCGTGGCCTTGTGCCCCATGACCGATATCCACGATGGACACGCGGTCGTGAGGACGAGCGGAACGAAAAAAAGGCGCACCACCCGGACGTTTATCCCTGCGCCGAATCGCGCGCGTCGCGATTCTTCTCGGCGTTCGGAAACCCGCGGTCGGCCTCGCGCTTCACGAAGCGCCGCTTAAGTGGGCTCATGTAATCGATGAGGAGTCGCCCTTCGAGGTGATCGAGCTCGTGAAGGAGTGCCCGCGCGGGCAGCGCGTCGACGACAACTTCAAACGGCTTCCCGTCAATATCGAGCGCGCGCATTCCGACGCGCTTTGGCCGCGTGATCTCCGCGAAAATCCCCGGGAAGCTCAAGCACCCTTCCATATCGGTCTGGTCGCCTTCTTCGAGTGTGACCTCGGCGTTGATGAAGACCCGGATCTTTTCACCGCCCGCGATTTCGGCTGGTTCGCCACGCTGTCGCGACGTGTCGAAAATCGACGCGTCGAGGATAAAGAGATGAAGCGATTCGCCGACCTGCGTTGCGGCGAGGCCAATCCCCGGCTCATCGAACATCGTGTCGGCCATATCCGCAACGAGCTTCTTCAAGTCGGCACCAAATGAAGTGACCCGTTTCGCATGCTCACGCAAGATGGGGTCAGGGAATTTTCTTATGTCGAGAACTGCCATATCTCAATCCAACGGCCGCTATTTTAGCACGAATCGCCGCTCAAGCACCTCGCGGAGACGCGGGTTTGCGCGCACGAGCGAGAATGCCAAATCGGCGTGGCCGGCCGCATATCCGTTGCCCATCTCGAGCGTGACGTCTTTGCCGACCCCTTCGGCGCCGAGGGTTGCGCGTTGAAAGTTCGTTGCCATGCTGAAAAACAAGACGGTTCCCCCGTTTCGCGTCGCGAGGATCGCGCCGAGCTCGCATTCGGGGACGGTGGTGCAAACGACGGTCAGGTCGGCGAGTTTTCCGTGGGTTGTGGCGTTCACCCAGTCGAGGACTTGAAGGGCATTTCTGGCGTCGAGCGCGATGACGTGGCCGAAAGCCCCGAGCGCACGGGCCGACTCGCAGGCCGGTTCGCTCGCATCGATGCCGAGCAGCAAGGGCGGCGCGGTTCCAATGGCTTGCGCGGCGGCTGCGGCGAGCAAACCTGACTTTCCGCCGGCGCCGAGAACGACAACGGTGATCGACGACGCCACGGAGCGCGTGAAAAAACGAGCAACGCGGGCCGGCGCGCCGCAGACGTCGAGGACGGCGAGTGAGACGGCGAGTGGAAGATCCGGGGGGATGCGCGCGAAGATGCCGCTTCCAAAGATGACGGCGCGACCGCGAATGGCAATTTGATGTGACGCGTGGTGGACTTCGATAATTTCGTCGATGACGAGTGGCGTGAGGGAAAGCGATACGAGCGTTGCGATGCGCGTTCCGACGGGGAGATCGGGGCGCGGCGTACCGAGGCCGGCGATGCGGCCGACCAGCATGCCGCCCGATTGCGTCACGGGGTTGTGCTGCTTGCCGCGCGTGCGCACGGTGTCGAGGATTGCGGCCGCGACGCCGGTCGCGCCGTGGGCCTCTTCCATTTGAACGAAGCTCGCCGCGTCGATGTTGAGGAGCTCGACGTCGATCAGGATTTCGCCGGGGTAGAGTCGCGAAAAATCGGTGTCGAGGCGGTCAGCGGCTTGCGGTAGGACCCCTGTGGGTGCGACGACGCGGTGGCAACCGAAGCGATGAAAGATCGAGTTCACATCGCTACCATAGCGGTTAACGCTGTCGCGCGGCAACGCTTGAAAACGATAGGCCACGAGGGTATAGAAACGGTCCCCAACGGGCGATTAACTCAGCGGTTAGAGTGCCATCCTCACACGGTGGAAGTCGCTGGTTCAAATCCAGCATCGCCCATTCTGCTAAGGATCGACGGTCACGTTTGCCCCGAACCAGCACAGGGCCTTGCTTGCGGATGACACGTCCTCGCCACATAATCGAAGAGGTGTCGCCTCGAAAGTGGCTCAAGGAGGGGTTTGTCGGGGTCGCTCTTGTCGGGGTCGCTCTTGTCGGGGTCGGTTGCGTGCGAACGGTGCCAACCCTAGCGATCGACGGATCGATCTACCAGACAATTGTGGGGCCACCAGGACCGACCGGTCCCGCAGGGCCGGCGGGCGACAGCGGCTCCCAAGGCGTACAGGGTATCCAAGGCGTAATGGGTCCTCCGGGTCCGAGCGGCGACGCAGGCCCGACCGGATCCACCGGTCTCCAAGGACCGGCGGGCGACAGCGGTTCCCAAGGTGCGCAAGGTATCCAAGGCGCGACGGGTCCTCCAGGTCCGAGCGGCGACGCAGGCCCGATCGGATCCACCGGTCCCGCAGGACCGGCGGGCGACAGCGGTTCCCAAGGTGCGCAAGGTATCCAAGGCGCGATGGGTCCTCCGGGTCCGAGCGGCGACGCAGGCGCCGGCGGGGAACTCCGCATCTATGGGAACGGGTCGGCCGGTGTGCTGACGATCTCGTCCAGTATCGACTGGTCCATTACACCGCCATCCAATTATCAGTTCGTCGATTTTACAGTCGATCTTGGCTTCACCCTCAGTGTCCCAACCGGAGTCGTCATCCGTTGCACAGGGACCTTCACGGTCCAGGGGTCGATTTCGGTCGGCTTTGGCGTCAATGGAGGGGGCACGCAAACACAGGGCAATGTGGTTATGCGCGTCGCGCAAGCGTCGTCGGGCGTCGCTCTGGCGCCCGCGCAGAATGGCGCCTTTGGGGATAACACGGTGGACCGGTTTGGCGGGTTGAACGGGCTCGGCATCACTGAAGCGACCGCACGACATCTTGTGATGCCAGGTCCCCGAGGCGGCGGGGGTGGGGGCTCGGCGCCTCGTGACGGAATGGGGATCCTAGGCGGAGGTCGCGGAGGCGGCTCCTTGGTGGTCATCGCACGCGGCGCCATGATCATAGGGGGCGCTGGGTCGATTACCGCGAACGGCGAGACGGCTATCGCTCCAGCCCTGGGTGGCGGTGGTGGCGCGGGTGGTGTCGTTGTTCTCGCATCTGCGACATCGATTTCCCATCAGGGGAGCATCTCCGCAATGGGGGGGATTGGCGGGAACAGCGCGGATGTATTACCGGCTGTCGGTCCAGGGGGCGGCGGTGGTGGCGGGATCGTTCATCGGCTCGCTCCCTCTGTCACGGGTGGTGGAAGCATCAACGTGACCGGGGGCGCTGTTGGTACCGGACCGGCGACGATAAGTCCTACTCCGCGCTCAGGGGGGGGCGGAGGCGGCGCGTGCGGGGGGAGCGGCGGAGTCGGGGGGCGCGTAATGGCGGGTAACGGTGTCGCGGATGAGTCGCCTGGATCGGCGGGCCACAGCCTCACGACGATCGGAGACCCGAGCTCGCTCTTCTAATCGCGCCGTTGGGCGATCGGTTCGAGGGTGGTCGCGTGCTCGTCGGCCACACGGGCGAGCGCCGGGAGATCGCGCTCCTTCTCGTCATCGCTTCACAGGCTCGCAAGCGAACCGTGACCTCGACTTGCGTGAATACCGAGGAATTGTTGTCGTTCAAGGGTGGTCATCCTCGCGTCAGCCGATGCAAGGCGATTCCGCTGGCACTCGTCTTGCGATTCATACTATAGAACCATGATCGAGAATCGACTGGGAGGGATAAATGAACAATAAAACCGGCGCGGTCACTAAGAATCGTCGTCAAGGAACCATCGGATGAACCTTAAATGGCAACCCCGTGTGACATTCGCTGACGAGGATTGAAGATGACTGTCAAGCAGTCGATTCCGTTTTGGGCGCTGTTGATCGCGGCTCTTGTGCCGGCCAGCCCGAGCTTCGCCGCCTCAGAGCCGGCCGACACGCTCGTTCGCCGAATCCGCACCGGCGCTGGCCCAAGGCTCCTTTCCGACGTGCTCGATGAGCTGATGGACGATCTGACGTCTGACCTCGCAAAACGGTCCGCGAAGAGCCTTTCGCCGATTGCGATTCGCGCCGTGCGCGTTGGCCCCACGCTGAACGCATCGGCCATTGCGCGCATCGTCGAGCAGGGCCTCATTCGCCGCCTCAAAAGGTATACGCGCGTCGTCCCCGTCAAGTGCGCAACGTGCGACGCCTTCACAACGCGGCTTGAGGGCGGAAACTGGCTGTTGAAGCGCGGCGTTGCGTCGGCAGCCGATATGCGCGTGCTTCGTCGCGACCAGCAGATTGAGGCGCTTCTCGACATCACCGTCGACCACAATGCGCAAACGGGCGTCGCCACGCTGCGCGCGGAGGCCTTCGGGACCGAGGACGGACGCATCGTTTTCACGGAGTCGTACGATTCCGATCGGTCGAGCGCCGAGCTTTTGCGAACCGGCGAAATCCTCAGGACCCGCAAAGAGCGCGCGGGTGAGCTCGAGAAGATGCTGAAGGGACGGCCCGACTTCGAGGTGGGTGCGCTCTTTGGGCTGATGACGCTCCCGCACAACAAATCGCAAAGTTACGGCACGATCATCGGCGTGCGCCTCGCTGAGCGCTTTGGACTCGACTGGCGTCATACGTTCGGTTTTGAGGGGAGCGGGTATTTCAATTTTAGCTCGGTCGCGGCGGCGATGATCGGCGTGAGTTATTGGTGGACGTTCGTCGAGCCGAGCCTTTTCGCGCCTGATTGGCGCATGGGGTGGGGAATGGCGGCGGTCATCGTCGGCACCGAGGGGAACACCGCGGCGTTTTCGTACGGCATCGAGGCGCGGTTGAAGCGACGGTTTTCGCTGGTGAGTGAGGTCCACTGGGTGATTGAGCGCGAATTGACGGGGAGGAAATTTGGCGGGGCTGGGTACCGAATGAGATTTGGGGTGAACTGGTGAAAAGATTCGTTGGTTTCATTTCTGCCTTGGCGGCGTGCGCAAGTACGTCGGCGGTCACGGTCGATCCCGCGCTGACGAAGGACGCGGAGCGGGCGAATGCGAAGGCTGAGCCGGGAAAAGAGATCGTCATTCGCGTGACCGACGGTGAGCGCACGTGGTCGGTGGTTGTGCCGAGCGGCGTTGAGGGCTACGAGCTCGCGATTCCAACGTCGCCGAAAGACGCGCGTGTTGCGGGCGTCCAGGGTGGCGCGACAGCGAAACGAGCGTCGGCTGATATTGGCGCCGCGGTGCGTCCAACCGACGACGTTGAAATCACTGCGTACCTTCGTGGCATCGCGCGCGTTCGCGAGCTTCGCGAGTCGAACAACAAAGAGCTCGCGACGCTCGAGGCGATGAGTCTTGCGCGGCGACACCCCAAGCGGGCCCGCGTCTGGGCCATGCTCGGGACACTTCACGCTGAACTCGGTCAACGAAAAGAGGCGCGAGAGGCGTGGCGCAAGGCGATTGAAATCGATCCACGCGACACGGTGACCGCGGAGGCGCTCGAGAAACTAGAAAAGGAGTAGACGTGCATTTTGTCGTCGGTTTCTTGTTGTTGGTTGGGGCGCTCGTTTTCACCGCGATGTTCCACGAGTCGCGGTTCGACGGTTTTTTCCACCCCCCAGCGCTCGTTCTCGTCGGCTTGACCCCGCTCGCCATTGCGCTCATGGGGCACGGGTTCCGGTCGCTCGTGCAGGCGTTTCGCGATCTCGCGCGCGCGCTCCGTCGCGATCGGTCGCTTCGTGCGTTCGATCGGGAGCTCGCGCAGTTTAGCGACCTGCTTCGTCGTGGGCGCATGGCCGACGCGGCGAATTATCTCGACCGTTGCGAGAGTCCGCTTCGCGACTACGGCGTTTGGAGCCTCGAGCGGTATTCGCGTGAAGAGTTCGCGGAGGTTGTTGCGGCGGTGCGCTCTGAGAAGCTGCACGGGCTCAAGGATTCCGAGGAGGTGTTTCAGACGCTCGCGCAGGTGACGCCATCGGTTGGGATGGTTGGCACCGTTCTCGGGCTTGTTGGGATGCTCGTGAAACTTCAATCGTTCAACGAAATCTCGGCGGGCATGGCGCTCGCACTCCTCACGACGTTTTACGGGCTGCTGATCGGGCGATGCCTTTATTCGCCGTTGGTTGCGGCGATTCGCGCGTACGTTTTCTCGCTCCAGTCGATCTTCGCGAAGCTCGAGTCGGCGTACGCGCTTCACACGGTCGGCCGATCGGTCGACGCGATTGTTGGCCCGGCACCTGCGAATGGGACGGCACACGGCGCGAACGGAAAAGGGGACGCGCGTGCGTTGACCGAGGGGAATGCCTAGGTGGACGCGCCGCAGAAGCCAGTTGCAACCGGACCGTCGGGTCGTTCGCGGAATCCAATCGCGCTCGATGGTGATGATGGGCGTGCGTCGCAGGACCTGTGGCTCATCTCGTATGCGGATTTGATGACGCTCCTTCTCGCGTTCTTCGTCATGATTCTCGCGATATCAAGTGTGCGTGAGGATAAGTTCGAGAAGTTGAAGCGTGAAGTGAATCCGAAAGCCGCGGCGCCGCTCAGCGATGCGCAGGGGACCGTCGACAAGTTGATTGAGGGGAAAGGGCTCGCGGCGGTTGCGCGGACCGTGCTGTCGGAATCGGGGCTCAGCATTCAACTCGACAAGAGCATCCTGTTCGCGTCGGCGCGGGCCGATGTTGTTGCGGCGGGGCGCGCGATTCTCGAGCCGATTGCGAAGGTGCTTGTGGGTCTGGGCGCAGGGTACGAGGTGGTGGTCGAGGGGCACACCGACGACATTCCGATGCGCGGCGGCGGATTCCGGTCGAACTGGGAGCTGTCGACGCAGCGCGCGGTCGAGGTTTTGCGCGTGCTCGCGGAGAGCGGGGTCAGTGCGGATCGCCTTTCGGCGCAAGGGTTTGCGGAGACGCGGCCGCTCGTGCCGGCCGTGGGGACATCGGAGGAGATTGCGCGGGCGCGGGCGAAGAATCGGCGGGTCGAGTTGCGCGTGCGGAGTGTCGACGCGGCGTCGCGGATAAAACCGAGTGATGAAAAGGCGCGGAGGGGAGGGCTCTAATGATGTGGTGGGTTGGTGTTTGGGTGGCGGCGGCAACCGGGCCGGCCGAGGGCGCGGCGGCGCGCGCTGGGGACGGCGTGATGAGCGACGCGGCATCGAGCGGTCTTGCGGCGCGCGTGGAGGATCGCGTGCGCGAGCTTTTGCAATCGCACTGCGCGACGAAATGCGAGCTCGTGGCGGTCGACCTCGAGATGGGTGACGCGGAGCGGAAGCCGGCCGCAGGCGTTCCAGGGTTTTCCGCGGCCGCGGGGCCAGCGAGCGAGCTTAGACGAATCAGGGTGCGCGTCGCGTACGACGCGTCGGTGCCGAAGGAGTTTCGTGCGCAGATGCAGAAGCTCATCGACCTTCGGTTGAAACGTCACAAGGTTAAAATTGCCGTGAGCGAGACGACGATCGCATTCCCGAAGCCGCTTCCCGTCGAGCCGTCGGCGACGGACAGTGCACGCGAGGCAACGCGCGGAACGCCGCAACCATTCCCGACATTTATCCCGATTCCGCAGTACGCGCCGACTCCCGCGCCGGCCCCGGTGGTTTCACCCGCAACCGCGCCCGCATCCGTTCCCGGTTCCATTTCCGCAGCGCCAGCTTCGCCTCGACCGCCGATTGACCGTCTTCTCGAAGAAAAACTTGTCGACAGCATCCCCCTTGCGCTCGGTCTTATAGTCGGCGCCATTCTCGTGGGGTTCGCGATCCGCGCTTTCACGCGGCGGTCGGAGCCGTCTCGCGATTTTGGGGCGCCGCGCGCCGACGCCGATGCCGGTGCGCCGATAAACGGAAGGGACACCGTCGCCGGCCTCGATCCGTCCGCTGAAATCGCCGCGCTCAGGGCACGCCTCGTTGAGCGCCCCGACCTTCGAAGCGCCCTTCTCAAGTCGCTTCTCGGCGATCGCGCCATCGACCGCGCCGCGCGTTTTGTCGAAGTTTTCGGCGCCGATTTCGTGAACGGTGAACGCGGTCGCGCGGAGTATCGGGAGACGTTGGCTCGGGTGGCCGAGCGCCTAAAATCGCTCGGACCGGTGTCGCGCGCGGAGCTTCTGGAGTTGGTGCGTGATTTCCGCGCGCGCCTCGCACGGCACGAACTCATGGCGGTTGAGCGTGACACCGTATCGTTCGAGTTTCTCGGAGACGTTGATGCCGCCGTTGCGCACCGTGTGCTCGCGCGGCTTTCACGTGACGAACGCGCCGAGGTGCTCCCCCGCGTTCCGGCGGCCGTCCGTGGCGCTTTTCTCGCGACACTCAGTCGTGACGAGGAGTCGATGTTTTTGGGCGCGCTGCTTGAACGTCGTGGCGGCGCCGTCCTTGGTGGCGTTGGGCTTTCGCAGCTCGCGAAGCGCGTGGAGGAAACGACGCACGCGGAGGCGCGGGCGTACGAGCGCGATGAGGCCGAGACGAAACTCTTTGAGGACATCCTTTACACGCGAGACGCCGCGGGAACGCGCGCGCTGTTTTCGCAACTTGCGCGCGAAAATCCGGCGCTCTGCGACCAGCTCCTTTCTCGGACGGCGATCGACGGCGTGGCGACGGCTTGTGAAAGCGAGGTGCTTGCGACAACGCTCCTCTCCGTTGACCCGAAGGTCGTCCGGATTTATCTCGCGTCGCTCGCAAAAGTGGCGCGCGAGACGTGGTTTCGGGCGTGCCCGGTGCGGCTTCGCGCGGCGCTGATCGCCGATGTCGAGCGCCTTTCTTCGTCTCAAGCAGGCAATGACGCGGCCGGTTCGCAGGCCCTCATCGACGCGCGACGCAGCGTGCTCTCGGCGCTCGCGACGACACTTCGCGCAAGGGGAGCGAGCCTCGCTGACATGAACCGCGTGGCAATTCGCCTCGAAGAAGGGGGCGACGGAACATCGGTGGAAGCGTGAAGCGTCGGGTGAAAACGCTTTTTGGGGGCGGCGCCGTTGTCGGACTTGTCGCCCTGTCGTGCATCATCAACATCGAACCGCCAGGGCCGATCGAAACGATCGAAGTCCCCGTGCCGGTGCCGGTGCCGATGCCTTCGCCAATTCCTGTGAACGCCCCAGAGATTCACTCGCTCTGGCTGTTCGCCGTGACGCCCGCAACGGCAACGTTTGCCGACGAATACGCGAGGTGGTTCGCGGGTTTCCAGGCCGCCTGGGCGCGCCGCGGCTTTGCGCCGAAGGCAGCGCTTGGGCGACTTTACGCAAAGCCGGGTGAACGTTCGCGGCTTTTTGGGTCGTGGGGATTTACAAACCCATCGGCATCGACGATTTCTTTTGCGCGCGCGATTCGCACCATGGCGTCGACGCCGCCCGCACCGGCCGCAGGTCCCGAGGAGGCGGCGCTCGCATCGCTGGGGACGGAGCTCGGTTCGCTTCGCATCGAGGTCGAAGGCGCGAACGGTGGCGTCGAGCTTGTCGCCAATCCTTTCATGCGTGAGCCGTCACTGTTTGTCGTCGTCACGGTATCGTCGTGGGCTCGGCGCTGCGCGGACGATGCCCCCGAGTGTGCGCTGGCTGGGATGCGGCCCCGGGAGTTTTTTGCGGCGGAGGACGACGCCGGAAAAGCTTCCTGGCTGAGCTACGCGAATGGGACGCGGTTGGCGGCGGCTCGCATCGCGCACGTCGCCGTCGTGACGCGCGAAGATGGCGACGATACGGCACTTCTCGAAGGGTGTCGCGCGCAACCCAATTTCCCGGCGCTTCATCTCGACACGATCGAGTCCGGCGGCGCGCGTTACTACACCGCGGGTCGTCACGTCGTCTTTGATTATTGCGAGGTCTTCTCCGATCCGCGGCGGCTCGAGACGTGGGCCGAGGAGCGCGCGCTTCCATGAAGACCGCGGTCGCCGTTTTGCTGTTCTCGGTGGTCGCGTTTGCAGCGGGGTTCTACGCGGGACGTCGCTCGGGTGTGGGGGTTGCCGTCGTCTCCGAGGGCGCGTGGTTCGATCTCGAGGAGGTTCACGAACCTGCGCCGAGAGCGAGAGCCACGGCGCGCGCGGTGGAGCGTCGCCAAGATGCGCCAAAGCAACGCGCAACGGTCGCAGCACGGGTCCCTGTGGCATCGGCACGCGTAAGCGCCGCGGTTCGTCCCCACGCTGGGCGAGATGACGCGGTCGATTCCGTTTCGCGCGAGCGGCTTTTGTCCGCGGTTTCCGCCCGCGCTGGAGTCGTTGCACCGTGCTTTCGAACAGACAGCGACGTGCCAAGACTCGATGTTGAAATGCGCGTCGAACCAGATGGTCGTGTGACGTCTGTTCGAATCGGTACCGTCGGAGGCGTCCCGCGCGCCGCACTCTCGTGCGCGGAAAAGGCGCTTGCAGCGCTTCATTTTGGATCCGCCGCGGTCGATCGCACGCGATCGGTTGTATGGGCACTCGATCTTCGCAATCGCGAGGAGGCGCCGTGACCAGGCTGCTGAAAAACGCCCAGAGCATGATTGCGGTGTTGTTCTTCGCCGCGTGCACGTCGGCCGAGTTTGTCGACCCGAACGAAACGCTTCGAAACCAGACGGCGGTTCAATCCGCGACCGTCATTTACTCTTCCCAAGAGAATTTGACCTTCGCAGAGTGGTCGTTTCGCGCGGACGCGCCGATCGAAGATGTCGAAATCCTCGAGCGGAAAGACGGGACATGGGTTCAGGTCGATGCGGCCGCGAGCCTCTATGACCGGTTTCCAGCGTGCTCTGCACGCCCCGGAACTCGCTGCCTGCGCCACGTGGTCCGAGGCGATGCGCGGCAGGAATATCAGCTTGCGCATCCGACGTTCGGCGTGCTGCGTCGGTCGGCGACGCTCCGGCAGGTCGCCGCGCGAACGATCGATTTGACAGCCGCATTTGCTCTCGGAAACGCATCGCTTGAGATGGCTGTGACACCCAACGCACGGCTCTTGGCGGCTCGCGCGTACGAGTGGACCATCTTCGCGATTTCGAGCACCGAGGATTGCCGAGCGGACAACTTTGCGACGTCACTCGTCTGGAAGCCTGTCGCGGACACGAGCGTGTCGGTCGCCCGGACCGATCGCGGCCTTTTTTGTCACGGTGTGCGTGCGCGTGACCAGCGCGATGAAAGCGCGCAAATCGTTGTGGCCGTCGTGGAGATGGCGCCCGAGGTGCGCGATGTGTCGCGAACATTTTCGCCCGAGGTGCGGGACGATCCGCTTGTCGTGAAAGTGATTCACGATGAGAACGCAACGCCCGCAGGGTGTGCGCGGATGCGGACCGCAATCGACGCGACCCTCGACGCGATTCCACACACCCGTCTCCCGACGATCGGGTTGTCGGGGGCGGTTTGTGCGATGACCGACTCGCGAACGTTCGACGCAAACTCCGTCGCGTACGAGATGGTTGCGGCACTCGAGAACTTGGGAACCGCGAACGATGAGAAGACGGGGGTTCTCCTGTATGCGAGTAACGTGAGCTATGGCGCGCCGCAGAGTGAGATGTTGGCGGCGCGAAGCGCAATCGATGCGAATCGCGGGATGCATGGCGCTCTCTGGCTGGTGGTTCCGCAGACAGCGATTGGCGTTGGGTTTCCGCGATCGATGCGGGCCGATGAAACGGTTTTTTGGATTGGAGATGTCGTAGAGACCGCCGCGGCACTTCGTGAGCGATTGGAGGAGAAGTTGCCGACGGTCACGCAGCGTTGGGGCAACACGGTGCCGGTGCCGCTCCTCGGCGAAGAGCTCACGGGTGTTGACGGAAAGTTTGTGAAGCTCTGCACGTCGGTTCCGCAAGTCAGCGTCACCGCGACGCTTCATCAGGTCCCCGTGAGCGCAGCATCGCCGCCGACGTTTACGGTCGCGGGGATCGCGCGCGTACGCGAACCAAAGCGCTCGTTTGTGCCGACGACCGTGCGGTACGCGCTCCAGGTGTGCGACCGGTACTGCGATCACGCGGCGCCGCCGACGTACCTCTACCGATGGAACCAAGATAGGCGGTGCTTTCGATGAATCGGGCTCTACTCGTTGTCGCTGCGACGTTTCTCGTCGGCGTTTCCGCGAAATCCGTGGCCGACGTGCGCGTCGAGAATCGCGTTCTTACGAAACGCGGTCATCTTTTTCCGCGGCTTGGGTTCGCGTACCTTTTCGACGAAAGCTTTTATCGAAATCCAGGCTTGAACCTCGGCGCGAGCCACTATTTGACGGAGACGCTCGCCGTCGACGGCGATGCCACCCTACTCTTTTCGTCGCTCAACGCCGCGGGGCAAGCGGTCGTGGACACGACGGGCCTCGTTCCCGACGCAGCCGCGCCCGAACTTTTGCTTTCGCTCGGCGTCCGATGGGCGTTTGGTTACGGCAAGATGCAGATCGAGAGTGGCGGCGGAATTGCGCGGCTCATTCCATCGGTCGCGGGGCATGGCGTCGTCAAAAAGACCGCGGTCGATTGGAACGGCGGATTTCGTATGGAGTTGGCGCTTCTTCTTCAGCTCCACCGATACTTCAACGTTTCGATCGCGTGGGCGTTTGTGGGCACCGTGGAATTTCGTGGGTCGCGCAGCTTTCATGCGTCGCAGCTCGCGACGCTCGCGGTTGGGTCGACGCTGTGATCGCCGCCGCGGTCGGTCTCGTTTTCGCGCAGGTTGTCGCGCCGGCCGCTTCGCAGGGGAATGACGCGCTGCTTCTTGAGGCCGAGACAGCCTTCGATCGCGGCGAGGCGGGACGGGCGCGAATCGTCGTTGACACGGTCTACGAGCGGGAGGGGGTGCGCGGCCCGGGCACGGCCTATTGGCGCCGGCTCCTTGCCGTGTCGGGATGCGCGAAAAGCGGGCCTGTGACACGCGGCAGTCTGGCCATGCGGCTCCTCGATCTTGAGGAGGCGCGCGGGCGACGTTTTCGAGGCGGGGAATCGCCGGTTGGAACTGTATGGGAAACATGGCTTGCGGAAGGCGGGCTTAAGTGGCGCAACGGCGGCGACTTGGGAAGCACGCGTATTTGGCGTCATGAGAAGGAAATTTGGCCGGACGAGCGGCACGTTGCGGACGGTGTTCGCTCAAGATGTCGAGGCGACTTGAGCGACGCAACCGATTCGGGCGCCGCCGTGCGGGACGAGGTGGCGCTTGCGCAAGAGTTGCTTGGAGGCGCCATCGAAGCCGTGCTCCGAGAGCGAGTGCGTCAACTTTTGGTGTCGCGTCTCCTTGCTATGGATCGCCAAGCCGAGGCGAAAAAGTGGATTCGCGAGACGGCATCTGACAATGCTGAGATTCGGCTTGCGCGCCTTGCGCTGGGAGTGGCGAAACTGAACCGCGCGGATCTCGACCTCCTGACGCGGGTCGCGCGAGCGCCAACGCACGGCGCGAGTGTCGCGGCGCAGGCACGGCTCCTCGCGACGCTCGCGGAGGCGCGGCGCTGGAATGATGTGTCGTCGCTGATTTCCACAACGCCCGACGTGGAGCCGCTTCATTCCTACCGTGACTACCTGTCCATCGTCGCACTCGACCGTGGCGCGCGCGGAGACGCTGACGCGGCCGTTTTTGCGCGCGTGAAAGAGTTGCGCGCGCGTCGTCGCAGTCTGGGATCGTACCGAGCCGCAGTCGAGGCCATTCTCGTTCGACGCACAGCCCTTCGGGTCGCCGGCGCACCGTCGGTTGGCGACGGTTCAGTTCGCGCATGGCTATCGCCCCTCCTCGAATCTGTCGCACCCCATCGACAAGCTGAGGTCGTTGACGCGGTCCATCAGAGCCTCGTGTCACAACGAAATGTGCGACCCGCGTGCGTTGTCGTTTCGTTTCTTCGTAACCATTCGCCGACACTCGCCGCGCGCCGCGAGATCGAATGCGCGGTTTTGGGAGGAGCTGCGCTTCGCTTTGGTACGCTCGTTGCGGCCCTCGTTGACGAAGAACCGGCGCGCACCGTTCGCGAGGTTTTTGGGGCGCTCCCAGCGCTTATTGCGGCGGCACCAGAGAACGGTCAAAGGCTCGGCGCGGCGCTCTTGGCGGTGGTTGACGCGATCATTCGGGATGCGGACGATAGCGAACGCATTCATTGGGAGTCGGTCGCGGCGACGCTTCGAGGAATCGCAGTTGCGAAGTCGGCCAACACGGTTGCACTGGGTCGCGTTGTCGTGGACCGTGCGATGCCGCCGCTTCTGCCGCCACCGATGCTTCGATTCGGCATCCCGGAGCCCGAACATTTCCTGTGGCACCGTCTCTATCCGACGCGCGCGAAGACGACGTTGAGTGAATCATCGCCCACGGATGGGAAGTCGGGCGCCGGCACGGTTTCGATCGGGAGAACGTCGAGCGAGCGAGCCGTCAAACCTGCGGCAGATTGAAGCGACGCAATGAGGCGTTCCCGCGAAACGCCTTCCGTGTGTGACGAGACGATGACGATTCCGCCCGGTACCGTGACTCGGAGCGCGGCGCCGACGAGTTCGCTTATGTCGCGATCGAAGGAGATTGCCGAATGCCCACCCGCGCGACCAAACGATGGTGGGTCGAGGATGACGAGGCCGTAGCGGGGTGGTTTCTTTGCAGCGCGGTCGAGATGCGTGCGGACGTCGTCGGCGAACCAGCGGTGGGCGTCGGGGTCAAGCCCGCTGGCCGTCATATTCTCGCGACCGCGTCCAAGCGCTTTTTTTGAGGCGTCGACGCTGGTGACGCGCGTCGCTCCAGCGCGTGCTGCGTGAACGGAGAAGGCGCTCGTGTACGCGAAAAGATTCAGGACCTCCGCGCCCTCGGCGAAGTCGCGCGCGCGAAGGCGTGTCTCGCGGTGGTCAAGGTAAAGCCCGGTCGGGATGCCATCGTCGAGGTGGCAAAGAAACGTTGCGTCGTGTTCGCGCACGGCGAGCGGCGACGCGGGACGCGCGCCCGACACAACGGCACTTGTGCTCTTGCGCGGATCGCGCGCGAGTCTCTTGAGGACCACCGCGGCTGCCTGAAGCTCGCGCTCTGCGGCGTGGCACCAATCGTCCACGACGTCCAGAGCGATCTCGTCGCGCGCCCAGACCACGAGGCACGACGCGTACCGATCGATCGCGAGGCCGCGCGGTGCGCTGTCGGCAGCGCCGTTGACAACGCGGTAGGCGTCGACCATCCGATGCGCAAAGATGCGCGCTCGTTTCTCGGCCGCCGCTCGGATCCGCGCGCCAATCATCGTCGCGAAACCACCGCGGCCTCGACGAACAGAAAGATGAGAAGCGCGATAGCAAAGGCCGTCATGAGAGGCGGGCCAAGCGGTCGCGCGTCGGTCGACGCCACGGAAGGCGTTCCGCGGGGATCCGAGGGCGACACCGCGGCTTTTGTCAGGTTCGATTCCGCGGGATCGAGCGTGACGGCAAGTGGCGTCGACGTTGATTTCGCGGTGCGGCTCTCGGCCAGCGCGCGAATCTCGATGCGGTGAAGGCCGGCCAGTCGGGCGATGACCGTGCGCGAATCGCTCGGGCTGCGCGTCTCAACGACGCCCGACGGACCCGTCACGACCACGTGGCGGTCGCGCGGAATCGGCAGGGGATTTCCGGGAGTTACGCGGGCGGTTCGTTCGACGCCAACCTTAGCGGTCAAGGCTTCTACGACGTCCGCAAGCCACGGCGCAAAAACAGGCCGAACAGGGAGGTCGGTCCAATCGCGATCGATACTCGATGCGAAGAGGAGGATGCGGCCAGCGTCGAGCGTTTGCTCGACCAGAGCCGGTGTGCCATCCGAAAATCGTAGCAGCGTCTCGACGCCGGGTGCGGCTTTGGGGAGCAGCACGATCGTCCGGGTAAAGGAAGGCGGTGCGGAACCGACGGCAGCGGCCTCCTTGAACGCGCGGGTTGAGCCTCGGTCGGAAGGTGGCGCCAGCGTCGTGAGCGGCGTCGTTGGGCTGCGCACGTTTGCCGTGTGGAGCGCGGCTGGAAGCAGGCGGCCAATGTTTCCGGCAAAAGTTTTCGCGCTCGTGTTGGAACCGACGGTCACGACGAGGCCCGTACCGCGTCGGATGGCCGATTCGAGGTCTCGGATTTGTGGCTCCCCGAGGATTTGTGCGCCCGCGCCGACGTTGCAAAGAAAGACGATGTCAAACGAACCTGGGTCGACCGGCTCATCCGCCGTCACGACTGTGGTTCGCATCGGACCTTGCGGTGTCGACACGACCCGAAGCGCCCGTGTGAGGTAATGCACCTCGTCGCGGTGGGCAATGGTGCTTGGTGCGCCATTCACGATGAGGATGCGCGGACCAAGGTTTGACGAGACCACGAACGCGAACGAGTCGTCGATTGGGAGATCGTCGGGCGCGATTGTGGCGCGGCCTGTTAGGATTTCGCCAAGCGGCACCGCCAAATGAAAATCCTTCGTCGCTTCGGCGTGCGGTGGAATGTTGAGCGTGCCGGAGAGTTCTTGGGTGCCGACGTGCAAGCGCACAGCGAGGTCGCGGGCTGGTTCGTCAGAGTGATTTGCGATCGCAACCGAAAAGCGAAACGTGTTCGCCCCCACATCAAAAGCCGGTTGGGTTCGAACACTTGTAATGGCACGGTTTTGCAGTCGTACGCCCTTTGCGACGTCTGTGTTGTACAGCACGACTGCGGGATCGGCTGGACGCCACTCCGGGAAGTTGGGGCCGGCGAAATCCGAGATCAAAACCACGCGACGTGTGGCGCGCGTTGAGCCTTGAAGGAGAGTTTCGGCGTCGGACAGCGCGGCCGCGATGTCGGCACGTTCCGATGAGACGGCGAGTTTGCCTGCCGTCGCACGAAGAAGCGCGCGATCGGCCGTGAGCCCCGGTGTGACGCGCTCAGGAACTTTTCGGGCGACGATGATCGCGAGCTCCTCGGCCGCGCCCATTTCGCGAACGAGATCGGCGACGCGGTCGCGCGCGATTTCGAAGAGGGGTGTGCCGCGAAGGCGCGTCTGCATGGAGAACGACGCGTCAATGACAATGACCGTTGAGGCATCGGGCGCGGGCGGCGGGCGATCGACGTCGGCGGACGCTGCGTGCGGTCGCGCGAGGATGATCGGGATGAGCGCCGTCGCGAGCGTGCGGAGCGTGAGGAGGGCGAGGTTGCCGATCTCCAGGCGTCGGGCCACGCGCCGCTCGGCACGCAAAAGGAGCGACATCGCTGCGAATGGATGGGGCGTTGCGCGTTGTCGGCCGATGAGATGGATAAGGAGAGGGAGTATCGCGGCGGCGACGCCCGCGAGAAAGGCGGTGTCGCCAAATCGAAGTCCAGGCATCGCCAGAACGACCGCAATGACGGCGGCGAGTGCAACGACCGTTCCGATGGCCATCAGACGAGATGTCACGACGGGCCTCGCGCCGCGTCGCGAGACAACAGAAACGAGACGAGCGTCTCGCCGGGCGAGCGGCTTGTGTCGGCGAGGACGTAATCGATGTCGGATTCAATCGCCCATTTTCGCCACTTCGACGTAAAGGCGGCGAGTTCACGCTGGTAGGCTGCGCGCAGGGCGAGGGGTTCGACGAGGATGCGGCGGTCGTCTTCCATCGACTCCATTAAAAGAGGCGCATCGAAAGGGAATGTCAGTTCAGCGGGATCGAGGGTGTGGAAAACGATGACGTCGTGGCCGCGCCGGCGAAGCTGGGCGAGCAGGCCAGGAAGCGGATCCGCCTGGTCGAGGAGGTCGCTTGCCAGGAGGACGAGGCCGCGACGCCCCATCGACTCGAGGCGGTGACGGATCACGCTGGCAAGGTCCGTCGCTCCCGCCGGGGTGGACCGCCCGAGGAGATCGAGAATTGCGCGAAGATGCGTCGAACGTGTGCGCGGCGGAACCGATGAGATGTCGTTCCCGCGCGTCACAACGAGACCGACGGCGTCCTGCTGGCGGAGCAGCAAGAACGCGAACCCCGAGACAAGCTGAACCGCGAAGTCGTATTTGGAGCCCGCGCGTGCGGTGGACGAAGCGTACGCCATCGACGCCGAGCCATCGACGATGAGCGTTGCGCGCAGATTCGTCTCTTCTTCGAACTGCTTGACGTAGTATTTGTCGCTCTTGGCGAAGACGCGCCAATCAAGGTGGCGAAGGTTGTCGCCGGGCGCGTACTCTTTGTGCTCCGCAAACTCGACCGACGAGCCGCGATGCGGGCTGCGGTGTAGGCCCGTGAGGGACCCCTCGATAAGGTGCCGCGACCGGAAGCTGAGGCTTGCGATTCGGGCAACGAGGTCGGGGTCGAGTCGATGTGAGGTGACCATCATCTGCTCCTTACCGCTACCGCATCCTTAGCCGCGTTCGCAACCGCAGCGCCGGCCGCGTCGTGCGCTGGCTACGGGAGTCCCCAAACGTCGACGACGGAGGTCTGCGTCACGATGTCGCTTTTCCCACGGCACGGCATTCCGCCATCCGCGCCACATCCCAGGGCCGGGTAGTGCGAGAACGCGTACACCATGAAAACGCGTCCGTCCTTGACGATCAGGTCTGGATGGGTGGGCGCCATCTTGAGTCGCTCGGGATCGACGTCTGACACCGCATCACCACGCGAGATCGAGACGTCGGCGCGCGCGACGCGGAAGTCGGTGGAGACAACGCGCAATCGGAGATGTCCGGTGTCGTCTTTAAAACAAGTCGTCTGCGATGTCGCAACGACGTCGCAATATTCGGCCGCGTCCTCGGTGAGGTACGCGATGACAAAGTTTCCTGCGCCATCCGGCGCCAGCCCCAGCGCGTACTTCTCGACCACGTGTGAAAGCCCGCTCAGGCGCGGGATATAGCCCGCGACGGCAACGCCCGCATCGCGCACGAAGTCGCCCGCACCGCCGTCGGCGTCGAAGTCGTAGCGGAACCACGCGAGGCGCGACACGTCGGCGGCGTCCGGCGACGTTGCGGCGTAAACGAAGACGCCCTCCGCGCGGCCTGGCGTTCGAGCATCGACGAGCGCGCCCTGCTTGCCACCCGTACGGAACCACACAGCAGGAACCTCCGTGCCGCCATCGACGTAGATGGGCACGCGATAGATTCGAGACGCGCCCCCATCTGGCGTTTTTCGAACGACCGCGTAGAAGCGTGGGAAAACCCCTGCGGTGTCGAGAAGATTCGAACAGGAGGTCGCGGCATATTGGTCGCCCGCGATGATCGCCGTCGGAATGTCATCAGGGCTTCGCTGGAGAGCGCCACAGTAGGCCGGGTCGCTGCCCGGTCCATCGACATCGCGTAGGTCGTCGTTGACATTGGCCGCAACTCCGTCTGAACCCGCCTGCAGCTTGAAATCGGCGAAAATGATCCAGTCCTCTTGCCCACCATCGGTGGTGCAGAGCCCCGCGTCGCTGACCGCGCCGATGGTCACCTGCGTTGTCGCGAAAATGCCGCCATCGACCGCTTCCGAAAGTCGCGTGTCGCGCGTCGAGCAAAAATCGCGCGTCGTGGCATCGGGCAGCTCGGGCAGAAAATCGAAGACGTCGTCGAACATCGCCTGGCCGCCGCCCAAAATGAGCGAACCGCCAGTCCGATCGAACGCGAATCGCTGCTGGCGCTGCTGGCACGCGGGGCTCCAAACCGGAGGCTGGCCCAGCCCCGAGACTTCGTGGAGTACGTAAACGACGAGCCCGCGGTCGACAACGGCGCCGCCGTCCGATTCCGTCAAGCTCAACACAATTTCGGGGCGCGCGATGGTTGCGTTCAACCCCGCGCCGATCGTCGCCCCAGCATCGCATCCACCGTCCGCGCCGCGTGCCTGGCAATAAACCGCGCAATCTGTGGCGATGCGCGCAAGAGTCATCGCATCAAGGCGCGGCGTAACGTGCGCGAACGCGATACGCGTCAAGGCGCCCGCATCTCCTCCCGCGTCCGAATCCGCTGCAGGTCCGCCTTCACCTCCGCGGCATGCCGCGACAACGAAACCCACGATGACTGCAACAAGAACTGTCTTGCGAGCCTCACCCACAGCCATGAGAGAGCATTCGCCACGTCGCAGTCTTAAACACGACCGTTGCATGTTCTCTCGCTCTTACACATCAAAGCGCGACAAATGAAACGGCGTGACGTCGACGCTGGGGGACTCGCCGAGCGCGAGTGCAGCGGCGATTTCGCCTGAGATCAGCGACGAAACGATGCCGCTTCGGAAATGGCCGGTGGCGACCACGACGCGGTGCGCGTTGCCGTCGACCGCATCGAGAATCGGCATCATGTCGGGCGTCATGGGGCGAAAGCCCGCCCACGTGTCGGGGAACGAGATTCCGCGTATCCCGGGAAGCGCGCCCCGCGCCATCTTCTCGAGCGAGGCGCGAACGTCGGGTGTCGGTGTCGCGTCGAATCCAACCATCTCGACGCTGCTGCCAACGATGAGCCGGCCGCCTTTTCGCTGAAGCAGATATCCGAGCGACCGAACAAAAACAGTCGACCGCAAGCGACCATCCCACGGCGTCGACTGCACGATCTGGCCGCGAACGGGCACCACGGGTATCGGCGGCAGGCCGAGGCCTCTCGCGACCTCGGTCGACCAGGCGCCCGCGGCGACAACGACGGTGGGACCGCCGGGCGCCGATAAGTCGACGTCGTCGAGCGTGACCATCCCGCGCGCGGTTGCCCGTTTGAGGAGCGCCTCGCGAAGCCGCGTTGGGTTCAAGCGGTGATCGTCGGGGAAGTAAAGGCCGCCGAACGATTCGACCGAAATCTCGGGCTCAAGTTTTGGAATCTCCTCGGGTGCGAGCCACTCGACGCGGAGCCCTTCCGCGCGTTGTGTCGTGGCGATCTGGCGCCGGTGCTCGACTTCGGCTTCATCCCGAATAAGATAAAGTGCGCCGTCGGCTTGCAGTTCAACATCGACGCCGGTGTCGGCTTCGAGCTCGGGCACAGCCGACCGAACGCGATCGCGCCCCACAACAAGAAGACGCTTGAGCGCCTCGTCGCGCTCCGGTTCAATTTGCGCCGCGAGGATACCCGCCGCTGCCGTTGATGCGACGCCAGGATTCGACGCGCGGTCGACGAGCCCAACGCGCACCCCGCGTGCCGCGAGTTGGTCCGCGGTCGCCGCGCCGATGATGCCACCGCCGATGATGATGACATCGACGTTTGCCCGCGGCGTCATGACTCGATGGAAACGCGCGACAAAAGCTCGGCGACCAACGCTTCCGTTGTCACACCGTCGGCTTCTGCGCGAAAGTTCGGAACGATACGATGGCGAAGGACGGCCGGCGCGAGCGCACGCACGTCGTCGACCGAGGCGGCGAATCGGCCCTCGAGAATTGCGCGCGCCTTTGCGCCAAGAACCAAATACTGAGACGCCCGCGGGCCCGCACCCCAAGAAACAAAGTCGCGAATCTTGGCGGGCGCCGTCGGTTCCGCGGGGCGCGACGCCCGGGCCAGCCGCACCGCGTATGACAACACGTGCGGCGCCACAGGAACACGCAAGATGATCTCTTGCAGCGCGATGATTCGGTCGGGCGACAAAATCTTGCGAAGCTCGGGCTGTACGCCGATCGTGGTCGTTCGAACGATTTCCATCTCGTCGTCTGCGCTCGGGTACGGCACGTCGACGCTCAGCATGAAGCGGTCAAGCTCAGCCTCGGGGAGAGGGTACGTCCCCTCCTGCTCGATCGGGTTTTGCGTCGCAAAAACGAGGAACGGCGGCGTCAGCGGATGGGTTTGCCCACCGGCCGTAACCGTTCGCTCTTGCATCGATTGAAGAAGCGCCGCCTGCGTCTTCGGTGGGGTTCGGTTCACCTCGTCGGCGAGCAGCAAATTCGTGAAGATGGGCCCGCGAATAAACCGAATCGCGCGGCGGCCTGTTGTGTGGTCCTCCTCGAGAACGTCGGTCCCCGTGATGTCCGACGGCATCAAGTCCGGCGTGAATTGAATGCGCTTGAAGTCGAGGCGCAGCACTTCGGCCAGCGTTGAGATAAGGAGCGTCTTCGCGAGGCCCGGGACGCCAACGAACAGGCAGTGCCCGCGCGCAAAAAGGGAAACGAGAAGGTGATCGATGACGTCGCGCTGACCAACGATTCGTTTCCCAATCTCCGCGAGGATCGCGGCCCGCGCGTCGGCAATCTCGCGCACGCACTCAAGATCCCCAACAGCCGCGCCGGTTGACTCTTGACTTTCGCCGTTCGCCGCGTCGGCCGGAAGCGAGGCTGTTCGGTCGTTTGTCAACGTTCGAGTTTCTCCGACACGGACACGCGCGCGTCTTTTGCGACGGCCACGCGAAGCGTTCGTTCAGTCGCGGCGCTTACCGCAACCAGCCTCAACTGGTGGACTCCGGCGACAACCGGCCACTCTCGAATCGGCGTCACACCAATCCTCACGCCGTCAAGGTATACCTGCGCGACAGGTGTCGTGTCCACTGAGAGAAACCCCATCGCGCGCGAACCCGCGTCGGCTTTGGGCGAAACCGGTCGTTCCGGCTGCGTGGGCAAGCTTGAAGCGGAAGTGGGAGGCTCGGGCGGCTCGTGAACGCCAAGCGCCGCGAGGACGGTCGCTTCGGTGGTCGCACGAAGGAGGTCGCCGGTTTGGATGTAAAGCTTGCGGAGCTTTTTGTGCACATCCGGCGCGAACGGGTTGATTCGAATCGAACCGACGTACGCCGCAATTGCGCGGCTTGCGTTGCCTTGGCAGCCGAGTGCGTCGCCAAATCGTGCGAGGTGGTTGGGATTCGTGAGGCGCGTGGCGACGGGGCGCAAAACGCGAAGGGCGCCGACGCAATTTCCAACCTCGAGGTACGCCTGCGCGAGAGGGGCGGCGATCGCGGTGAGAGGCGCTTTCGCTCGTTCGAGCGCTTTCTCGTACTCAACAATCGCGGGCTTGGTGCGTCCGCGCGCGTGAAGGATGTTGGCGAGTCGCGCAAACCGTCGCGCCTCTTTTTGCGATCGCGGGATGGTCTCGAGGTCGAGCGAATCTTTCGCGTCATCGGCGCCGCTTCGCCCGCGCTTGAACCGAAGGCGCTCAAACCCGCGTCCGTGTGCGAGCGCGGGGTCGGGTTTTAAGCCAAGCTTTCCAAGCCACGCGACCCAATCAGATTTGAAACGCGCGAACGATGACTGCAACGCGTCGCCCACCGCGCGCTCGACGGGCTTTCCTCCTTTCAACTCTGCGAGGAGCTTTGAGAGCCCCGTTTGCCCGGCGCGTTCGACGATATACGCCACTGCCGCGTGGACTTCAGCGAATGCGAGCGCAGCCGCCTCCTGGCTTGGGAGCTTTGCCATCGACGGGTGCATCTGTTCGAAGGTGATGAGCGACTTCTTTTTCAAGGCGTTCGCAAGCAGATGTCGTGAAGCGGCGCCAAGTGCAATCGATCCGCGCGGTGCACGGGGCTCGCGCCAACGATTCTCCTCGAACTTTGCAATTCCTTCGTGAAGCCAGATGGGGACTGTGTTTCCCGATGCTTGCGTGACGACGAGGTGAACGAATTCGTGCGCGAGCGTGTCGAGCCAAGCGTAGCCGCGAAGGAGCGCGCGCGGCGACGTGATCATGAGGCGATTCCATTTGCAGAGCGCGATGGTGCCCGACGTTTCGATGTCGCGCACCGTGAGCGCCGAAACGCGCGCAAGCTTGGCTGGAGCGTCGTACACCTCGACGAGGATGCGCCCACGCGGCGTATGCCCGAGGTCTGCCGTGACTTCGCGGTACGTCATTTCGAGCGCCTCGAACGCGTACGGCAACAGGGCTTCGTCCTTACCGGCCTGAACGCGGATGGTGAAGTGGCCCCCTGGATTTGAAACTTCCTTGAATCCCTTGACGACGTCGGCTGTCGACCGCGCGAGTGCCTTCAATTCGCGCACCTCGCGATCGACGTCACCCTCGGAAATGCGACCGAGAAGCTCGAGCGCGCCCGCGTAATCACCGGCGTAAAAGCGTGCCTCTCCGGCAAGGGCGAGGACGCTCGCGTCTTTTGGGTTTTGCGCGACGAGCGATTCGCCGAGCTCACGCGCCTCGCCGACGCGCCATTCGCGCAAGAGGCGGCGCCCAACATCGACCATCGCGTCGGTCGATAACGACGCGTGCGCTGCCGGTGAGACCAAGAGTGCCAGGAACGCCGTCCGACACCAAGTGGCACGACGTCGAACAGTGATCCCAAGTAGATTTTCTGCGGTGCTCCGTGCTTCCGTGTCTCCGTGGTTTCTCCTCATCCTGTTCACTTCACGATCTCCTCAAAATACTTCTTCACCGTCTCCTTACTGCGCTCCGGCAGCGCCTCGCGCATCGCGTCGAGCAACTCCTTACGAAATTCCTTCGGCACCTGATGCCGATTCGCATCCGGGATCTCAACGCGCTCGCGATTCACGCCTTCGCGCCCGCCATCATTCTTCTCGCCGCGTTGACCGCGGTTGTCGCGTCCGCGCCCCTTCGCCGCTTCCTTCGCTTGCTGCAAGCTTTCAGCCGCCGCCCGTTCCTTCCGCTCCGCTGCGCCGAGCCGCCCCTCGCTGAGTTTTTGCTCCGCGCCCTCCATGTTCGACTCCGCTTCGCCGAGCTTGTCTCCAACCTTCGGCGTCATGAACGGCATCTTCGCGCCTTCGCGCCCCATCTCTCGCCGCAGCGCGTTCATCCGCTTTCGAACGCCGCTTTGCCGTTCGGCAAGGCGTTTCCGTTTTGCCTTCTCGTCCGCCGTTGCGCCATCGCCCGCGCCATCGCCCTCCATCAATTTCCGCAAGCTCTCGATCGCCTCGCGCGTTGAATCAAGCGCCCGCGACACCCGCTCGTTCGCCCCCGCGTTTTGCTCTCGCAACAGCCGTCGAAACCCCAACGCGTCTTTCAACGACTGCATCGCGTCGGCGCCGTGTTCGGCCATCTCAGCCGCATCGCTGATGTCATTTTCATCGAGTCGCTCGCCCGCTTCCTTGAGGCGCGTCTTTGCGCGCTCGAGCTGCTCGCGATCGCTCCGAAAGAAATTTTGCGGCTCAACCTTGCGAAGTTGATTCTCGGCCTCTTCGAGCTTTTTCCTGGCTCGATCGGATGCCGCCTTGTTTCGCGCACGATTTTGCGCATCCGATCGTTCCCGCGCGGTACGGTCGAGGGCCCGCGTCTCATCGAGGATTTCGCGTTCCGCGGTTTCGAGGTCGTGGAGAGCATCCATGAACTTTGACAGCTCGCGGTCGTCTTCGCCAAATGCGCCTTCCGCGTGCTTCTCTCGACCGTCCTTAATCTGCTTCAAGAAATCGTCGAGATCTTTTTTTAGGTCGTCGAGCTCGCGAAGCGCCGATTCAAAATCGCCGCTGTCAATCTTCTCATTCGCCCGTTCGAGCGCCCCCAGAAGGTCTTTGGAGTCGACCGCATCGGTGTTGAGATGCTCGGCCGGCGCGCGCTCTGAAAGCTCAGCGAGTCGCGCCATCATCTCTTTGAGCTCCGCGCGCAGGCGCGCGATTTCGCGC
>JACPTQ010000027.1 GCA_016192705.1 Deltaproteobacteria bacterium | reverse complement strand
TCTTGGCGTCTCCGCGCCTTTGCGTCAACTTCCCGCACCCACTCCCGCTCCAAAAGCTCTCGAGGGCTGGATCCCCGCGACGTCGCATCGCCCCGCGTGGGAGGCCCTTGGCGTTCGTGCAATCGATGATTTCACGCTGGAAGCGCAGTTGGAGCGGCCGATCCCTTTCTTCCTCGAGCTCACGCAGTTCCCGATGATGGCGCCAATTCGCGAGGACGTCGTCGTCAAATGGGCTACGCCGTCCGAACGCGCCGACGCCGCACGCCAAAAAAAACCGTACCTTCTCTGGGTTTCAAGTGCGTGGTGGCGCCCGAAAAAAATCGTCACGAACGGGCCGTACACCTTGACGGATTGGGCGATGAACGACCGCTTCGTCTTTGAGAAGAACCCGCACTACTGGGATAGCGCCGCGGTCAAGCTCGAAAAGGTCGTCTCGATAACGTCGGACGATACCCACGCGATGCTTAACCTATATAAGGGCGGGCTTCTCGACTACCCGGGAACCAACACGGCGATCCCCCCGGACTTTGTTTTGCCGATCAGCAAAAAGAAAGACTACGTCAACGCGGCCTACCTCGGCACATACTTCTATTGGATCAATGTCCACGCGGACCCCGTGAAGAACATCGCCGTGCGGCGCGCGCTCAACATGTCGATTAACAAAAAGGCGATTTGCGAGAACGTCATGCGCGGCGGGCAAAAGCCGGCGACGGCGCTCGTGCCGCCAGGGACGGGCCAAGGGTATCAACCGCCCGAGGGTGATCCGTATGACGTGCTACGCGCGAAGCAAATCCTTGCGGAGGCTGGGTTTCCGGGCGGAAAGGGTTTGCCAAAGATTACGCTCCTTTACAACACCGAAGAAGGGCACCGAAAAATCGCCGAGGCGATTCACCAAATGTGGAAAGTCGATCTCGGGATCGATGTCGACATTGAGAATCAGGAGTGGAAGGTTTTTAACAAGAACCTCGAGAACGGCTTTTACCAGATTGGGCGAATGGGTTGGATTGGCGACTACAACGATCCGTTTACGTTTTTGTCGATTCTTTTGTCGACGTCCGACCAAAACAACGCAAAGTGGAAAAACAAAATGTTCGACGACCTCCTCGACAAGGCGGCGCGCGAGCGTGATCTCACGAAGCGCTACGACCTCTACCGCGAAGCGGAGAAGGTCATCCTTCGAGAATTACCCGTCCTGCCCATTTACACCTACCGACGGCAGTCGCTCGTGCGTCCATACGTTCGCGGCTGGGCTCCAAATATTCTCGACATACATCTATATAAGGATCTCTGGATCGAACCGGGCCCCAAAACTTCCCCAATCCCCGGTTAAGCGATCCGTTCGTTCGTGAGCTTGAGGGTCGACAGGAGCCCGCTTCGGCGCGCCGACGTCCTCGGGTCTGATTTGAGACGTGCGATTGATGCGCAGTCTAGAGGCACGCGAAAACTCGCGGCTCCGAGCCGATATCGCGCTGCAGACCCTGCGGAGGCGCGCCTTTGCGTGGCCTCTGCCGACCCCACGCATTTTCGGGCGGACCGCTTTCCGGGGACGTATTCTTCAGGCTTGAGGGCGGTACGAAGGGTTCACCCGTTGGGTGTCGGCTGACGAACGATCGACCCCCAAGTCTCTTAACCGCCGTTCCAGGGAAACGGCTGGTTTCTGGTTGCGCGGGCGGGGATTGGGCAAGCGGAGGCTCGCATCCGCAGGGGATGAGGTGCCGATGAAGCGTGGAATTGCCGTTCTCATCATCTTTGATTGATCTCGTGCAGACTCACATTTAATGTCAGACCCGAGGACTTTTGCGAGCCGGAGCGAGCCCAGACCCCGCCCGCACCACGCAGGCCTTGCCCGTTAACCGGGAATCAGGGCAAAACTTGAACGCGCCCAGCGATGCCGATACTCTGGGATCGATGAGACGCGGTTGGAAGGTCGCACTTGTTGTGGCGCTCGTGTGGGCGGTGGTCGCAACGATTCTGATCGCCGGCTGTTCAGTTGAGTGCAAGGAGACGGCCGATTGCGGGAATTACCAGTTTTGCGTGAACAGCAAATGCGAATACGTCGGTGGTTATTCGACCGGGACGGACGCGGGTGCGCGGGATGGAGGCCGGTGATGAGAGTGACTCGAATGTTCATGGTCGCGGGAGTTTTTGGAAACGCGCTTTCCGGGGCGGCGCTTGCGGATGGTGCGTCATCGTCGGTGGCCGCTAAGGGTGACAAGGTCCCCGTGTGGAAAGGGTTTTCGTATAAATGGAAAGAGCACCCGCACCGTTTTTCACTCGTCGCGTCACGCTTTGAGGGGGCGACGCATGAGATGGGGCTCAAGATCGGCGCGTGTCCAGAAGACGAGGGGCAGTTCGAGGTGCCGTACACGGTTCTGGAGCCAGGCGCGCTTCAGGTCGTGCGGGGCCGGACGGCGGCGATCGCAACGTCGGGCAAGATTGAGGCGTGGCAGAGCGGGTCGCAAAAGGTGACGGTGAACGTGACGGGGCTCGGAAGCGGGTCGTCTGCCGTCGTGCTGCTTAATGGCGTTCGGTTTCGAAGCCGCGCGGACGATTTGTCGAATTCAGGCGCAAAGTGCAACTTCGCGAGCGCGATCGGCACCTGGTTTATGAACGTCGCGACGGGGTGCCCGCAGAAAGATTGCAAAGACTGGGACTCGGGTTGGCATTTCGCGGGCGCGCGCGCGAGTGTCTCGGAGGCGCGCGTTGCCGCGGCTTCGGTGTCGTTCACGGTCGACGTGGGCGTTAAGCCGGGCGAGAGCCCAGACGCGATTAACGGCGGCGATTGCAAGTGTTACGGCGCCGACTGGCCGGCCAAGCGGCCGACGCGGTACGACGTTGAAGTCGATTATGTTGTTGTCGCGGGCGAAAAAGGAGCGCTCAAGACGGTAACGTTTTTGTTGTCGGGCGCAACATCGAAGGCCACGACCGAGTGGCGCGCGAGCCCGAGTAAAAAGGTGGTTGGCGCGACCGGCATGGCGTCGGCATTTGCGGGCGTGCGCGGGTTCAAAGCGGAGGTTCGCGGCACAAAGTCCGGGGTCAGTGGGCGATACGTGCGTGAGCTTGGTCTTGCGCTTCCGAAGTTCACGTACGCAAGTCGGTCGGGGACTGGCACGGTCACCGGGAACCTTGCCTTTTCAAATAAATCGCCGTTCCCCGAAAAATGGACGGTCAAGGCCGAGCTCCACGGCGTCATGGTTCAGGCGCGCGATTCCGCGACAAAAACCAAGAACGCAGTCGTTCGCGGGTCGGTCACCAACACGTCGACGAACACCGTGCGGACGCCTCTCGACCTCTAGACCGGTTCAATTATATTGGGCTCGCCGTGAGCACGAACCACGACCATCGAGCCGTCGCGTCACACGACTGCGAAAGCCCAGAGCAGCCCGACCGCACGCGAGAAAAGCGTGGGCTCGTCGCGGCGCTCGCGCTCCAGAGCGTCGTTATGATTGCGGAGTTCGTTGGTGGTCGGTTGACCGGCTCACTCGCGCTCACAGCCGACGCCGGGCATATGCTCACCGACGTGTCGGCGCTCGCGCTTTCGCTTCTCGCATTTCAGTTCGCCCTGCGCCCCGCTGATCCGCGACGAACCTACGGTTACCACCGCCTTGAAATCCTCGCGGCGCTTGCGAATGGCGTCATTTTGACCGTCCTCGCGCTTGTCATCATTTACGAAGCCGTCAATCGGTTGAATTCGCCAGCGCCCGTGCGATCGGCCGAGATGCTTGCGTTCGCAACAGTCGGCCTCGTCGCCAACCTCATCGCGCTAAAAATACTGATGCACAAGAACGCCACGCTCAACCTGCGCGGCGCCTTCCTCCATGTTGTGAGCGACACGCTCGGTTCGGTCGGGGTCATCGTCGGTGCCGTCATCATCCATTTCACGGGCGCCCTCATCGCAGATCCCATCATCTCAATGCTCATCGCGTGCGCGATCGTCTTCGCGGCGTTCCGGCTGCTTCGCGACTCCGTCGACGTCTTACTCGAAGCGTGCCCCGCGGACATCGATGCCGACGGCGTCCGCAAGGCGATCAAGGAAATTGCGGGCGTCGTCGAGGTCCACGACCTTCACATCTGGACGATCACGAGCGGGATGTACGCGCTCTCGGCGCACGTGGTTGTCGATGCCCATCGGGTCAAATCGAACAACGAGCTTCTGGACCGACTGCGCGAACTCCTCGCGACCGCGCATCGAATCACCCACACGACGCTTCAAATCGAGTCGATCGGTTACGAACACGCAGGCGAAGTCCATTGAAGCAAAGCGCGCTCGGGGCGTTGAGCCTTTTCGCATTTCTTTTGGCGACATGCCGCGAGACTTCGTCCGTGCCCAGGGCGCCAGCGACAACAAACCCGGTTGCCGTATGGATGGGGACGCCGCCTCGAACCGCGCCCGCGTCGCGTCGCATCGTTTCCCTCGCACCGAACATCACCGAGATCCTTTTCGCCGTTGGAGCCGGCCCGCGCGTCGTCGGCGTAACCCGGTACTGCGACGAGCCCGTGGAGGCGCGGCGCCGCACAAATGTTGGGGGCTTCCTCGATCCAAACCTCGAAGCGATCGTCGCGCAGAAGCCCGACATCGTGATGGTCGTGCCCAACAGCGGGAATCGCGATGTCGTGGAGAAACTTTCCGCTTGGGGGATTTCGGTCCTCGCGCTTCGAATCGAGTCGATCGCAACGCTTCGCGACGCGATGACGGCGGTCGGGGATGCGGTTGGCGAACCGGCGCACACCGCCAAGGCCGTCGCGGCGATCGATGCGGCGATCGCGCGGACCCAAAGTCTCGGCAAGAGCCGCGCGAAACTCCGAGCCCTTATTGTCGTCGGACGCGAACCGACGGTCGTCGCGGGGCGCGGAACATTCCTCGACGAACTCCTCACGATCGTGGGCGGCGAAAACGCGGTCGCGACGCCACTCTTTCCAACACTCACCGCCGAAGCCGTCGACGCCGCTCGTCCCGACCGCCTCATCGACGTCGCCGATCGCACCGAGGGGTCGCAGCCGCCCGAAGCCTATTGGGCGCGCATCAAACTTCCACCCGGCGCACGCATCGTTCATGAACCGTCGACCGCGATGCGGCGAATCAGCCCGCGCGTGGGAATCACGCTTGTCGCGCTTCATCGCGCCCTTTGGGGCGAAACGAAATGACGAGCACTCCGTCGAACCGCGCAACATCGAGGATTCTCACGACGCGACGATTCATCGGCGTCAATCTCGTATTCGTTGGGATCGTTTGCGCCGCTTTCGTGGCCGCGCTCCTCTTCGGTTTCACGACCCTCGACCTCAGCGCACTCGTCGATCCCACGCGCGACGATGGCCACGCGCGCCGCATTCTCATCGACTTTCGGCTGCCGCGCGCGCTTCTTGCCGTCGAGGTTGGCGCCGCGCTCGCAGCCGCCGGCGTCGCCTTTCAATCGCTCCTTCGCAACCCGCTCGCCGATCCGTACATCCTCGGCGTCTCAGGTGGCGCCGCGCTCGGTGGCACGACCCTCATCGCCGTTGGGCTCACCGCACCTCTCGTCGTTCCGCTCGGCGCGTACGCGGGCGCCATCGCGACGTCATTCGTCCTCTTCGCCGCGGCACGCACCGCTGGCCGCGTTTCGACCACGACGCTCCTTCTCTCGGGCGTTGTGTTCAACGCGTTTGCCGCCGCCGCCATCATGTTTCTCAAAATGGTTGTCGCGGGCGACAAGGCGCAAGAACTTCTTTACTGGCTCATGGGGCGCCTCGGCGACGAATCTTACGCAACCCTCGGCGTCATTGCGGCGTACCTTGTCGTCGGCCTCGCGATCCTCTTCTCGCAAAGCGCCGCCATGAACGCCCTCCACCTCGGCGAAGATGCGGCCGCTGCGCTCGGCGTCAACGTCCTTCGCACGCGCCGCGTCCTCTTTTGGTCGGCGTCGCTCATCGTCGCTGGTGCCGTCGCCGTCTCAGGAATGATCGGCTTCGTCGGGATCATCACGCCCCACCTCGTTCGCCGCACCATCGGCTCCGACGCGCGACTCTTGTTGCCGGTGAGTGCGCTTGCGGGCGCCGCCTTCATGCTCCTCTCGGACACCGCGTCGCGCCTCCTCTTTCCTGTCTTCGGCACGCTCGCGCCGGTTGGCGTCGTCACCGCGTTCGTAGGCGGCCCGCTCCTCATCTGGCTCATCCATCGCGATCAAAAAGGTCTCATCTATGGCTGAGCCCATCCTCATGGCAAAGAGGGTGTCCTTCTCATACGGCGATCGGCACGCGATCGCAGATGTCTCCTTAGATGTTCGCGAACACGAGCTCGTTGCGATCGTCGGTCCCAATGGAAGTGGGAAATCGACCCTTTGTCGACTTCTCGCTGGCCTGCGCGCGCCGGACGCAGGGGCTGTGCAAATCGAGGGCTCCGACGTCGTCAAATACAACGCACGCGCGCGCGCGCGATTCGTCGCCTATTTGCCGCAAGACCTGCAGGTGCCATTTGAAACGTCAGTTCTTGAGCTTGTCTTACTCGGTCGCTTGTCATGGCAAGCCGGCCTCGCGCTCGCGTCCGACGACGACACGACTCTGGCCGAGCGCGCCCTCGAATTTGTCGGCATCGCGGATTTGGCCGCTCGCCCATACGGTGCACTCTCGGGTGGCGAACGACGCCGCGCCGCGATCGCGATGGTCATCGCCCAGTCGGCGCGCCTCTTGGTTCTCGACGAGCCCGCGAACGCCCTCGACCTTCGGCACGCGTGGGACCTCCTTTTGCGCCTCCGTCGCGATCGCAGGTCGGCCGTCATCGTTGTCCACGACCTCGCACTCGCCGCGAGCTGCTTCGATCGGGCACTTCTCCTCGCGGGTGGACGCGTCGTGGCCTTTGACACACCCGACCGCGCACTCACGGAAGCGACGATCGAAGTGGCTTATGGCATCCCCGTTCACCGCGTCGCAACGAGTGACGGCGCCCGCGCGGGTTTCCTTCCGCGACCCCCTTGACATCGTGAATCCATATATGCATACTTGTGCATATGAGCAAACGTTCTCCGCGCGCGTTTCTAACCCTGGCCCCGCGTGAGATCTTTAGAGCCCTGGGCGATCCCAATCGCCTTCGGCTTTTCGCAAACCTTGCGTGCTGCGGACGACCCTGCAACATCGGCGAAGCGAGCGCGTGCTGCCCCACCGACCCATCGGTCGCATCGCGACATGTCGCCGTCCTCCGCAGCGCGGGTCTCGTCACCTGCGCAAAGCGGGGGAAAGAGGTGCTCGTGCAAGCCAACGTCGGCGCCATCGTGTCAACGCTCCGAGCGCTCGCCGACGCACTCGAGCGCTGCTGCGCGCCACTGGGTAAGAATCAAAGGTCCAGCGGGGAAACGAAGACTTCATCACGACAAAAACAACGACAAAAAAGGAGGAAGAAATGACTTCAGAAAATTACTCAACAACCCATGAGCTTGTGAAAGAGGCGTACACCCGAGCGATTCAAAAAGAAGGCGGGTGCTGCGGTGGCAAGCCGTCGCGAAGCGCCGCCGCGACGCTCGCCGGCTACGGAGAGACCGACGTCGCCAACGCCCCGAACGGCGCCGTTGAAAGTTCGTTTGGTTGCGGTAACCCCGTCGGGTTGGCTGGGCTTCAACCCGGCGACACCGTCGTCGATCTCGGGGCGGGCGCGGGTCTTGACCTTATCCTCGCGGCGCGCCGCGTCGGCCCGACCGGTCGCATCATCGGCGTCGACATGACCGATGCGATGATTGCCGCGGCGAAGCAAAACATCGCGGCCACCGGCCTCACCAACATCGAGGTGCGAAAGGGACTCATTGAAAACCTGCCGGTTGACGCCACCAGCGCCGATTGGGTTGTGTCGAACTGCGTCATCAATCTCTCGCCCGACAAACCGCGCGTCTTTAGCGAGATCGCGCGCGTTCTCAAGCCGGGCGGAAGATTCAGCATCTCCGACATCGTTGTAAGCGACGACATTCCCACCTGGATTCGTGAAATGGCCGGCTCCTATGCCGCGTGCGTTGGTGGCGCCATCTCCGAAACCGCGTACCTCGACGGCCTCCGCGCGGCTGGCCTCACCGACGTGCGTGTCGTCGACCGCCTCGTTTACGAACCACGTCAAGTGGTCGCGATGGTCGTCAACGACTTCCCAGATCTCGACCAATCTCTCGTCGACCGCGCGCTCCCGTTCATTGAGAACAAGGTCGCAAGCCTTCGCGTCACCGGCCGAAAGTAACGCGTCTGCTACTCCAACCGCGCTTTCCTGAGCCTCAGCGCATTTGAAATGACCGAGACCGACGAGAAGGTCATCGCGAGACTCGCGAGCATGGGCGACATCACAATTCCGAAAACGGGATAAAGAGCACCCGCCGCGATCGGTACGCACAAAAAATTGTATCCGAACGCAAAGAAAAGGTTCTGCCGAATGTTGCGCATCGTCGCACGCGAGAGCGCGCGCGCCCGCACGATGCCTCGCAAGTCGCCCTTCACGAGGGTCACCGCGGCTGATTCGATTGCAACGTCGGTGCCCGTGCCCATCGCAATCCCAACGTCTGCGCTCGCGAGCGCCGGCGCATCGTTGACCCCGTCGCCCGCCATCGCCACCACGCGGCCCTCCGCCCGAAGCCGCTTGACGACATCGGCCTTCGCCCCCGGCAAAACCCCAGCGACAACGTCGTCGATGCCAAGCGCTCGACCCACGACGCGCGCCGCCGTCTCGTGATCGCCCGTCAACATAACGACGCGGATTCCACTCCCCGTGATCGCCGCCAGCGCATCGCGCGTTGTTGCCTTAATGGGGTCCGCGCACGCGATGAGCCCGGCCACCCGATCGTCGACGGCGACAAACAGCACGACCGCGCCATTCCCGCGCTCTCGCCGCGCGGCCTCCACGAGCGATTGGGCCGCGATCCCGCGACGTCCCATGAACGCCTCATTCCCAACCGCGACGACGCGACCGTCAACAGTGCCCTCGACACCTTCCCCCGCTGTTGCCGCAAATCCCTGAACCTTCGCCATCGCGAGCGCACGCTCATTTGCCGCCTCGATCACAGCCGCCGCCAGCGGATGCTCGCTCGCCGCCTCGATGCTCGCGGCCCACCGCACGACGTCGCTCTCTTCGAATCCCGACGTGACGCGCACCACGACGACGCGCGGTCGCCCCTCGGTCAACGTTCCCGTCTTGTCGACGACGAGCGTATCGACGCATTCAAACCTTTCAAGCGCGTCGGCATTCCGAATGAGAACGCCAGCTGTCGCACCACGTCCGACGCCCACCATGATCGACATCGGCGTCGCGAGCCCAAGCGCGCACGGGCACGCAATAATGAGCACGGCGACCGCACTCACCAGCGCGTGTGCAAATCGCTGTTCTCCGCCAAACAACACCCAGACGACAAATGTTGCCGCCGCAATGAGTGCGACAACGGGCACGAAATAGCCGGCGACGACATCGGCCACGCGCTGAATCGGCGCCCGGCTCCGCTGCGCGTCGGCGACCATTCGAACGATCTGCGCGAGAAGCGTGTCACGCCCAACCCGCAGAGCGCGCACGACGAGCGTTCCAACGCCGTTCAACGTGCCGCCCGTTACGCGAGCGCCCTCGACCTTTTCCACCGGTATCGGCTCACCGGTGACCATCGACTCGTCGACCGCGCTCGCCCCATCCTCCACAACCCCATCAACGGGAATTCGTTCGCCGGGTCGCACGCGAACGCGATCACCGACCGCCACGATCTCAAGCGGGACATCGACTTCGAAGCCGTCGCGTTGAATGAGCCGCGCTGTTTTTGGCGCAAGTGCCAAGAGTCCCTTGACCGCGTCCGATGTTTTCTGCCGCGCGCGAAGCTCGAGCACCTGGCCAAGCAAGACAAGCGTTACAATGACCGCGGCCGCCTCGAAATAAACCGCAACCGCTCCACCGTGCCCGAGAAACGTCGCCGGGAAGAGTTGCGGCGCCACGGTCGCGACGACGCTGTAAACGTAAGCGACGCCTGTGCCAAGCGCGATGAGCGTGAACATGTTGAGATGACGGTTCGCGAGCGATTGCGCGCCGCGCACAAAGAACGGCTTTCCGCCCCATAGAACAACCGGCGTTGCGAACGCGAACTGAATGTAAGCAAGTCCCGTCGCGCCTACGTGCGCATACAATCGATGCCCCAACGCCATCTCGAGCATGCCAAGCACGAAGACGGGCAGCGTGAGAACCGCAGAGATCCAAAAGCGTCGCCGCATGTCTGCGAGCTCGTTGGAAAGTCCGTCGTCAGGCGTCGCCGCATCGATCGGCTCGAGCGCCATTCCGCAGAGCGGGCACGTCCCGGGGCCGATCTGCACAACGTCGGGGTGCATCGGGCACGTGTACTCCGCACCCGCTCCCGCCTCCGCTCCCGCTCCCAAATATTTCCCAGGCTCCGCGCGAAACCGCTCCATACATCGCACCGCGCAGAAAAAATAGACGCGCCCGCGGTGTTCGTGTCGGCCCGCTGCACGCGCTGGGTCGACCGTCATTCCGCAAACAGGATCTCGCTCTTTGCGCGCCGTCTCCTCATGGGCCCCCATCGCGACAGGAAGCCCAATTCGTTTTGGTGGACCCTGAAACGCCGCCATCGCGCTCGCCCTCCTTAGCCAGTGTCGAACGTAGCACGATCCTGCGACGACGAAATCGCGCCCGCACACTTCGTGTCGTCTTCTCATCCCTCCCCGACTTTCAACTTTGGCCCACACGTTGCTCTTCTCCTATACTCAATGCCCGTGGACACCAAACACGTCATCGCCCTCCCGTTCGGCGCCTCGCGATTTGCTGACGCCACGCTCGCCGGCAAAGGTGGCATGGGTGCCGTCTACCGCGCGTTCGACAAGCGCCTCGAGCGTCCGGTCGCCATTAAGGTTCTCGACACATCGATCGCCCAACCCGAGGCCCGCCTCGCCGATCGCTTCCTTGCGGAGGCCCGCGCCGTTGCGCGCGTTTCGCATCCAAACGTCGTTCAAGTCTTTGACGTCAGCGACGGTCCGCCACCCCACATGGTGATGGAGTGGGTCGATGGGCGCTCGCTCGATCATTCGATACGCGATGGTGGTGCGATGGAACCACGGGTCGCGGCGCGCATCATACGCGACATCGCGCGAGGGCTCGCCCACGCGCACAGCCTTGGCGTCATTCATCGCGACATTAAACCCGCGAACATCATCGTCGACGCCGCGGGCGCGCCCAAGCTCATCGACTTCGGGATCGCCAAGTTCGCGCAAGGCGACGCCAACCTCACGCGCGCCAACGTCGTCGTCGGAACGCCCAACTTTCTTGCGCCTGAACAGATTCGCGGACTCCCGATCGACGGGCGAACAGACGAGTACGCTCTCGGCATCACCTTCTACGCGTTGCTCTACGGACGCCTGCCGTTTGCGGGAGATTCGACTGAAGAAGTTTTTCGCCACCACCTCGAAACGCCGCTGCCACACCTTGATGAGCTGGAACCGCGCGTTGGAAAAAAGCTTGTTGCAATTCTTCGGCGTATGACGGCCAAAGACCGCGAGCTCCGTTTTGCGGACTGCGGTGCTGTGGGGGCGGCGCTCGACGATTGGCTCGAACAACGCGAATCTGCGTCGCCAGAGGCTGCGACGTTCGAGCCAACGGCGGCGAACCGCCCGACGCATCGAGCGAAAAGCCACGTCCGAACGACCGCGCTCGCTTTACTGGCGCTGGCGGCCGTTGCCGGGATCGCGTTCGTTGCGACGCGGGGTGAGAAAACACCCGCAGGGGACTTCAACGCCAAGTCGCCAAGTCGCGGAGTCGAAAAAACAGAACCTTCTCCTCTTGGCGTCTCCGCGCCGTTGCGTCAAATTCCAGATCCCTCGACCGCTCCCGCAAATCCGCTCGCGTTCGTTGTCATCTCAGCGCGCGACGCCGCGACCAGCATTGCGTCGACCGTCGAAACCGAGCTATCCAGCGCGTTCGCACGCGCGGGCCACATCCGAATCGTCGAGCGCGCCCAACTCGACGCTGTCCTCCAAGAGAACCTTCGCAGCCGATCCGTGGAGTTCGATCCCAAAACGGCGCTCGCGATCGGTCACAAGCTCGCCGCGCGCGTCGCCGTCTTCGGCTCCGTCGTCGCCTTTGGCCCCAACAACGTTCTCTCGGTTCGCTCGGTTGATACGCTCACAGGCGTGCAGCTGGCACAAGAGTCGACGGAATGGCGTCGCGGCGCCGCTTGGTCCGCTACTCAACCGGCGATTCGAAAGGTCGCGGCAACGCTCGAAAGCGCGACATTGCGTGCGCTCGACTCCGCTCCGCGATAAACGATTCAGTTCGGAGCGTCAATGCATAAATACCGCGCGCGAGAACGCTGTCGAGACGCCCGGATCAGTACTTCTCCACCGTCATCTCGCCCCCCTGCTGCTCGAGGAACTCGAGGCACTCCACCAACATCCCGATCAAGTCCCGCCCGGTGCTGGTGACGAAGTAGTTGGACAGATCGGTGATTTCCGCGCTGATGTCGTCTCCCCACGGCGGCCTGGCCGCCGGATGGTCGATGTCCCACACGACCTGATCCGGCGCGAACGCCTTGAGCTGCTCGCGAATCTCGGCGACCTCCCGCAGCGCCTCGCGAGCGTGCCCGGCCTTGATCTTGCCGTGGTAGAGGTCCTTCATGAGCCGCGGGTACCGCGATCCCCACCCCTCCGGTTCGAGGTGCCGGCTGATCGTGGAAAAGAACGCGTGCAGGAAGTCCGCCGTTCCGACTTCGGAGACGATGCTCCCGACGCGGAGTCCTACGGCCATGGGCCAACCTCTACCACAGAATGCTCTACCGCAGGATGGTGATGTTCTCCGGGCGCAGAACGCCGTTGGAACGCGCCACGATCCGCTCCGCCGACGTCGCCGTCCCGGTGACTCTTTGGTTTCTCTGCTCCGTCTTCACTTTCCCCGCACCGCCGCGATCGACGCGACAAGCAACGCGCGCTGCAATTCGAGCGCCCGCGGCACGGTCGCCCCAATCTTCGCGAAAAACTCCTTCTGCGATTCGAGCTCGATTCCCCACTCGTCGAGGTCAACCCGCGTCGCCGCACGAAACTGCTCGCTCGTTACGTCAAGTCCCGACAGGTCAATATCGCCTTCTCGCGGAACCCAACCAACCGCCGTCTCCATTCCACCCGTCTGTCCGAGCGCGCGATCGACAACCCACTTCAAGACCCGCATATTCTCGCCGTACCCCGGCCACGCGAACTTTCCATCGCCGCCCTTTCGAAACCAATTCACCATGAAGATTTTCGGCGCCCGCGGAATCTTGCCGCCCATCGCGAGCCAATGCGCGAAGTAATCGCCCATGTTGTACCCGCAAAACGGCAGCATCGCCATCGGATCGCGCCGCACCACACCAACCGCGCCCGTCGCCGCCGCCGTCGTTTCCGATCCCATCGTCGCCCCCAAAAAGACGCCGTGAACCCAGTTAAACGCCTGCAGGACAAGCGGCACCGTCGTCGCGCGGCGCCCACCAAAAATGATCGCCGAAATCGGAACCCCTTCGGGATCTTCGGTGTGCCGCGACAAAACCGGATTGTTCGTCATCGGCGCCGTGAACCGACTGTTCGGGTGCGCCGCCTTCTCGCCCGACGCCCGCGACCACGGCCGCCCTTGCCAATCAAGCGTTCCCGGCGGTGGCGCGTCCGACATCCCCTCCCACCAAACGTCGCGGTCCGGCGTCAGCGCCACGTTCGTGAAGATCGTGTCGCGCTCAACGACGCGCATCGCGTTGGGGTTCGATTTCTCACTCGTGCCGGGCGCAACACCGAAATAACCCGCCTCTGGGTTCGTCGCCCAAAGCCGCCCATCCGCCCCCACGCGCATCCACGCAATGTCGTCGCCCACGGTGAAAACGCGCCACCCTTTGAATCGCTCGGGCGGTATCAGCATCGCAAAATTCGTCTTACCGCACGCGCTCGGAAACGCCGCCGCAACGTACGTCTTCTGCCCTTCGGGGCTTTCAACGCCGAGAATGAGCATATGTTCCGCAAGCCACCCCTCGCGCTGGCCGAGATGGCTGCCGATGCGAAGCGCGAGGCACTTCTTGCCGAGCAGCACGTTTCCGCCGTAACCGCTCCCAACCGACCAGATCGCGTTGTCCTGCGGAAAATGGCAAATGAAGCGGCGCTCTGGATTCACATCGAGTGTCGAATGCACGCCCCGATTGAAATCGCCGGAATCGCCCAACATGTCGAGCGCGACCCGCCCCATGCGCGTCATGATTCGCATGTTGAGGACGACATAAATGCTGTCGGTAAGCTCGATGCCGATTTTCGAAAACGGCGAGCCGACCGGCCCCATCACGTACGGAACGACGTACATCGTGCGCGCCTGCATCGCCCCATCGAGCAGACCGCGCAGCTTCGCGTACGCCTCGCCGGGCGCCATCCAATTGTTCGTGGGCCCCGCTTCGTCGCGGGTCGGCGTGCAAATGAACGTGAGGTGCTCGACGCGCGCAACGTCGTTCGGATTCGAGCGGTGCAGGTAACACCCCGGCCGCTTCTTCTCGTTCAGCGGAATCAGCACGCCCGCGTCGACCGCGTCGCGCGTCAAGCGCCGCCGTTCCTCGTCGGAGCCGTCGCACCAAACAAGTCGATCGGGTTTCGTGAGCTTCGCCATCTCCTCGACCCAATTGAGAAGCGTTTCGTTGGCCGTGAGAATGTTCGATTGTTTCGCGTCCAATAGGCTCGTGAGCATCGGCACCTCGTTGGGGTTGAGTGTCTCGAACACTGAATTCGAGTTGTGCGCGAAACTGTTGACCGTAAACTGTCGACTGTCAACTCCTCACGACAGCGTCGAAAGAACCCACGCATCGACACCCGTCAGCGCCGCATAAAGCGCGATCTCCACATGTTCCGTCCACGGCTGCACGCGCCGTAGGGCGCCCCAAATGTGCACCAGCGTGAGGAGCGCGCCCGCGACGAGGATCACTTCGAACAACGCGACGTGGTGTTCGGGCGCCGGCGCCGCGCGAAAACAGATGGCACAAATGGCGACGGCGACAGCCCCAAGGCACCGCCCAAGATAAACGGTGAGATCTGTTTCGGCGGGCACTTTCCACAAAAAGACGCGTGCCCAGCGGAGCGGCGCAATGAGAAGCGGGAGCGCATAAACGACTAAGAACAGCGACGCCGCGACAAGCAAAAAGATGCTGGCCGTTGGATGCGTTTCGCTCACCATAACGCCGAAAAAGCAAAGGAGGAGCGGGGTGTCAATGCGGTTACCTACATCGGTGCCTTCTCCGCAGAAATGTGAAGCCGCCTCGGTCGAATCGCGACGTCGTTCGCGCTATTATGAGGTTGTGAGTCGCGGAGTGCACACCGTCTTGTCTCTCGCCGTCGCTGTCGTCCCACTGGCCGGCAGCCGCTCGTTCGCCGCTGAGAAATCGGAGCCGGCATCGACGGTGTTCGCCGAAAGAATTCGCGCGTGCAGCAGCGGAGACAACGACGCTTGCCTCGCGGTCGCCTCGGCCCTGGAAGAAGGGACATCGGTCGCGAAAGACAGCCCGCGGGCCGCCGCGCTTTTTGAGAAAGCGTGCAAGCGGGGGAACCCCATCGCCTGTGCCCGCCTCGCCGTCATGCTCGTGCTCGCCTCGGGCGTCGCGAAGAACACGAAGCGCGCCGCATCGCTCTTCGAACAAGCCTGCCAAAGCGGCGTGCTCGCCGCGTGCCGAAACCTCGGCGTCCTTCTCGACGACGGCGATGGCGTTGCTAAGAATGTCGCCCGCGCGGAGTCGTTGTACCGACAAGCGTGCGAAGGCGGCGAGCCGTCGGGATGCGCGAGCCTTAGCGCGTTGCTCCTCCGACGCAGCCCCCGAAAACCCGAAGACGTCGTGCGGGCGGCAAAGCTTCTCACGACGGCTTGCGATGCGAAAATCGCGGTCGCCTGTTACCACCTTGGGGTTCTTGCCGCGAACGGAGATGGCGTCCCGCGCGACGCCAAGCGAGCCACCGCGCTTTTCAAGCAGGCTTGCGACGGCGGTCAAGGCGGAGCGTGTTTGAATCTTGGCGTTGCTCTCGCGCACGGGGACGGTGTCGCAAAGGATGAACGTCTTGCGGCCCGCGCGTACGAGGCGGCATGCGACCTTCGGCAGCCGGTCGCGTGCTTCAATTTGGCGGCTCTCGTTGAAAAGGGCGAAGGCGGGTCACGCGACGCAGCGCGTGCCATGGCCCTCTTGGAGCGGGCGTGCGAACTCCACGCGGGCGTCGCCTGTTTTAACCTTGGGCTGTCGCTCGCGGCGACGAATCCAAAAGAGGCCGACAGGGCGCGCGTGGCGGCCGCCTACGTGCGTGGATGCGATCTCGGCGATGGACCGAGCTGCGTTAATCTTGGCCAATGCTACGAAAAGGCCGTCGGGGTTCCCCGTGATTTGAAACGCGCCGCGGACAGATACCGAAAAGCCTGCGACGCCGACGTCGCGCTCGGTTGCCACAACCTCGCAACGCTTCTGGCCGCGGGGGTTGGCATTCCTCGCGACAACCGACGCGCCGCCTCGCTCTTTGGGAAGGCGTGTGACGGCAAGATCGCCGCCGCCTGCCGCGAACAGGCGCGCTTGCTTGATGGCCCGGGCGCCGGTCCTCGCGATCTTGCGCGTGCCATCGCGGCCGCGCGGCAGGCCTGTGCCGCGGGCCTCTTCGACGCGTGCGATCACGCTGCACGCTTGTTGCTTGCGTCGACGCCTTCACCCGAGGAGGCCGCCACTCAATGCGCGGAAATCCGCGCCCTCTTCGCCCGCGCTTGCGACGCACCTCTGGCCACTTCGTGTTTCGCGCTCGCAACGCTCGACGAAGCGCGTTGCCCAGCGGGTCAACGCACGAATGTCGTGCCGCTCCTCGAAAAGGCCTGTCGTGGCAACATTCGCGCGGCCTGTTTGCGCCTCGCGGCCGTTCTCGAGCGCGGCGACCATTCCGCAACCCGCGACGTTCCGCGCGCCATGTCGCTTTATCGAGAGGCTTGTGACGCGGGCGACGCCGGCGCCTGTTTTAACCTCGGCCTTCGCCATGAAGACGGACGGGCCGGTACCAAAGATCCCGCGCGCGCGGCCATGATGTTTCGTGCGGCATGCGAAAGAGGCTATGCGCCGGGATGTTATAACTTTGGGGTGAAACTCTGGTCGGGTAACGGGGTTCAAAAGAGCGTTCGTGAATCGGCGGCATTCTTTAAGCGCGGGTGCGAGGGCGACGAAATCCATGCCTGCTTTAGACTTGGGCGAATGATGGAAGTGGGCGACGGCGTGAAAAAGGATTTGAAAGCGGGAGCAAAGCTCATTGAGCGTGCGTGCGCCGCTGGAATTAAGAAGGCATGCGCCGCCCCAACCGCGGGTAAGTAATCTACGGGACGCACGGGGCCAACGCGAAATCCTGGATTCCCACACGCCGTCCTCGGGTTTCCGGCACCCTAACGGCCGGTGCGCCTAATGACGGTCGCCTCCCAAATTATACTCACGCATCTTCCGCCAAAGCGTCGTTCGCCCAAGGCCGAGCACACGTGCCGCGTCAACTTGATTCCCGCCACACGCGTCCAAGACGCGTACAACGTGTTCCCGTTCGACGTCTGCGAGAGCGCGAAAGGGTCCGTCGGCCGCCAGCGCCCGCGGGCAAACAACGTCATCGGGAAGATGCGCAACTTCAACGTCGTTTCCGCGTGAAAGAACGGCGCCGTGTTTCACGGCGTTCGCGAGTTCCCGGACATTGCCGGGCCAAAAGTGCGCTTCGAGCGCACGTGAAGCTGCGCGGGTGAAACGCTTTGTTGAGTGCTTCTCCTGACCAAGGAAAAGCGTCGCGAGCGGACCGATGTCGTTCCGGCGTTCGCGCAGAGGCGGCACGGTGAGTGCGAACACTTTCAAGCGATAGTACAAATCTTCGCGAAAACGGCGCTCGCGAACCAATCGCCCGAGATCCTGATTCGTCGCGCAAAAGACCCGCACGTCAACCGCGAAAGTCTCTGTTGAGCCGACGCGCCGAACCTCTCCGTCTTGGAGAACGCGAAGGAGCTTGGCCTGGAGCGCGTGCGGCATCTCGGCGATTTCATCGAGGAGAAGCGTTCCGCCCGAGGCCGCTTCAAACAGACCGCGCTTATTGGCCGCGGCTCCGGTAAACGCGCCACGCACATGACCAAACAGCTCCGATTCGAGGAGCGCTTCGGGCAGCGCTGCAACATTGACCGCGAGAAACGGCAGCGCGGCGCGGGGGCTGTTTGCGTGGAGGGTACGCGCAAGAACCTCTTTCCCCGAACCGCTCTCACCTAAAATGATGACCGTCGCGTCGGTCGCGGCGATCGGCGCCGCTTTCAGCATAAGGGCGCGCATCGCGTCGCTTTCCGCAACGATCCGCGAGCATCGACGAAGGCCGGGTGAATCGGGTGCGAGCCGACAGACGCGGCAAAGCCGCGCATCGCTCTCGAAAGGTGTTTCGCAGCTTGGCGCGCGCGATCGCGTTTCCATATGTTTCATTATGAAACACATTGAAACAGACCGCAAGCGAATCATCCGACGGAAAAAGTGCAGCGCCCAGCGTTCACCGCCCCACGGCCCTGTGGCGCCTATGGCACTCGCCGTGCATTCGTCGCTCAGCATGAACGAAACACGGCATGGCACTCTCTACGGGTTCTTCGCGGCCGACCACGCTCGTCTCGCCGAACACTTTGACCGCGCGACGGCCGACCCGCGCGCAATCGACCGCGATGCGTATGCTGTCTTTCGCCAAGGGCTCCTCCGTCACATCGGACTCGAGGAAAAGATCCTCCTTCCATTCGCGAAGCGCGCCCAACGCGGCGAACCGCTCTCCATGGCGAAGCAACTCCGGCGCGAGCACGCGACCATTGCGTCGTTGCTCGTGCCGACGCCAACACCTGAAATCGTGACGTCGCTTCGGTCGATCCTCGCGCATCACAACGCGCGCGAAGAGGGCCCCGGCGGCCTCTACGAGGCGTGCGAAGCACTTGTCGAAAACGACGTCGAACCACTCCTCGCGAGGCTGCGCGCGGCGCCGGAGGTCTCCGTGAATCCTCACGTCGATAACGAGCGCGCGCAGCGGTCGATCGCAAATCACCTCCATCGGATCGGTTTCGACGAGTATGCGCGATGACAAACCCGCTTCGCATCGTTCCCGAAACCAGCGTCGCCGATGTCGTCGCCGCCCACCCCGAACTGAAAGCGCCTCTGCGAAAGCTCGGCATCGACCTTTGCTGTGGCGCGAGTCTCTCGCTCCGCGAGGCCGCTGAGGTTCGCAGAATAAACGTGGACGACATCATCAAGACGCTTATTGATGCGTGCGCCTCGTCACCGGCCGCCGAACAGCCACGCGATGAATCGCGGGCCGCGAGCGACGACGCGCGTCAAATCGGCGGGCTGGTTTATCGCCCGTTTCTTCTCGCCGCACTCGTCGTCACGGTAACAATGGGTGCGGGAATGGGCGCGTACAACTTGCTCGCGTTACACGCCGGAGCCACGTCGTTCCACCCAGCGTTAAGCCAAGTTCACGGCGCCGCGCAGGTATGGGGCTTCGTCTTTCTCTTCATCATGGGCGTTGCGTATCACGCCCTTCCGCGCTTTCTGGGCACGGAGCTTCGCGCACGACGTGGAGCCCGCGCGTCACTCTGGCTGGCGCTCGCCGGGATTGCGCTCACGGCCGCCGGTCGACTGGTTTCGGCCGCTTGGACAGCCAGTGTCATCGGCGCTCTCGGCGCGCTCCTGACCATCACCGCTGTCGCGGCGTTCGCGTATGTTCTCGCCGCAACATGGCGCGCATCACCAGCACCGCCCGATCCGATTCATCGATTCCTCGCGGCCGGAACTTTTTGGTGGCTCGTCGCCGCCGCGCTTCTTCTGGGCCAATCCGTGCACACCATTCAAACTGCGTCGAGCCCGCCCCATCAAGCGAACGAGGCGATCTACGCGGCCGCGCTCTTCGGCGGTGCGCTCATGTGGATTCAGGGGATGTTCCTGCGTATCGGCCCTGTGTTCTTAAACCTCGCGTCGACACGAACTCGCCTTGTCCACATGACCCTGTTCACCGCGAACGCCGGTGGGTTTGTTGCGGTCGCTGGGCTCGCGTCACCAGCCACCGCTACGTCGCGCATCGCCGCGAACGTGGGGCTCCTCCTCATCGCATTCTCAGTTTTGGTCTACATCGCGGCCGTGCGCCCGTTTAGCGCTGCACGCCGTCTCGCCGAGGAGAACCGCGTCATCGTTCGTGTCATCCGCGCTGCCTTCGTCGCGTCGATTCTGTTTGCAGTCCTCGCAGCCATTGCCGCCATTGCAGACCTCATCGGCGCCCCTTCGTCTCGATTGCTCGCCGACGGAGCCCGACACGCGTTCGGGCTCGGCTTCGTAACGCTCATGATTTTCGGCGTCGCCGCGCGCGTTGTTCCTGTCTTCGGCGGCGTGCGCCTCGCCCTTCCCCGCGCTCTCGCGATCGGCGCGACCCTGATCGCCGTCGGCGTCGCGCTCCGCGAAACTCAGGTGCTTGTCGCCCTTTTTGGTAACCCCAGATTCCTTACAATCTCGGCGTTGTCCGGCATCCCGTCAGCGATCGGTGTGTTTCTCGCAAGCGTCTCGCTTGTCGCGACGCTTCGATCGAGGGCCGGTCGCGAGACCGATGCCGCGGTGCGCGCGACGCCGATCGCACACGATTCGAATGTTGCAGCGCCAACCCTCGTTTCGCTGAACGTCAAAAAGGAGACTGCCCAGTGACGCTGCCATTCGTCGATCGCGCCCCCACGCTCGAGCTCCGTGACGAACTCGCTGAAGTCCTCGGTGCGCTCGCGCCCGGCGAAACATTTCGCTACACGTACGCTGACGCCGTTAAGCTCGCCGGGCACTCGTGTCCAACAATTGCCGGTGCGTACCTGATGACGGCCGCCGCAATCCACGCCCTGTATGGTCCCGGCGAAGTTCCAATGCGTGGCGCGATCGAGGTAACGCTCGGCGGCACACGCGACGACGGCGGCACTGCGCCGATGGCCCAAGTCATCGCGCTCATTACGGGAGCCGCGCCGGAGACAGGGTTCGGCGGCCTCATGGGGCGATGGCGTCGACAGAACCTCCTGACGTTCAACGAACGCCTCACGCCATGGACGCAATTCCGTCGGATCGACCACGGGCGCGCCGTCCAAGTCTGTTACGACCCCTCGGCCGTTCCTCCCAATCCCGAGGCGCGGCCTCTCTTGATGTCTATCCTTCGAAATTCTGCGACGAGCCAAAAAAAATCGCGATTCGCAGCGCTCTGGCAAGCGCGCGTTGAGGCGATCCTAACGGGCGACATCGCGCGCGTCGTATCGGTTCGCATGGTGTGACGCGTGGTCATAGCGACGTTGGCGTTTTACAATCGCGCGCACGATGAGCGCAAAGATCAACAACCACTTTGGCCGAACCGCGGCGAAATACACGGCGAGCGAATCCCACGCGCGGGGCGCGGATCTCACGACGCTGCTTGAGCGTCTTCCTCTTTGCCAGACGGACATTGTCGTGGACATCGCGACGGGCACTGGACACACAGCGCTCGCGGTGGCGCCGTGCGTGGCGCGAGTCGTCGGCGTCGATAGCGTTTCAGCGATGATAAGAGAAGCGCGGATCCTCGCGCGCGACCGAGGCATCGCGAACGTCACTTGGGTCCGCAGCGATGCGGCGTCGACGGGACTCGCGTCCGCCTCGTTCGATGTTGTCACGTGCCGGCGGGCGGCTCATCACTTCGCCGACGTGACGGCGTTCCTCGCGGAGAGTCGCCGCCTGTTGCGCCGCGGCGGAACGCTTGGCATCGTCGACCAGATTCCGCCCGAGAATGGCGCGGCCGCGGAGCTCACAGAGGGGATGGAAAAACTCCATGACCCAAGCCATGGGTGCGCACTGCCGGCAAGTGAGTGGGCGCGAATCGTGGAGGCGGCCGAGTTTGAGACGAGGTTCTCGCATGTGATCGAAGATCGCGTGTCGCTGGAGCAGTTTGTATCGACCGCGAGAGATCCTGCGGTCGCGCGTTCGCAAGTGGATAGACAGCTGGATCGCGCGACCTCGAGCGTGCTCAACGATATTGGGTTCGTGGTTTGCGAGAACCGCGTGCGGTCCTTCATTAAGAGGCGGCTTGTCTTGGTCGCAAGGCGGCGGTGACTGGATGGCTATCGAAGACGGCCACGATAACTCTTGCTTGCTATGGCATCTGGGGTTCGCATCCCTAAAGTGGGCTCACCCATTTTCTCGGCACGGAGCAGCCACTGGCTGCTCCTCTAAGAAGGCCGAGACTGACATGGGTGACCAGCTTCTCCACCCTCGCGCTCGGTAAACCGGCGCTCGGGATTTTCTCGGCACGGAGCAGCCACTGGCTGCTCCTCTAAGAAGGCCGAGAAAATTAGGCGGCGCGGGAGTCGAACCCACGACCTTCGGCTCCGGAGGCCGACGCTCTATCCAGCTGAGCTAGCCGCCCACAACAATAAATTCAGTCACTTACACTGCTACCGACCGACCCGGAATCGGCTCGCGTAACCATAACGTAACTATCTGTACCGGATTCGGACGGGGCAGCGATTGACGCGACCGACGCCGGGGCGCGGCCGAGCTTCACCGAAATAACTTCGTAATCCGCGTCACGGAAAAGGTCGGACCGCATATGCGCGTACCGTTCTGTTATCGTCGTGCTTGAATGCCCCATGACCGTCGCCAGTTTCTCCATAGACCCGTTGTTCAGAACCCAATGACTCGCGAAGGTATGCCGCGTCGCTTGGTACCATGTCAAGCGTGGGAGCTTGCATTTCGTGAGCGCGCGCCGAAGGTGGTCGTTCAGCGTGTGCGGGCGAACGAACGTCGGTTTGCGCGTGAGCGTTCCGCCGCGCGTCGGTATGGCGGGAGTGAAGAGGAGTCCGTTGCCGCCCGTCTTGAGGCGCCACGCAGCGAGGATCGGTTCAAGCGCACGCTGAATCGGGACAACGCGACTTTCGTCGTCCTTGAGAGGCGCCAGGCGACCGTCGCGCGCCTGCTTTGAGACAGTGATTCGGCGCGCCGAAAAGTCGAAATCTCGCCATTCCAGCCCAAGGACTTCCCCGGTGCGAAGCCCCGCGAGCGCACCGATCGCGAACGCAGCGTTGAACGGCTCTGGGAGCGCGGCGAAAACGCGTTCGATTTGATCGGCGCGTTCGAGAAAGGGGACGAGCTTTGGGTCGGCCTTCGAGCGGAAGAGGCGGCGCGTCGCCCTGGGAAGTGTCGACACCGGGTTTGACGGCGCAATGTGCTCCTCACACAGGTACGAAAAGAACGACGATAGGAGCTTTAACGTGTGGCCAACGGTTGACGGGTTGAGACCGCTGGCAAGCTTCTGCTCGACGTAACGGCGAAGGCGCGCGGCGTCGATCTCGGCGGGGCGAAGCTTCCCAAACGCGGGCGCGAGGTGCTTTCGCCAACGCGATCGATCCGTCTTAATGGCTCGATTTGTGATCGCACGGCCGTCGAGCCATTTCGGCGCGAGATCGCCGAGCCTCTGTGTCTTCGAATAATCGACCGGTAGACCGTCACGTTCTGCCTTGACGTTGGCAACAATGACCGACAACACGCGCTCTGCCTCCTCGCGTGTTTGATATCCGTGGGCGTGCCGAGTCTCGCCGCGCTCCGGCCACTTGATCCACCAATTCCCCGGGCTTCGCTCATAGGCGCACCCCATGCCGTGCGGTCGCTTTCTTTTTTTTCGCGCCATGTCCCCTCCTTGACAAGTTGACTTTCCCCGACGCGCCGCGCCGGGTCGATTGATGTAGCGATTTCAGATCGAAAGAGTCAAGGGGCGGTCCAATCAGAAGCGTCCTACTCAGACAGCGCGGCGATTTCGCGGGAAACCCAGGACAGGCAGGCGTTACGGTCAGGGCGAACGGGCTTCTTAGCGGTCTCGCCCTTGGCGACGGCCGTGGCCCAATCGAGGACACGGGAGACGGCGGCGATTTCGTACGACTCGAGGCCGAGCGTCGTGACGTGGCGGCCGTGACGGTCGAGCGAGGTTTCGTCTTGGCGATCGATCGCGTCGACGATCGAAACAAACGTTAGGAATGCGTTCGCGCGCGCTTCGACGTGGCGGAGCGACTGTTTCACGCGGTCGGCCTCGATTCGAAATCCAAGCTCCGACGCCCGGCACGCGGCGAGTTCATTCGTTGGGGAATCCGCCGAACAACTCGCTAGAACAAACAGCGAAAGGAATGATGTGCGCATGGGGCACCTCCGACGAACCACTCTGCACGCTGCAACTGACAAATGAGGACAGCGCCTCACGCGATGCGACGGAACAGAAAACCGCTGACCGGCCCTGTCAGTTGTCGGGAGTAGCTTCGAGAATGAGGAGGAATCGCCATGTTCCAACCATTTCGAAGAATCTGTGTCATCGTTTGGGCTGCGGTCGTTGCTATCGTTTCACTTGGCGCGTGCGGGAGAATCCAAAACCAATCAGACGGCGGAACCGCGAGCACCGGCGGTGGTGGTGGTGGCGGCACGTCGGGCGGATCAAGCGACTCGTCGAGCTCTCTCTTTTACCTTGAAAGAGACGGCTGCACGAACCGCAGCCCGAAAGGCGTCGCGAGTCCGAACGGCGCGTTCACGATCGTCTGGCTCGCGCAGCAGTGCACGGACAGCGTTCAAAACGGGCTTTTCGGCGCGCACCACGAGAACGGCACCTGGTCGACGCCGCAAAAGCTCACCTCACAACCTTCGCTTTTTTCGGTTGCCGCAACCGGCGAATCGGACGTGTCGGTGATCATTACGCTGCCGAACTCCGTTCAGATTTCGGAACTGCGCTACACGAAGCCGAACGGCTTTGGATACTTTACGCCGTACCTCGATACGCTCTTTCCGCCGCAATCGATCTACTCGGGATTCAACGCCGCCGGCCAGGGTGCGTTCGTCGCTCATTCCGCGAACACGTCAAACTACAATGACCAAACGATCGAACTCTTTACGTACGCGGCCGCATCGGGCTGGAAACAATCCGCAACCACCGTCGAACGGCTCACGCCAACGACGGGACAATCCGTGTGGTTGAGACTTCTCGCGCTTCACGTCCTTCCGAGCGGAAACTCGAACGCCTTTTACCAACTCAACAAAACGGTCTTCGGCACGCAGGCGTCGTCGCCGTATGTCGTCACGTCGTCGATCGAGGTGCGCAAATATTCGCCAGGCGGCGCGCTTCTCGCGCAGGGCAGAATCGCGGAGATGTCGGAGTCGGTGCCGAACGGGAGCTACGGCAAACTCAACCTCGGCGGCTTCGTTTCGCGCCTGAATCGTCGAGGCGACGCCGTCGCGTGTTACAGCCTGAGCGACGAGTCGGTCCCGACCAACCGCACGTTGACGTTCCTCTGCCGCAAATCGCAAGGCGAATCGGATTGGGCGGCCGCGGAAGTCATCGCGACGCTCGTTTCACCATCGAACAACATTGTTGCAACGGCTCTCTCGGAGGCGGGCGACACGACCTTCGCCTTTTCGGCGAACGGCAAACTCCGCCCGTTCGTCTCGTCGGTATCGGCGCTCGGCTGGACCGAAAAACCGATCGACGCGGATGACCTCCTCTACCCGGTCATGAACTATTCGCTCGGCGCCTTCTACAAGTCGGACAACGTCTTGCGGCTCGTTTGGCGCACCACAAGCCCCGACGTCACGTTCTATAAGAGCGAGCTTCGCGACGGCGCATGGACACCCCGCGCGTCACTTGGGAAGTTCGCAGCGACGCCCACGAATTCAGAGGCCGGCCTCCCCGACGGTCCCGTTCTACAAGGCGGGAGCCAAAGCCTACTCCTTTACCCGTACAACAATTCGGTGCGCATCATCCTCGCGGGGCTTTGGTTGTAAGACGCGGTATGGAGGCGATGGGTTTCGCGCTGACCACCTTTGTCAGTAACGCACGTTAGAGTTCGAATCGGAGGAATAGCGTCATGAAACGTGCGCTGTTCGTGTCGCTGGCGGTTGTCGGTGCGTGCGATTCCCGTGGGATGGGCGGCGGCTGGAGTGCTGGGTCGCAGTCAGCTGTGGAGCAAGCGGCCGAGGCGCGGAAGCGCGAGAAGGCCAACGTTAAGGCGGCGATCGTGGCTGTCGGGCGGCTCGAGGAAACGCCGCATGTTACAGAAATTGAATCGAAGCGTGGGCGGCGCGCCGTTGTCGATCGCGCGCTTCAGCGGACTGCGACGCTCAAGACAAAGGATCGCGAACGCGCAATTGCGACGCTGCTCGCAATTCCAGACGATTGGCCGCGCGCCAAGGAGCGGCGAGGGCGACTTCGCGCGATCATTGTCGCCATCGCGCAAAGCGACTTCGCGAAGAAACGGCTCGACGCCTTCGAAAATCGCTGCACGGAAGCGGAGGTTGTCGGCAGGTCAAAGGTCGCGTGGTGTGTGGCTGCTCGAAAGCGCCTCGCTGAGCGACAGGACAAGGCGCGCATGAAAGACGCGTTGAACCTTTTGAAAAACGGCGAAGGGGCATCCTTTGTCGAGGCCGCGTCGCGCGTCGAGGGGAAGCAGCGCGTCGCGATCGTTTGGGCGAAGGCGCTTCGATTCGCGAGGGCGATCGAAAAGACGGCGCCCGAAACTGCGTTCGCCATCGCACGCGCCTATCCGTTGCAGCAGAAAGACGCCACGAAGGCCAGAGAACTTGCGGACAAGCTCCGCCCGCTCGTCAAAGCAGTGCCAGCACCAACTCAGCTCGCGACCATCTCGCCGCTCTCAGCCGCGCCCGACTCTGTTTACGCACCCGCACCCGCTGCCGCTTCTGCTCCCGCTGCCACACCCGCAAAACCTGTTCGCGCGAATCTGCTCGTAAGCCCCGTCGCGCAAACGCTCGTCATCAGCGGCTTCGCGGCACTCTCGATGGGCGCCGCTCTTCTCGTTCGTCGCACCCGCGCTCGCCGTGCCGCTGCGAAACTCGCGCAAGAAGAGGAGTTCACCGTTCGCTCTTTCGCCCTCGCCGCCAACCACGCGCGCTGCCTCATCTGCGGCCGCGACTTCGACCTCAACGCGCGCCCCGTCAGTTGCGCGCGCTGCGGCACGCCGCACCATATCGAGTGCTGGCAATACAACCGCGTCTGCGCAATCTATGCCTGCGACTCGCGCAAAGCTGCGTGAATTGGTGGTCGCGTCCTCGCTGACCCGATCTGTCAGTCACGCCCGTTAGTATCGCGCCACAAGGAGGGCCAGAACTTGAGCACCAGTCGTGAAACAACAGCCGCCATCCCGACCGATTGCATCGACGAGAAAACCGAGAAACCGCCCGCCGCTCCACTCTTGG
>JACPTQ010000008.1 GCA_016192705.1 Deltaproteobacteria bacterium | reverse complement strand
TGCGGGAGCGTCACGAACAACTGCGGCCAAACCGTCTCTTGTGGCACCTGCTCCGGCACGGGTCAGTCGTGCGTCTCGAACGTCTGCTCGTGCACCCCCGCCAACACCACCGCCTGCGCCGGTAAGAACTGCGGGAGCGTCACGAACAACTGCGGTCAAACCGTCTCTTGCGGCACCTGCTCCGGCACGGGTGAGTCGTGCGTCTCGAACGTCTGCTCGTGCACGCCGACGACCTGCGCGGCGCAAGGGAAAAACTGCGGCTCGATTTCCGACGGCTGCGGCGGCACGCTCAGCTGCGGCACCTGCGCCCCCGCTTCGTGCACCGGCTTGACCCGCACCTTCGCAACCTCGTGCGCTGCCAACGTCTGCACCGCGCCGACACCCGCGACAGAGAATTGCGATGATGGCAACGCCACCACGGGTGACTACTGTGCGGCAAGCGGGTGCATCCACGTGGCCGCCCCGACGACTGCCCCCGACCTCGACGCGACGAGCGACACCGGCACGAGCCCAACCGACAACATCACGAACGACACGACCCCAACCGTGATCGGAACCGTCGCCGCCTCGACCCTCGTCCGCATCTACGAGGGCACGACGCTCCTCGGCTCCGTGACTTCCAACGCCACGACCGGCGCCTACTCCATCACCACTTCGGCGCTCGCTGACGGCACCCACACCCTCGTCGCCCGCATCGTCGATGCCGCCGGCAACGAAAGCACCAACTCACCGTCGCTCTCCGTCACCATCGACACGACAGCGCCACTCCAGCCCGGCACCCCGACTCTCTCGGTCGCGGCGATTAATTCAACGGGGTCATCGACCGTCTCCTGGACCGCCGCCACAGACACGGGCGGCTCAGGGATACGGCGATACTACCTCGAACGAAACTTCAACGGCACCGGTTTCGCCGAGATCGCGACCCCAACCTCCCCGAGCTACACCCAATCGGGCACCGGCCTCACGGGTGGCTCCTACACCTACCGCGTTCTCGCCGAAGACAACGCCGGCAACCTCGGGGCCACATACTCCAGCCCCTCCGCGGCCCTCACCGTCATCACGCTCAATGCGATCACCCCCGCGATGGCAAACACCGGCGACACAATCACCCTCGAGGGTGTCTTTGGGTCGAGCGCGACGGTTAACTTCCCCGGTGCGACCGCAAGCGCAACCATGCAAGGGACCGGCTCCATCCGCTACCGCGCAACGGTCCTCGTCCCCGCTGCAGCGACCGCAGGCGACCTCAACGTCACCACCGCTGGAGCCTCGACCGACGCGCTCCCGTTCCGCCGCGTTTCTTTTACTCTCGGCGCCCAGCCACCGCGCCCGCATTACGAGCAGACGGGGTACGCCCAGCAAATGAGAGGGCTCTCGCCCGCGCGCCGCGGTCACTGCAACGTCGTCGTGCCGCGGGGACCCGCGAATACTTTTGTTTACGTCATGGGCGGCATCGCGGCTTCCTCGCTCACGACGGTCGAACGCGCGCGCGTCAATGCCGACGGATCGCTTGGTTCGTTTGGCACTATCGCTGGAGTTTCCTTGGTCACACGGCGATACGGTTTCGCGTGCGCGGTCATCGGAGACTACATCTACGTCTTCGGTGGGTATGACGGTTCAAGCCCTCTTCGGTCGATTGAACGCGCGCCGATCGACGCCAACGGACTGATTACGACGTTCGTCACCGTTCCGACCGGCGAAAGCCAGCTCACGATCGCTCGGTGGCTGCACTCCATCGTGGTCGTCGGGACTAACATCTACGTGATCGGTGGCCAAACCACGGGCGGTACAGATAGGAGCGACGTCGAAGCGGCTACCATCAATGCGGACGGCACCATCGGGAACTTCGCCGCTTCAACAGCAGCATTGACAGCAACGAACCGAAGTCACGCGGCTGTCGTGGCCGACAACTATGTTTACATTCTTGGTGGCTACAAGGCTGGCACAGTTAGTCGCGCGATCGAACGAGCTTCAATCGGCGGCACCGGCAGTCTCGGGTCGTTCACCGCCATCACCACAACGCTGGTGACCGGACGGGCCATGCACACAGCGACCATTGTCGGGGACAAGCTCCTCGTTGTTGGTGGGCGCGTCCAAAGCACGGACGTGATCGATTCGATTGAGCAGTCGACGATAGCCACAAACGGCAATGTTGGAACCTTTAGCGTCGTGCAAAACCTCGATTCGGCACGAGAGTGGCACACCGCCGTCGTCGCCGGGAATCACCTTTACGTGGTGGGCGGCGCCCTGACGTCCGGTTACACAGGGGCCGTCGAACGACTCGAGGCGAATAGCGCCGGATCGATAAGTGCCCTCAGTGCGACGTCAGGAGCGGTGCTCGCGACTCCCCGTGACAGCCATTGCGCAATCGTTGTCGGAGACAGCATCTATGTCATCGGCCGGCGCACTTACTCTGGAAGCCTAACCAGCGGAACCCAGGTGACTGAACGCGCCATCGTCGCCGCAAACGGCACCTTCGGGAACTTTGCTTCGTTCTCCGGTGCCAACTTATCCTCGGGCCGATATCGCCACGCCTGCGCCATTGCTGGGAACTACGTTTATGCGATTGGGGGCGCGACTGGGTCGGGCGGCACCAAACTCACCACGATTGAGCGCGCGACGATCGGTACAGATGGAACACTCGGAGGATTCACTGGCATCAGCATCGCGCTGGCGGTCGGCCGAGAGGGGCACCGGGCGTTCTTTGCGGGAAGGCGACTCTACATTGTGGGAGGAAACGTAAGCTCTGGGAGTTCAACAACAATTGAATACGCGGACGTTGATGCAACCGGCGCGCTACCTGCGAGCGGAACCTTCACCATCTCGGGCCGGACCTTATCTCGCAACCGTTACCTACCGGCCGTGGCCGTCATTGGCGGCACCGTAAACGTCATGGGCGGAGCAAACGGGACTGCACAAGAACTCTACGTCGACCAGGCAACAATTGACACGGCTGGAACAGCTCTCGGCGCTTTCACGCACAACACAGCGATCAGCATCAATACGGGAGGCTTCGGACGTGTCGCGGCGTTTGCCGGGGGTGCGCTTTATGTTCTTGGGGGCGGCGCGGCATTCACGAGTCGACTGAACCCGACGCCTACGTACAATCGTCGCGAGGTGGCAACGGTCAACGCGACAAATACTCTGGGGGATTTCGTTTCAGAAGCAGATGACGCGGCCCACAACTTGCTCACTCCACGTTTTGCTGCCGCCCCGATCGTCATTAACAATACGCTCTACATTATTGGCGGATACAATGACGGTTCCTCGCCTGATCAACTCAGTTCGATCGAACAGGCGACGCTCCAGTAACGGCAGCTCGCCGCGGTCCATGGGGCGACGCACACCGCCTTGACCGCTGCACCGTCCACGGGTACGAAAGGCGCTGCCATCGACGCTCGATCGTTGGGACGAGTGCGGGGGCTTCACTTGTGACGAAAGGATCGGTGACAAAATGAGTGTGCAAGATGTCAGGGCGGTCGAGTCGGCGATGATGGCGATTCCCGCGGACGAGGTGCGAAAGCCGTCGATTCCCGTCGAGGCTTACTGCCATCAGGGCGAGCGGATCGTCGAGGCGACGAAAAGGGATCGCGAGGCGCTCACGGCGACGGGGATCGCGGCCGAGACGGTCGATACGCTTCCCGTGAGGCTCGGGGCGCTCCGAACGACCGACGCCGAATGGCTGGTGCGGCGCACGCGCGGACGGCCGCCAGAGCAGGTCGAGCGAGAGGCGGCGGGTTTTCGATCTCGAAACGAGAGCTTTGCGACGGCGAGGTTCGGCTTCCGGAACGACCCCGACGTGCAGGTGGTGTTGGACGACATTCAAAAGGGCGACGGCGTCGTTGACATGCTGGACGACATGGAGAAACTCGCGGTTCTTTATCGCGAGAAGGGGGCGCGTATTGCGATTCCGAACTTCGATGCGCGGAAGGAAGCCGATAGGCTCGAGAGCGAGGCTCGGGCGATTCGCGAGGGGAGCGCGGCTTGGAGAGTCGAGGAGTCGAGCGAGACGCTGAAGGAGCGGCGCGACCGGGCGTTTACGTACGCCGACCGGGCGATAGGCGAAATCCGGGCGGCGGCGCGGTACGCGTTCCGAAACGACCGCGACGACGCGAGGATCGCGCCGTATGTCGACAACTACTCGGCGAACGCGGCGCGCCGTACTCGCGCGAAAGCAACGAAGGCGGCGACGACGACGACAACGACGACCGCCTCGCGCCCTTCGTCATCTGGTCCAACGCCGACGGCTCCGGCCGCCCCAGCGGACCAGAAGTAACCACCTAAGTAACCACCTACAACCTCGTAAGTTCAACGCCTCGCAAGACCGGAAGCAGATCAGAATCTCGCGCAAAGACGCAAAGCGCGCAAAGGGAAGATCCCGATCTTCTTGGCGATCTTGGCGCCTTTGCGCGATCCTTCCGGTCTGGGTCTCTCGACACGTTGGTGGTCACGTACTTCCAGGGGGTTGTACTTCGTTTTTTCCGCAGACGCGTTCATAACGCGCGCCCTGCCGTCCACAACGCGAGTTGACCTTTTCACAACCTGCGTAGACCTCTTCATGACGTGTTTGGACCTCTTCTTTACGTCATGAAGACGAATTCCATAAGTAAATCATGGGGAGTTCCCGGGAGATCGTCGGGCGATCTATCCGCCGCGCATCCCCTCAAACACCGCTGCATCGTGCGCCGAAAAAAGGCGGACATCGCTCGCGTGCTCGCGCGCGAGGGCGCGAAGCCGCTCTTGGTTGTCGCGCCACGCACGTCCGTCGTGGTGATCGACGCGCTGAAAAACTTCGAGAAGCGGTGGGCATCGCCGCCCGGCCGGATCGAGCTCGCTTTGCGCGAAGTACGCATCGCCGCAATGGAGGAGCCACTCGGGTTCCGCTCCCGCCCCCGCCCCCGCCCCCGCACCCGCTCCCGCTTCTTCTTTCTTACCCCCTTTTTTCTTCTCCCTCAGATCTCCATTCCTCTGTGTCTCTGTGGTTGCATTTTCTTCTCTTCCCCGCACCGCCACCGCCACATGCCCGCGCGTATGCCCGACCGTCGGCACCAACAGCAGTTCGTCGCCATCGGCGCCACTCAATCCATCCAGCCCACGCACGCACTCGAATCCAAACCACCGCTCGCCCGCCGCCATCTCGTACCGCTTCCAACGCGGCCGATGCGCGAACTGATTCGAGCGATACCGCCCGCGCTCCTTGAGCGTCGACGGCCGCATCGCCGCCTCGTACTCCGGTTCGAACACGTGCACCGTCGCCCACGGGAAATCGGGAAGCCCGCCCGCGTGATCGAGATCCAAGTGCGTCGGAACGATGTGCCTCACATCACGCGCCGAAAACCCGAGCCGCTCGACCTGACGCACCGCTGTCTCCGCTTCGTCGAAGCGCGGATTCAAAAGCGCGACAACGGCCGGCCCCAAGCGCCACCACGGATTCTGCACGTCGCGAAGTCCAAACCCCGTATCGACAAGCACGAGCCCATCGTTCGTTTCGACCACCAAGCAGTGGCACACCATCCGCGTCGGCGTCAGCAGGTCGCTAACAAAACTCCCCGATGGCGCAAGGTTGTCGAACAGAAATCGCCCGCCACGCGGGCAGAGCGTCGCGCAGTTGATGTGGTGGACTTTCATGAATGAAGAAAATCACACGTCAAAACGATCGATCCCACTTCGCCTGACTGAGCGCAAACCCGTGCAGGTTCGCGAGCTGCGCGATTTTCCGAACCTGATGCGGCGAAATATGCCCGACCGAAAAATTCTCGGTGATGCCCGTAAGCCCAATGAGCATCGTCTCCGACATACACGCGTACGCTTCGCCGTGCTGAAGCGGCAATCCGCGCACATGAAAATCGGCGCGCCCCGGCACTTTCACGATGCCGCCCAGCATCACCGTCACGTTGTCGAGTCGCGCCGCTTCCGACGACACATCGGCCGGCGTCGAAATGTCGCACACCACAACCGCGCGGTCGCGCGCCAAGTGCTCCGGCCCAACCAGCGTCGTCAGACTGTTCGACGCGCAAACGATCAGGTTCGCGTCACGCAGCGCGTCGATTCGCCCCGCAATCCGCACCGGACACGCATCCCCCATCTCCGCGCAGAGCGCTTCAAACAGCGCCGTCCCCGTTTCCGCGCCCGGCGGCCGCCCCGCCATCGCCTTAAACGCGCGACTCGCCGCGATCGCCTCGACGAGCCCCCCACGCTTCCGCTGCCCCGTCCCTCCGCGCTCGCGCTTTCGCCGCTGCGGCCGCACGAGGTCTTCGTACGCCGCGCCCGTCACCTGCGCCGCGACGCGCAGAAGCCGCGGATCGTCGACGTTGCGCCCGATGAGCGTCACCGACGCGAGCTGCGGCGCGAGCATCACCGCGTACGTGCTGCAAATGTTTCCCGTCGCACCCACCGCCGCGAAATTCGCCGTGTGAAGCGCAACGCCCGTTTCCGCCGCCGTCTCGCGCATCGCCTGGAGCCCCATCGCCACCGTCAGCGAATTCCCCGTCGTCACGGCGATCGCGTCGTCAACGATGTCGGTGCAGTTCCGCGTCGCGATCGAGGTGTACCCACCAAACCCAAGCACGCGACACCCAGCCAGCTTCGCGACTTCAATCCCTTGCGCGATCAGCTCGCGAAATCGCCGCCCCTGTGACTCCATCATGTCGCGCCCAATCTGCATCGGCCCAATGGGGAGTCCGATAAAATTGAAGTGGACGATATCGCCCGTGTCCGACGTGACGTTGATCTGCTCAAGCACCGCCGGCTCCGCGATCGGCTCGATCCTGTCGAGAAGTTCCGCGCGTTCGGCCGTGTTCAGCTCAGCGAGCGCCGGGTCCCACCACGACAAATGCTCCGAATCAACAAAGTGCCCGAGAAACCCAACCCGCATCGCGCGCGGATGCGGCGCCTCGACGAGCCGATCGCGCATCGACTCGACGACGCTCGGGAACTCGCTCCTTGACTCGTTGCGGCCAACCTGAAACGCGATGAGCCCGACCGAGTGCCCCGCGCGAATCATCTTGCAAACGCGCTCCAGCGCGCCGATCACGCGGTCGACGTCACGCTCCTCGACGAAAACCGACGGCTCAAAGCGCAGCGTCCGCGGCTCCGACAGCGTCGGCAGCACGCGAATTCCCTCGGCGTTCAAAAGGTAGGCGCACACCGCGTATCCGAAATTGCCCGTGAGATCGGCGTGCCACATGAGCCCGCCCTGGTCCGCCCGAATCTCTCGGAGTTCGAGTCCCAGCATCAAACCGCGCCCACGCACTTCCCGCACGACATCCGGAAACCGCGCTGCGAGCGCCTCAAGTTTCGCCCTGAACGCCGCGCCCTTTTCCGCCGCAACGCGCATGAGCCGCCCGCCATCGGCGGTGATCATCTCGACGGCCGCGAGCGCCACCTCGCACGACCAATCGTCCTCGGCAAACGTCGATGTGTGCATGAGGCTGAACGCCCCGCGAAAGCGCGTGCGATCGATGAGGCAAGCCGCAACTTTGCCAAGTCCACCGCCAAGCGCCTTCGACATCGTGTAGTAATCGCCCACGAAATTCGACCCTGTCGCGGCGAAAAACGTCCCCGTGCGCCCCATCCCGGACTGGACTTCGTCCACGACGACTGGAATCCCGAGCTCCGTCGCGCGCCGCCGCAAGACCTCGAGGAAGGCGGTCGGCAACACGACGACACCGCCCTCGCCCTGAATCGCCTCGACGAAAAAACCCGCGACCAGCGAGACGTCGCGCTCAACGATTCGCAAGTGGCCCGTCTCGCCGAGCGAAACCTTGCGAAACGTTCGACGGTTGCGCCCGATCTCACGGTCGACCTGCGACGCATCCTGCGGATCGATGAACACCGAGCGAATCCCGAGGTTCGCGTTCGGCATTCGATACTCTTTGTTGTACGTAAGCTTCAGCGCCCCCGTCGTCTTGCCGTGAAACGCGCCTTCGACACACACAAAGACCGGCGCCGTTCGCGCCGCCTCGCGATTCGCTGCGTCGATCCAATCGATGAGGTCGCCAAGCCGCTCAATCTGCGGTTGCGCAAGCTCGCCCGCAACGCGCTCGACCGCGTCCGCTTTGAGATCGCGCGGGTGTGCGGCAATCCGACGCGCGAGAAGGACGTGCTCGCGGTGCGCGTCTTCGAGAACCTCGTCGAGTCGCTCCGCAAGCTCAAGCGCCGCGTGCTTAATCGCAATCTCGTTCGCCTCGGTCCCCGAATTCGCGAAACTTACGACGAACGCGCGCCCCGTCTCACGCTCGGCAACTTCCGACAACCGCCGCGCGAGCCGCGCCGCCGCCGACCGAATGCTTCCCTGCGCGTTTTGTGGACGGCCCGCGTCGATCGTTTCGCGCAGCTGCGCAACCAACGCGGGGTGATTGTGCCCAAAAAACGTCGTTCCAAAGCCACCCACGAAATCGAGCACCTCGTGTTCAACGCCTGTGTCGTCGCGGTAATAAAGGCAATCGCCTTGGCCACGTTCGAACGTCTTATCGAGCTTGAGCGCCGCGAGCAGCTTCACGAGGTCCGGGCGCGCATACTCCTGGTAAATCCGCGCGAGCTCAGCCTGCGGCACCGCCTCCTCGCCTTGGAAGCCACCCCGGCCCACCCGCACGCGGGAATCTGCGTCTTCAACCGCGCGCCGCTTCACCGCATCATCTCGATCGATCGAAACGCCAACACAATCGTCAGTTTAGGGCCGAGCCTCGCCTTGGTCAACGAACGCACCCTGCTCGACAATCGATGGCGCAACCTATCGGCGTCCGTACACCGACGGGCTCAAAAAACTGACCGCAGACGCACGAACGTTCTCTTCGATCGACGCCACGTGCTTTTGGACATCCCGCGCGATCGATTCAGCAATGGTGCTCTGCGGAATCGTTCCCATGCGGCGCGGTGATGCGTTCGCGGCCATCCACGAGTCGTACGAATGCCCGTACCGCGCCAAGAAATGGTCCGCGAACCGCCGCGCCAATACGGGCGCTTTGGCGGTGAGGTTGGCCGCACGCTGTTCGAGGCGGGCCTTGGCGAGCGCCGCCTGCTCGATGGTCTTGGGACCAATGAACGGCTTGGCCCCGCACGCGTAAGCCTTGTCCAGCCATCGGTCTTGTGGCGCGCGGTCGGCCACCTTTTTCGGACAAATGTCCGACCAAACATCGGGCGTTTTCCGGCAAGCGTCGGCGATTTGCGCTTGGAGATTGTCGCGCACGCCCTTGAGCACAACGCCCAAAAGCGCGCGAACGCCCATCCCGACAAACTTCTGAACAACCATAATGATCGCGGTCACCACGGCCTCGACAATAACAACCCGCAGCGCAAAAAAGACGCCGTGCACGCCCATCACAAGCGCGCCGCCGCCAAACGGGACAGCGGCCACGACGGCCGCAACGGCATTTTCGATCGGAAATATGATCGTGTTTCCGAACCACACGAGTGGCGGTTCGACGACCTCCTTGACGAGTGGATAAAGCAGCTCCCCGACCTTCTCATTGATCTTTGACACAACAAGATCTTCAAGTTGAGTGACGACGTCGACGGGAACCTTTCCCAGCTCCTCGCGCTTTGTCTTCAGCCCGTTTTGTAGCGCCGTCTGCGCAGCCGCCTTGTCGCCAACGACTTTGTCGTACTCCGCGCGTTTCGCGTCTTGGGTCGACTGCGGATCCCGTTGCGCTTTGGATTTTTCCCAGGCCACCAACTTGATGACGCGGTCCGATTCCGCCCTGTCTACAGAGGTTTGGATCGCGCGCAGCTCAGCCGATGCGTCGGCCCAACGTTTCTGCATCGATGACGAGGCGTTCTTTGCGTAATCGCTCACGAAGGGAATGTCCACGTTCACAATGCCTTTGATGGCGCCGTCGATGTCGGCCAATCGACTAAAAATCCACTGCATCAAGTCGCCGATAAATCCGCTCACCTCTTTGTAAGCGTCGCCCGCTGGCGCGACGAACTGTTCGGGGGGCTTGATGTCGGCCGGAAGTGCGCGGGCCCACACCTCGTCCGAGAATTTGTACGAACCACAGCGAAACCACCCGGCATCCGAGACGATGGCATGCGGATCCAGGGGCGGAATCGTCACGGACCACGGCGACTCGAGCGCGAGCGCCCCACCCGTGCGCGGCCGCAAAGACACCGACGCCTTTTGCGTGTCGTCTGTTTTTCCGGGACCCGCGCCGTAACACCATTTCGGTGCGTATCGCGATTTCGCCTGCGCGCGTCGTTGTTCGCGGAAGTTGTAAGCCGCAGCCGGAGCCATGTGCCGGTAACTCTCCAGATCGACAGCGGCAATTCCCTCCGCGTCGGCAGCTCTCTCGAGAAACCCAGGCATAACGAGTGGGCTCTTCCCGCAGGCGAACCGATTCTGCGTTGGTTGCAGCGGGTCCGTCGAACAAAAGAGCGGATTTCCCGCCGCGAGGTCAAGCACTTCGTAACGCGAAAGAACGGCGGGGGGCCCCTGTCGAATGAGCGCGTTCACGTAGTTCTTCGACGCCTGAAGCGCGCGATGGCGCAAAAAGTCGAGTGCACGCACATGCGCAAACGCGCCGAACGCCTCGATGATCACCTCGGGTGGCGTCAAGATGTTACCGTCGTTGTCGCGCGCCTCGTTCACGGCAACCAAAAACTCCTGGAACCAGGCTTCGTCCGCTGGATGTTCCTCTGCAAGCAGCTCCTTGACGACGGCGATCACGGGATCGAGTTTCGATTTGAGTCCCGCTCGATGAAGCGCGTCGAGCCGCGTCCTCAGGTCTTCCGGGACGATGGTGCCGCCGACGATCCCCGAAAGGTAGGCGCGCAACGTGAGGCGACTGAGTAAGTCGAACGCGACGCCGATACCTTGCAAAAACTTTTTCAGCACCGGGCCGCCTGTTTCGGCGCCAAGCCCGAGCCCAAGCAGAAACCGCCGCATCGACGTTCGATGCCCCAAAAACGCGCTCTTTTCCTTGGCCGCATTGGCAAACGTCGAGAGCACCAAGCCCATTTTTTCCTCGACCGCCTTTTTTCGTTCGGCGATTCGGGGAGCGCCCGTCGCCAATCGCACGGCAGACGGCAGATCGGCTGAGCGGTGGATCGCGCCTCGCATAAACTTCCAAAACGTTCCTTCGAGGCGACCAAGCCCGTAGTCGTTATTCCGCCGAATCGAGTCCCGCCGCACGCGAATCCACGCGTCGACCTCAGCACGGGCGCTAAAGTCCGCAAGCACTCTCGCGGAATTCGCCGACTCAGCCCATCGAAAGCGCCGCTGCCCGCAGCGGAGTGTTGACCGCTCCCCGCCTGGCCCATGGTACTTGCGAAGAAACTCTCCGCCTTCACAAATCGACGTCGCGTTGACGCGTTTGCGCCCCGCATCGCTCGCCCTATCAAACCCGCACAGCCAAAACTGCTGAACCTTGTTCGCCACGCTCTGCTGGTGCACAGCGCAGAAGTAACCGCGCTTGAAGGCACCGCGCACGCAGACCCCGTTCTGGCACCAAAAATCATCGGCCGGTTCAAACTCGCGCGCGGCAAACCACTGCTCCATCGTTTCCCGCGAGTATCCGCACACGATCTCCTCGGACGCCCCGGGCTGGATACGACAAAACTCCCGAAGCCCAAGGTCGTCGTCCCGTCCCTCCGAATCGTCGAAAACGAACGACTGATCGACGTTCGGTAGCTCGTTCAAGCGCTTCTGATCCATCCAGGAAATGATCGCTGGATCTCGCGTGCGTCGGAGGTGCCCCACCATGTCGAATTCATCGAATATCGGATTCTTCCAAAGGTCCTCGTTCTGAAACTGGCGCGCGAGCTCCGCACACGACGGCCGGTTTTTTCGCCAGCAGTTAAGTGCGCCCTGCGTTGGAACCGGAAGCGCTTGGGGGATATCACCCCCTTCACGAACGGTGACCGACGAACTGCCGTCTTTCCACTTCGTGGTTCTCGGCCAGATTGGGACGATCGCGCAAACTTGGACACCTTCTTCGACGGGACCGTTTTCGATGTTGCCTCGCGAAATCCCGCAAATGAAATCCTTGCCCGAAAACGAATTGTTTTGCGAGCTGTGAATCGGGGGCTGTGCCGGCCGGCAAAAGGTTGCCCGATCACCAAAGAAGTAGAGCAGCTCTTCACGTGTCAACGGCCACGTGGGGAGCGAGGAGAATCCCGAGCCGCCTGACCTGGCGACGGCCGCAGCCGGGAAAAGGCTCGGCCAAACTTGATTCCGCTGAACCTCGCACGCGAGCTGGTCAAGCCGCGTGTCGGGCCCTGCTGAGGCCTTGGGCGCCGGCTTAACGACTCGGAATACGCGCTTTCGACACTGAAAGCCCCGGTCGGTCCCGGCATAGCCTGAGGGCGGGAGGCGAAAACCGCGGAGGCCGCCGACACACGCCCAGGGGGCCGTTGTTTCGTCAGTCGGGCCGACGGCCTTCTGCCAGTTGGAATAACAGGTGACGGCTCCGCCACCCGCGGGCCACGTCGGCTTGGACGTTCCAGGAGCCGGCGTACCCGCTTTCGGAACACAAAATACGACCGGGTTGCCACCCCGAGAGTTCGCACTCTGCGCTCTGGGCACAGCGAATACCTCAGCGACCAGCTCCCGGTAGCTCGGGTAACACGCGGGAAGGCGCCCTCTTTCGCTCTCCGCGCAAAAGGTGGTCGGCGGATTTTGCAGGACCTCAGAAAGAAGCTGAGAGTAATTAGAGTCGTTGATCCAGCTCGCCCGCGCCCAACCCAACTGTGCAGATTTTCTCGGGGGAGCGTCGGCGGAAGACGCTTGGGGTGCTGCGCTGATTTCGCGCACGAGGCGAAGCCCAGATGAAGAACGAATCGGCTCGGGTCCACGCGGCGGATCCGTTGGAATCGACCTATCGGCTTGACGAGGAGCGGCCCTCGGGATCGGAGCGTTGCGTCGTGCGTCTCTTTCAGCCGCGCCTTCTACCCCATCAGGAAACGAAAAAAAGCAGACGGCCCCAAAGGCTGAAAGCGTCCACAAACGAAATGCGTTTCGTCGGACCGATCGGTTCACAGGGGGCCTCCTTTTTTCTTTAGCCTGCCTTTGGGATCATGGCGCAAAGCCGGCTCCCAATGACACAAACACTAAAGGACGTGTTTCAGTTGTCAAGTGAACTTGTCCACAATCGAAGCGGCGCGCCCAGGAGACGCTTACCCGTGCAGCGTCACCGTTCCGCGCGTTCCATCGACCGTGACCCGCGCCCCGTCTGGGATTCGCTCCATCGCGCCCGCAATCGCGAGCACCGCGGGGATGCCGTACTCGCGCGCGATGACGGCCGCGTGCGACAAAAGGCCGCCGACCTCGGTCACGACCGCCGACGCCTGATTGAGAAGGGGCGTCCACCCTGGGTCGGTGAACCGCGTGACGAGTATATCGCCGCGCGCAAGCTCCGTCGCCGCCTCGACGTGCCGAATCACGCGCGCCCGGCCCGTGTAAATGCCCGCGCTGCCGCCAATCCCGGTGAGCACCGCCCCGCTCGCCGCCACCTCGACCGCCGCGCGCTCCTTCAGGGCGTACCGATTTCCGATTTCGTTCGGCGGCTCGAATGCGCCGTACGACGCCTGGTACTCCTTGCTCTTCGCGATCTTTTGAGCGGCCTCGGTCAGCGCGAGTTTTCCCTCGACGAGCGCAAGCACCTCTTCACACCGCAGATGCCAAACGTCATCGACCGCCGCGAGTTTACACGCGCGAACCAATCGCCGCGCCACTTCGAGCGACCAAAGCCGCAAATAACCGTACACGCGCGTCGAGTAATCGCGCATCTCCTCGCGCCACTTCGCATACGTGCGCATGCGCGCGAGCCGCTTTCGAAACGTCCGCCCAGCGAGAAACCGCCACGGTCGCGCCGAGAACCACTTCCCGGCCGCTTCGTTCGCTCGCTCAAACGCCAGAACGCGCTTCGCGTGCAGCGCCTTCGGACTCTTTGCGCGATCGTGGTGCCGCAAGCAGGTCACAAGCATCTCGCACACAAACGCCAAATCCTCGCACCACCGCGGCGCCGTGATGTCGAGCTCGGCGCGGCTGTGATACCAAAATTTTTCGCGATACGCGTCGATCGCGCGGTAGAGCGCGGCCCGCGCTCCCGCACCGGCTCCCGCGTCCGAACCGGTTACCCCTTCTTCTTTCTTAACCGCTTTTTTCTTCTCCTCCGACCTCTCTAACTCAGTGGTTCTGTGGTTTCTCTTCTCTTCCTCAACCTCCCGCGCGAGCGCCTCGCCCGTCATCGCCGCGACTTCCGCCGCCAACGCCGCGTCGGCCGCAACAACCCCATCCGCGATCTCCCACATCTCCTCGAGCGGCGCGAGCGGTGCCAGCGCATCGAGCCCTCCGATCAAATCGACGTACGACGCGTCAACGTCATTCGCCTCAAGCGCGCGATGCGACTTCTTGAATTCGAGCTTCGCGTTCGACGTGTTGTAGATCGTCATGAAGTAGTTCCCCTCAGTCTCCCAATGCACGTCGAGAATGAGGTCGCGATACGCCGCGAAAAGTTCGGCGTCGCTCTTTTTCGCAAGGTCGCCAAACGCGAATCGCGCCGCAATCCGCTCCGCGAACGTCCCGGCGTAAGCAACGTCGCGCGCAAGCTGCGTCTTAAATCCGCGCTCGAACGCGATGATCGTTGGGATCGCCTTCACGACGCCCCAAAGCGTGACCGGCGTTGTGACGCCGTCGCCCTCGTACGCGACTTCGATCGCCATGTCTTCGTCGAACGAGCGCTCGTTAAAATCGGGCGCGCGCGCGAGGCAACGTTTTGCGTACCCAACGTTCCAATACGGGCGCCCAAAAAAGACGCCCGACCACGCCGCCTCCTTGCCCTTAAGGTCCGGCGGTACAAGCCGCAGCCCGTCCATGTACGCCGGCAACGTCCCCTGAAAAACGCGCTCGTACAGCGACCACAAGAACGGCGTCACGACGCGCGCCGAAACCCCGCCCTCGCGAAAGTCGGCGGTCGTCCATTCACCAAAGTCGGGCGCGAACGAAATCCGCGTGATGGCACGCGACTGAACGAGGTGAATCCCCGCGTCATCGACGGCCCATTCGATGTCTTGCGGCGAACCAAAATACGCCTGCACGCGCCGCGCGATCACCGAAAGCCTCGCCAACTCCGCGTCGGTGACGACCACATCCGCTTTCCCTCCCGCGACCGTTCGCTCGACAACACGCCCCGTCTCGCGATCGAGCACAAATCGATCGGGATTCACTTGCCCCGACACGAGCGCATCGCCAAGCCCCGCGCACGCTTCGACGAGAATCCGATTTTCGTCCCCGGTCTGCGGATGCACGGTGAACGCCACGCCCGCCGCGCGCGCCGCGACGAGCCGCTGCACGACGACCGCCATCTCGGGGCGTTTCCCTGCGGTGCCTGGTTGCGACGCAAGGTACGCCCGAACGCGTTCGCTCGACGCCGACGCCCAGCACTTCACGATCGCGGCCGGGACATCCTCCGCGCGAACACCGAGGTACGACTCGTACTGCCCCGCGAACGACGCATCGGCAAGATCCTCTAAGGTTCCCGACGAGCGCACCGCGAAAAGCGTCTCCGACGAAAACTTCGCCAACGCGCCACAAACCGCCGCATCGACCGCCGCCGGCAACGCGACCCCTCGAAGCGCATCGCCACCCGTCGCGAGCTTCGCCGTAACATCAGGCCGCGCAACCGCCTCGTTGTATGCGGCAACGCCGACGCAAAACCCATCCGGCACCGGCAACCCCGCGCGCGTCATGAGGCCGAGCGACAACGCCTTGCCGCCAACGGCTGCTTTCACGCGCTCATCGATCTCGTCGAGCCTCCATAGAATCTTTCCGTCGGTTTCCATCGCGTCGCCGGCCGTCAAACGTTCATCGTGAAAAGTGCATAGTGTCGCGACGGCGGCGTGAGTCGAATGTAAATAGGCTTCGGCTCGCGCACCAAAAAGCCGATGTAATGAGGCAGCGTCACCCCGACCGCCGACAGGTAGTCGCGAAACGCGATGTTGATCGCTTGGTTTCCGCGATGCTCCGCGCCAATCGCGATGGTGTGAAAAAGAAAAGTGTCGCTCGCGGCGCCAGCTCGGGTGACGGCATCGGGCGTGACGTCACCGCCCTTTGCCCCGCGAAATGCGGGCGCGACGTCAGGCATTCCGAACGCAACGCCAATCCGCGTTCCGTCGGGTAGCACGACGAAGTGCATCTGGAACACGTGCAAGAAATAGAGGAAGAAACCGTAAATGCGCGAAAACTCATCGAAATCGATCGCCGTCGCGAGCGGGTTCCCTTGGTAAGAACCGGCGACGAGCCGATGGAAGTCGCGAAACTTCGCTTCGTCGGGTTCCGTCCAGCGCTCAAGGCGAAACGCCGAGGCGAGGTCTTTCGTGTGCGCCGTCGCGTTCGCGAGGAGCAGCTCGACGTGCGCGCGCGTCAAATCGTACGAACGCCACGTCCACTCTTCGGTGAACCCGAACTCGGTCCAGAGCTTTGCGTAATAGTCGGGGTTGTCGGGCTCGCCCCAAACGGTCGCGCGATCGAAGCCCCCCGTTTTGAAGCGGTATCGATACCAAATGTTGTAGTCGACGGGCCCCTTGACGACGCGCTTCCCAGCGGCGGCCAAGTAATCCCGCGCGGCGCCGAGGACTAGGTTCGCGACCGCCGGATCGTTTGTCGACTGGAAAAGGCCAACAAGGCCGACGTCGCTCGGCAAATGCTCGTCGACGATGGCTGTCGTGGCGCCGACGACGTCACCACCGCCCGACTCGACGCAGAAATGTTTCACGCGCGCGTGTCTCAGATACGGATGGTCGGGCGCGTAGTAATCGAGTTCCGAGCGACGCGTTGGCGGGATAAGCCGTGCGTCGTTCGCCGCGAGGCGCGCCTTGAAATCAACAACCTTTTCAGCCCTCGCGTCGCCGCTGTCGAATGCCGTAACCTTCATCCTCAACCCTCCACGTCCAAAAGCTCAACCGTGCCCGCACGCCCATCAACGCGCACCCGCGCCCCGTCTGGAATCCGCGACGTTGCGTCCTCGAGCCCGACGACCGTCGGGACACCGAGTTCACGCCCGATGATCGCCGTGTGCGAGAGAAGGCTCCCCTTTTCAACGACAATCGCCGCCGCCGAGATCATCAAGAACACCCAGCCCGGGTCGGTCATCCGCGCGACGAGCACTTCGCCCGCGACGCGCATATCGGCCCGCGGATCGAGCACCACGCGCGCCGCGCCAACCGCAACGCCCTTGCTGCATCCCGTCCCGCGCAGCATCCGCTGGCCGGTGCCCGAAGTCTCGTCCTCGCCTGGTCGTGGACCTAAACCTGGACCTGGTCCTGGACCATTAGGAAGTCCACGTCCAAGTCCAGGTCGAGGTCCAGGTCCAGGAAAGATCGTAGCCCGCGAATCTTCTCTCCTTCCCCCCACCACCACCCGCGACGGCGGCGACGGCCCCGCCAAGAACCGCGCATGATCCGCGCGCCTCATCGCAACGAGCGCGCGCAAGTCGCTCGACACCGATGTTCCAGCCGCCTGGTCCAGCATCTCATCGATGGTCAAAAAGAAAACGTCGTCGACCCGATCGATCGCGCCCGCCTCGACGTACGCGCGCCCAAACGCCCGCGCCATCCGCTTTACCACCCCATAGACGCGCGACCGCGCAAGCCGCAGATTCTCGCGAAACCGAACCGATTGCCGCGTCTTCTCGAGTACAAAATCGAAAAGCGCGCGTTTCGTCGGGTCGCGCCCAAGCCGCGCACGCACCTTCGCTTCCGCCGCGTCGCGAATTCCGCGCTCACGCGCCTCCAACACCTCAACCGAAACATCGGTCCCGATGTAATTTCGAATCACCGACACCAAAAAGGCCGGATCGTCGCGAACACTCGGGACTTCGAGTTTCAGCTCCTCAATCCCGCGATCGCCATACGCCGCCAAGTGCTCATCGACCGCCGCGCGAAACTCAGAAAACCGCGCCTCCGCGCGAACCGCCGACAAGACTGCGTCCGGTGCCCTCTGCGATTCAAACAGCGCACGCAGTTCCGCATTCACGCGCGACATCGCCGCCAGCTGCAGCACCGACCGCACCGGCTCGACGCTGTCCATCCCCTTTTCGCCGCACAGCAGATCGTTTTCAAGATGTTCGCCCTCGGGATCGAGACGAAAACGCTTCACCAGCCTCGCGAGAGCATCGTAGGCGCGCGACACAAAAAAATCATTCACGTTGGTTTGATGCGCAAACCGCATCGCATCGCGCTCGAACGTTCGAAACCGCTCCGCGAGATCCGACGCCGACATCGCGTCATAATCGGCCGCCGCCGCTTCGGCGTGAATCGCCCGAAACTGCGCGAGCGCCCGCTCAACGTCCGCCTTGAGCCGCGCAAGCCGCCACGCGAGCGTCGCGTAAAACGCCGCCATCTCGAACGGCCGTCGCAGCCGCTCCCCAAGCGATGTCGCGGGCGAAGTTTCGAGCGGAAGTCCCTCGGTGATACCCAGCATTTTCTCCCACGCCTCGCGCGACTTTTCGAAGTGCGGCAGAAGCGCATTCATCCGATACCAAGTCGTGAGGTTGTAATAGATGCGCCCGTCGATGTAGCCGAGCATGTTCGGCCAAATGCGCGCGAGCGCCTCGGGCGTCGCACCCGGCACGACCACGCCTTCGAACGTGCGCCGAAAAACCTGCGCGTACAGTCGCCGCGCAAAGCTAAACGTGAGCGGCGTCGTCACGCCCGGAAAGCTCTCGACGATGTTCGAATTGTCGAAAACGGTGACCGGGTCAAGCCGACGACCGCCACGCTCACGTTTTTCGCCGACACGCGTTGCATCACGACCATCGCCGCTCATCGCCGTGATCGGCCGTGCCTGCAGCAGATAAACGCGCCCACCCGCGACCGCCCACTCGATGTCCTGCGGCGCACCCGCCGCGCGCGCCTCGACCCGCTCGCCAAGCGCCGCCAGTTCGCGAAGCGCCGCATCATCTAATACGGCGATTTCACAAAGTTCGCGCGGCAGCGCCTCGACCGTCGTCCCCGATCCCTCGGCGCGGTCAAACACAACCCGCGCATCCTTGCGCGAAACCTGCCGCCGAATCACACCCGTCCCGCGGTCGACGAAATAGGTGTCCGCGACCACGCGATCCGCGACGACGCCCTCGCCCAAGCCCCACGCGGCATTTACGACATGCTCGGCGGCGCCCGACTGCGGATTCCGCGTAAACAAAACACCCGACGCCTCGCTCTCGATCATCTCCTGAACGACGACCGCCGCGCGCACGTCGCCAAACGCAAGCCGCCGCGCCCCCGTCGCCATCCGATACGCGAGCACGCGCTCCCCGAAAGCCGACGCCCACGAATCTCGCACGCGCTCCACGACTTCATGCGGGCGCACATAAAGGTAGGTCTCCATTTGTCCCGCGAACGACGCCGTCGCGCCATCCTCGCCGACCGCCGATGAACGCACGGCAAGTACCGCGCTCGACCCAAACGTCGCGACCGCCGCCGCAAGCGCCAGTTCATCCTCGTGCGCAAACGGCACGTTCCGCACCATCGCCGCAACCGCCGCCGCCGCGCGTGCAAGCGACGCCGCGTCATCGAGTGAGCACGCCGCAAGCGCCTCGTCGATCTCGCGACGCAGCGGCTCGAGCGCCGCGGCAAAAACGTCCGTCGTCACGGCGAACCACCGCGGCACCGCGAAACCCGCCGCCGTGAGCCGCGCGAGCGACGCAGCCTTGCCGCCTAACCGGGCTTCGTCGATGTCGTCATCACCCGCGCAATAAATCGCTCGGTCCTTCGCGTACGACTGCACCTGAATATGAAGGGCGCGTCCGTCGTCACGTTTTTTCGGCACGACGACATTCTACAGGTCGAGAGCGCTCAATCAAATCGACGTTCAACTGTCACCTGAAAGATCTCCGGGCCTCTCCTCAGCTTGGAATTCCTATTCAAAACGACCCCGCCGCGCCAAAACCATCGCATCGCGTGTTTACATTTCAACAAAGCACACGAAATGAACAATTTTTTACGCTGAAACCATATCATCACATCTCGTATCGCATGAACATGCGATAACTCCGCATGCGATTGTCGACCTTTCGACAAGACGCTATATCTGCGCGCCGCTCCGGGAGACAGAGAAACCAAGTCTTCAGTACAGGGGCACAAGGAGATGAAAATGATGAAATGGTCCCCGCTCGCACTCGCGAGCCTAACAACCCTTTTTGCCGCGTCGGCCCTCGCAGCCGGCCCAACGCTTGTCCCGAACAGCAACCGCTACCACGAGAAGAATCCCTCGGCGGCGACCGGTCGCGCCGGGAACGCAACCCTTTCCGTGCGCGCGCTCCTCGGCAAAGACAGCAACACAGTCGTTGAAGTCACAACCGGGCAGCTCGACTCGGCGGCAACGGCCCCCGGCAACCTTTCCAAGGTGCAGATGAAGGCATTCGACGCCAACGGCGATCTCCGTTGGAACCGAAACTACAACGGCCTCACGGGTGGCGGCTCGGCTACGTACACCTACGACGACCTTCGACGCGGCCAGCCGATTCAGACCCAGGCGAACATCACGGGCATCGACGGGAAACGCACGAACGTCGTGACCGTGCAAGGTAACGTCAAGCTCCGACCGGATGTCTCGGTCGGTGGCTTGAGCGCACCCTCGCGCGCGACCGTCGGCGCTCCGGTCAACATCGCCGCGACCATCACCGAAACAAACGGCGACGTCGGCGCGACACTGAACTGCGTCCTTTTCGTCGACGGCGCCGAAGTCGACCGCGCGCCCGGCGTTTGGATCGATGGCGGCGGCACCGTTTCGTGCGCGTTCACGCAAGTCTTCAACTCGGCCGGCACGAAGACACTCGAAGTTCGCGCAAGCGACGTCGTTCCGGGCGACTACGACCTCACGAACAACTCGGCGACGCAAACGATCGAAATCGTGAGCGCGTCCGCACCGTTCTATTTCAGCGCCTACGCGCAAGATATCACCTACAACAACACGGGCCGTTCTGAGGGATGGTCGCGGTACAACGACGGCACCTACGCATCCGACTCGGATTGGAACTACAGCTGGGATTACAAAGGCTGGTATCAGCAGGGCGGACTTTGGGGCTGGAGCCCGACGTCGATGACGTTTCCGCTGACCTCCGTCGACTTGAAGCAATCGACGGGCGGCGCGACGGCCAACAGCTGGAACTTCACTAATATGGCAGCCGATTGGTCGTGGGACGACGGCGCGGGCAATAGGAACGCCGCGGTTTGGCGCTGGGACCCAGACACCTACAGCTATTTCTACCTCAATTCATGGAACTGGACCGACGGGACCAACAACTACGGCGGAACATGGACGAACTATTATCGGTACGCGGGCGCCGCGGTCTATCTGTCGTCGGGTTACTACCGTTACTGGTATCAGTACAATGGCGGCAGCTACAGCGGCTACTACACGTTCAACGACTGGTCGGGGAGCTGGGGCCAGCAATGGACGTTCGGGCCAGACTACACGTTCGACTTCACCGTGACCGACGCGACGGGGACAGTGCTCGACGCGCACCCGACCGTCACGCTCCAGCCGTACAACTCGACGTGGGATTACCCGTTCAGCTGCTACGATTACAGCTGGAGCTGGGGCGAGTCGCACTACTGCAACGAGTACCACTACCAGCAGACCGGTGTGTACGGTTACGCGTCCGGCTCGACCGGCAACTAACTTTCCAAGATTCCAAGCCGCAGACCCGCCCGTATCGCATCCGCCTTTGAGTTGACTTCAAGCCGCTCGTAAATCACCCGCACGTGCGTCCGCACGGTGTTGATCGAATTCCCGAGCTCGAGCGCAATCTGTTCGTAGCTCAAGCCCTGAAACAACTTTGACAACACGACCTTTTGGGCGGGCGAGAGGTGCACGGCCTTCGAGGGCGACGGCGGGACGAACGGCGCAAGCTGCGCCTGGTCACGTCGCGCGCGCGCGATAACGAGCCGAAGGGCGTCGCCCGAAAACGGGAGTCCGCCATCGACGACGTCGAGGACGGCCGCGACGAAGCGCCCCGCTGGTTCGTCGGAGAAGAGATAACCGGCGGCACCCGACTTGATGGCGGTGACGATCGCCTTCGGGTCGCGCGGGCCGACCGCCACCACGGGGACCGTTGAGAAACGATGCACGGTTCGCGCAATGGCGCGCCCAACCGAATCGTCGCAGGTGACGTCAAGGAACACCGCGTGGGGAAGATCGGTCGTCGCAACCGCCGCAGCAATCGAACCGCGATGGACGAATTTGATTTCGCGAAGGCGCGATTCGGCGAGTAGAGCATTGCGGAGAGTGCGCCTGCGCTCGACGAGGAGTACGAGGGACAATGCCGGCCCTAACCCCAAACCGACACGGGCGCCGACACCCGCTCGCCAGCGCGTTTTTTCATTTTGCCATTCTCGTCTGAGCGCGCACCGAGCGCAACGATTCAAAGGCGCTAAAACGTCTCGTGGCCGTTCGGTTCGGTCTTGGGCGCGCGGTTTGTCGTGCGACGCAAATCGGAGACCGCTTCGTAAACCTTCTTGCGCGCACGATTCAGGTTGCCAAGCGGCTGATGATCCTCGACGCCGCGCCACGGATTGAACGACAGGTTCTCGCAAAACGTTTGCTGCGCGGGCTTTTCGAAGTCTTGCGGCGGGAAGTTGATCGTCGCGACTTTGTGAAACGGCGCGACCGACGTCGTCCAGTTCTTGAGGTGGTTTTCAATCGGCGTCAGTCGCTGATTCGCGTAAAACTGAACCATGAAGTCGAAGCACGCACCCGGACCTTGGAGCTTCTCGCGGATCGCATCGCGGAGATAGTCGGCGGCCAGAATGTTCGGGATGTTGATGGAAAGCGGCCACACGGGACCATCGACCGTCCAGTCGCACGGCTTTGCGAAATACTTCACCGCCGTCGCACCAAGTTTGTACGGCGCGGCACTCCAATAGCGCGTCTCGAGTGGGTTTGCGACGAGGGCCCCGGCGGCAAACGCGACCGCAGTGTTCGCGACAACTTCGGGGTGCTTGAGGACGAGGATCGCGGCGTGCGCGGGGTTGGCGAGCGTCTTTAGGACATCGGGGATGGCGCGCATGTCGACGCCGAGACCAACGGGGTGCGTGAAGAGAATAAAGTCCTGCGTCGTGGCGCCGTCGTTTAGGAGGCGGCGGCCCGAAACGCCGGTGACTTTGATCGCGAGGCCGCGTGCGTCGGGGGCGGCGTCGGCGATGACCTTGGGTTGGGCGCTCGAAAACCGCGTCCAGACGTTGTAGGTGCCCTCGTTCGCAAAAAGGCCGTGGCGCGCGCGCGCCGGGCGACCGGGGTTAACGGTCAGCGTGCCTTTGATGCAACCGTGTGACTTCGCGTGGAGGCCGTGTCGCATCACGCCGCGACCGCCGTGAAGGCGTCGCATGTTCGCGGTCAAGATGGAGATCGATTCGTCGATGAGTTGCTGTTCGTTTCGCAAGCGACGCTCAAGCGGGTGAAGCGCCGAATCGGCCTTGTCGGCGGCCTCGAACCCCGACTCCTCGGCACCTCCCGGAAACGCCTCTTGGTCGGAGTCGTTTGGCAACAATCCCGGGTCGATGCAGTTGACGAAAAGCAGCGCGGTCAAACCTGAAATCTGTCGGTTCATGGTCGGTCCTCCTTATTTGGACCGAACAAGTGCAATTTGGCGGCCGATGACTGGCCGACCGGTCAGTCTCCGATTGCCCGGTCTTTTCCTTCGAATTCAAGCGATTTGCTCGGGACATCGCGGTGAACTTTGAATCGCGCTGGTGACTTGAGACCCCAGCCGCTCAGAAAAAGAGTGTCGCGGTGGCCTGAATGCTGAATGGCGCGCCGGGCGTGAAGTGAAGATCTTCGCAGCCCCTAAAACTGCCGGCTTCGGAAACGGCGCGTGTGCCCACGGGGCAATTGGCGGCGGACGTCTCCGTTGCGAGGCGCGAGACGTTTCCAAACTGCGCTTCGCGCCACGACGCGTTGAAAAAGTTTTGCACGGCAACGTTCACGTCGAAGCGTTTGTGGCGATAGCCGAGCGTGAGGTCGACGCGCGAAAACCCTTGTGCCGTAAAGAATTGGTCTTCGGTCGCGGGGCGGTCGGCGATGTGGACGAGGCCGAGGCGACCATAGATGCCGGTCCGATGCCGTGCAGAAATGCCGGCCGAGAGCATGAACGTTGGGGCGAGCGCGACGGCGTTTCCATTGCCGGCGTTCGATGTGTACGTTGCGTTCGTGAGCGTTGCGTCGGCGTCCACAACAAGCCACGGGAGGATCTTGAGCCGCATCTCGACTTCGCCGCCGAGTCGCCGCGTTGCGCCGCGCGCTTCGGTCGTCCCTTCGTCGCCAACCCACACCGTCTCGCTGTCGAGGTCGAGCACGAAAAAAGCCCCCGCGAGATCGAGGCGATCCAAAAGCCGCGTCCGGACGCCGATTTCGTACCCGATCGCGCGCGTGAGAGGTGACGCGGCCGTTGTCCCGCGCACAACGCCGCGCGCATCGTTCGAATGAAAGCCCATGCCGAAATTCAAAAAGATGTCGAGCGCATCGAGAGGCGACACGATGACGCTCGCTTTCGGGCTCGCGAATCCCGCGTGGCGAACGCCCGAGGTTTTCGTGCCGGTCGTTGCGCGGTCTTCGAGCATGTCGGCGACATCGAAAACGAACAGATCGCTGCGAAGCCCAAACACCGTACGAAGCCAGTGCGCCCACGAAATTTCCTCTTGGACGTAAGCGGCGAGGCTCGTCTCCTTGATTTGCGCGTCGACGACCGACGTGAGGCGTTCGCGCGCCCGTGCGTTGTAGAGTGAGTTCTCAAGGGCGTCGTGGCGCATCTCAACGCCGAACGTCGTTTGAAAAAAGATGTCGCCCGCGCGCCTCGCGAATTTGTAGCTTGTCTTCATCCCGACCTCTGTTCGTGAATCGGATTGTTCAATCATGTCGCCATTTACCGCGTCACGACTGAAGAACGTGAAGTTCGAGTAAAGCGCGAGTTTATAGAGTGCGAGGTACGCGGTGAGCGCGAATTCGCTCGCGGAGTTTGGCCGCGCGGCAATTTGGGCGACGAGGCTGTGACGTTGCGACGCGCCGCCTTCCGTCGGGTCGACGCTGCCAAACGGATCGAGGCGCCCGGCCGCGACTTCGCGGAGCGGAATTTGTCCCGACGAATTCCAGCCACCCGCATAACTCGTTAGGGCGAGTGAAACCTGCGCGCGCGGTAAAAGGTCGCGCGTCCACTTCGCAAACAAGTTGTACCGCTCTAGCCCCTCGGGCGCTTTGAACGGGCCGTCCGACGCGTAAACTTCAGCCGCGACGAGGGCGCGCCAGCCGTCATCCTTTGGCGACGCCGTGAGGAGCGTGCGAAACGTACGAAACGAACCCGCACCAATGCTCGCGGAGTGGTCGTCATCTGCTCCGCGCGTGACGACGTTCACCGCACCGGCTGTCGCGAAATTGCCAAGCGCCGCAAAGTAAGGCCCCTTATAGACTTCAACGCGATCAACGATTTCTGGGATAAGCCAGTGGAGGTCGGCGTAACCTTGCCCGTGCGCGTGCGAGACGAGATTCACGGGAACCCCGTCGACGAAGAGCGCGACATCGGTTCCGTGGTCGGCGTCAAATCCGCGCAAGAAGTACTGGTTCGCCTTGCCGCCACCCGCGTGTTGAATCACGAAAAGTCCGGGCGTCACCTGCAAGATGTCGGCTGGTCGCGCGCGTGGTCGAAGTGCAAGGTCCAAATCGCGCACCACGGTCGACGACGCCGCGGTCACGGGGCGCCAACCAACGACGGTGGTTTTGTACAAGAGCGCATCCGCACCCGCACCCGCATCAGCATCAGCATCCGCTCCCACGCCCGCATCGGCTCCCGTTTCCGCACCTGCTCCCGCGTCCGCATCCGCACCCGCACCCGCAATCAGAATCGATACGCCAATCCACAAAACGGCAAAGAACCCTCGACACATAGCTCCTCCCAAACGCGCACGTGCGCGTCGGTCCGACAACCCATCAATGTCTTCGAAAACTCTGGTTGCTATGCGGCGGGACGCGGCGGACCGCGGGTTTTGCGCGAATGAGCGCCCGTAAACGAACCAGAAGAAACGAATCGACTCGGGACAAACGGCTCGCTCGTGGGAAAAGCGATCGCGAAAACATCGAGAGCCGGTTCGGAGCCGAGCGCCGCGCCAAAGTGTAAAAGCGCGCCGGTCGCATGAAGCGGGTCGCGCGAAGACTCAGAGTCGCGTTGGTTTGGTTCGTGTTCGTGTGTCGCTCCGGCGTTCTTGTGGTTGTGGGCGACTCCGAGTCGATTCGACACGTCGGTGGCGGCGCCGTGACGATGAAAACGCGCGCGCTCGTGAGGCGAGCGATTGAACGCGTGCCCATGGTGGTGCGCTAGTCCGTCGCGTCGCAGTCGCGGCTGAGCAACGGATTGCCGCGGAACGTGTCGAACGGCTGGCGCCGCGGTGCGCGAAAACGGCCCATGGCTGTGGTCGTCGCGGTGCCGCGCGTTGTGGAGAACGGGCAGCACCGTCGTGCCGGCCACGATAAGCGCCGTCGCGGCCGCTGAATAAAAGCGAATCGTTTTCTCCGCGCGCTTCAATTACGAGTGAGCCTCCGCCTCCACGCGTTCACCAAGCGCCGCGGCGAGGCGCGCGAGGGCTTTCGGCGCCGACGGGCTCACCGCCGAAACGCGCAGACACCCCGGCGCACCAAAAAAACTCCCGGGCGCGGAGATCGTTGCGCGCTTGCGGATGAGCGCGTCGATGAACGCTCGATCGTCGAAGCGACGCCCAACGTCGACGAGGCCAAAATACGCGGACGTCGGCGACAAATTCAAACCTGCGCGCTTCGCCCACGCGACGAGCGACCCTCGGGCCCGCGTCGTTTCCCCGACCGCCTCGCGATGCAGCACCTGAATGCGCGCGAGGGCTGCGATTCCAAGCCGGAGCGACGGAAACGCGTGCGTCCCCATTGTGTAGCTCACGACCTCGCGCACCCGCGCGGCGATTCTCGGTGGCGCCGCGACCCAGCCAAACCGGAGAGCACCGAGGCCATACGCTTTCGTCAAACTCGCGACGCTGACCGCCTCGCGCGAAAAAACATGCGCGCGAACGGGCCGCGGAACAAGGTCGCCGAAAACCTCGTCGACGACAACGCGCGCACCGTGGCGCGATGCGAGCGCGACGACGTCCTTGTACACGCCGCGGTCGAGCGCAACGCCACTCGGGTTGTGCAAGTTCGACAACACAACAACCCGCGCACCGCGCGTGAGCGCAGTCTTCAGCGACGCGAGGTCGGGTTGAAACGCGTTCGCAGAGGGCCGCTTAAAAAACCTCACCGCGGCGCCAACCGCCTGAAACGCCCGCCAGAGCGGCTCGTACGTCGGCCGTTCAACAGCAACCCGCACGCCGCGCCCCCCAAGCGCCGCCGCAACCGCGAACAACGCCCCACTCGTCCCCGGCGTCATCGCGACATCGCTCGCCGCGCACCCAACCCACCCCGCAACCGCCGCCTCGGCTTCGCGTTCAAGCGCCGCCTGATACGACCCCAACTCCCCCAAGAGGCGCGACACTTCTCCAAGGCCCGCGAGAGACATCGCCGGCCGGCCGTTCGACGCCGCATCGAACTTCACGCGCGCGTATTGTGCCTTGGCCCACTCGAGGTACTCGATGCGCGCAAAAGGATTCAATGTGAAGGAGTTCTTTCCATGGTCGAGGTCGCGAAGCGTATCGGCTGCGAATTCGAAACGCAATCGCGCGCGCTGCACGTGCAGATTGAGCGCCGCGCGACTCTTATGATACGGAATTTGGTCGATGCGCGTTTCTTGGGGTGAGCGGTGATGTCATCTATGCAAACGAAGATCGGCGTCCTCGAAAAGTACGCGTGGGGCGCGCCCTTCGCCGCGGCTGTCCTCACGACCTACACGCTCATCGGAAAAGCCGTCGCGGGCCGCACCGAGTTCGATTTCTTCACGCCGCTTGACGACCTCGTCCCTTACTGGCCGTGGACGGTTTGGTGCTACACCCCGTTCTACGTCATCATCTTCAACCTGATTGCTCTCGCCATCCCGCACCGCGACGCATTTTTCCGCACCCTCCGTGCGATCGGCTACGCGTTCGTCATCTGCTGCGTCTCCTTCGTCGCGCTCCCATCGACGTACCCGATACCCGCGATTCCCGTGTCGACGCACCCGTGGAGCGCGGAACTGCTTGCCTTCATCCGCAGCATCGACGTCCCGAACAACACATTCCCGTCATCCCACGTCGCGTTGTCGTTCGCCTGCGCCCTCGGCGTCTTCCACGACAACAAGCGATGGGGCGTCGTCGCGCTTGTGCTCGCGGCATGCCTCGCGGTGTCGATCGTCACGACGAAACACCACTATGTCGTCGATGCCATTGCGGGGCTCGCGGTTGGCTACGCGGCCTATTGGTTCGCATTTCGGACCGCACACAATGGCCGCGACCGCGCGGTCGAGACGTCGGGCTCGCCTTAACCGTATCGTAGCTTTCCCTACATCGCGCGCGCCGAGTCGTCGCACGTGTCGCACCCACGTGCGCCGCGCGAATCGTTCCAATTCCGCGGTCCGACACGGGTTTCTGACGGCGCAGCTTGGTCCCGCGGTTGCTCCCTCAAGGTTCAGCCGCCGATTCGGGAAATCAATCCCCTCGCACGCGGCCCGGAGGTTAGAAAAATGAAACTTCGATGGGGAGTCAGTCTCGTTTGGGTCGCGTGTGGTGGGACGCCGCTCAGCAGCAGCGCGGACGTCGAGGGGTTCAGCGACGACGAGGTCGCCGCCGCGCGCGCGTCGATCAACGGGGTCGTCGTCATCGACAGCGATTCGTGCACCGACTTCGAGCGTTTTCAGATCGACATGGCGATGCAGGAGGCGCTCGACGGACCGAACGGAGTCAACTCGCTCGAGATCAAGGCGTGCCTGAAGGAGGGCATCATGTCGACAGAGCCGTTCGCCTCTCCCGAGCAGATCACCTCGGCGCTGAAACAAAACATGCCCACCAAGATCAAGTGCGTCGACGATTCCAAAGTGCAATGCGGCTCACTGACCAGCTGGGACGGTTGCGCCGGAACCGAGACCGACGATGAGTCGCTCTCGCTGTCGAAAAAAATGCTGAACGACCCGACCCAGTCGCTGCACTACATCGCCAGCGTCATCCTTCACGAAGTGGTCCACAACAAGGGCTTCTACCACATGGACGGGCTCGAGTACGGCTACTCGGTCAACTTGAACGTCATGGACTGCTTCAACAAGAACCAGCCGTGGCTCAAATCGACGCCGGCGTCACTTTCGTTTCGGCGATCGCAAATGCCGGCCGAAACCGAGCTGGCCCACGTTGGGTTTGGCGGCGGCTTTCCGTTTCGCCGGACATGCACTCAGGACTTGTTCGTTCGCGGCTTGAACGGCACCGCGGGCGGGAGCGATCCGGCAACGGTGAACTCGCTCGGCGTCACGTGTGGCGCGGATCCTCTGAAAACGAGCGGCCTGCTCGGGTATGTCTACCCATTGATCGGCGGCACCGAATCGGGCAGCGCCTTCTCGTCGTCGTGTGCGGCCAACGAAATCGCGACGGGGATCTGGGGAAAGGCGGGCGACTTCGTCGATAAGATCGGCGCGCGGTGCTCGACGTATGCGGACGTGAAGAGCGGCGTGACGACGAAGCCACGGTCGCTCCCTCTCGCGGGCGGGCCAGGCGGCGTATGGTTTACGCGCGATTGCCCGAAAGGGATGGCGATTCGCGAAATTCGAGGCCGAGCGGCGCTCCGAATCGATCAGGTCCGAATCGTCTGCGCATCGGTCGCCCAGGTGCTCGCGGGGAGTTTGCCGGCGCCGTACAGCGACGTTGCGCCCACCTTCGGAACCACCGGGTCGGAGGAGCGCGAAATGAAGATCGCGCACGAGATGAAAAAGGTGCGAACCGACTACGACTACACATGCATCGGGAACAGCGCGATGGTCGGCCTTTACGGCCGCGCTGGGTGGGAGATCGATCGGCTTGGCGGCGTCTGCGCGAAAAGGTTGTCGGGCACGACGGTTGGGCTCGACACGATCGCGCCGAAAAAACACATCATCCCCGCGACCACCGGCTGGGGCGGCTCCGTGTTCGAAGACTATTGCCCGTCGGGAATGGCGCTTCGCGGCGCCACGATTCGCGTGCGCGAAAAGGCTCGCATCGGGCAACTCGCGGGCAACTGCGTGAACGCGGCGAAGTGGCTGAACCCGAGCGTCGCGGCGACGAGCCTTACGAGCAGCGACACGGCGACACTTCCGGCGCGCGGCGGGAGCGTTGCGACCGACCAAGTGGCGACGTTCAAGTGTGACAAAGGGAAACTCCTTTACGGCTTCATGACGTGGTCGAAGAGCCAGCCTTTCGACACATTCTCGGTCCACGGACTTCGCCCGATCTGCCGCTAGTCAGCCCGCCCCCTCCAACAAACTCCTCGCCGTCATCAAACGACCCACCAATGGCCGAGCCTTAGCCCCTGCGTCCGGCTCCATTGCACACTGCGCTCGAGTTGGCCTATCGTCACCGGGCGTTTGGTGGGCGAAACGTAGGAGGACGAAAATGGCGAGAGCAAAAGCAGGAGCGAAATCGAAGGTTCGCGAAAACGCGAAAGCGAAGGTTGCAAACCGCGTCGCGCACGTGAAGGCCGCGGCGAAAACGGTTCGCGCAAAGGCGAACGCGCGAGCGACGCAGGTTGCAAAGAGTGTGCGGGCTGCGGCGCAGCGCGCGAAGGCCGTCGTCCGGCGCGTCGAGCGCGTGGTCGCGGCGGCGGCACAGCCCAAGTGGCTTCAAGCCGGGATGAACTACGTCAATTTGTATTTCACCGTGAGCAACCCGAAGGCGTCGGTCGAGTTTTACGAAAAGGCGCTCGGGCTTGAAAAGCGCAACGCGATGCCCGGCCCCGACGGAAATTACATGCACGTCGAGATGGCGTGGCATGGGCAGGCGGTCATGTTTGGGCCCGCGGATCCGCGGAGCCCACAAAAAACGCCCAAGGAACTCGGCGGAACGCCTTTCAACTTTTACCTTTACTGCGAAGACGTCGACGCGTTGACGGCACGGGCGCGCGCGGCCGGCGCAAAGGTGTTGATTGAACCGAGCGATCAGTTTTGGGGCGACCGCATGTCTCAGATCGTTGACCCCGACGGGTATTATTGGACGCTCGCGACGCACGTGCGCGACATCGATTTTTCGAAAATGACGCCACCGGAGCACGCTGACGATCGTAAGGATGGGGAAGCCGGCGCGAGCGGCACGGGCGCTGGGAACGGCGACACAACGAACGCCGAGTGAAAACTGAGCACGAACATCGGCGCGACATCGTCGAGGTTTGTCGGCGAATGTACGCGAAAGATTTGATCGCGTCGCGCGACGGGAACGTGTCGGTGCGAATATCGGAGACGCGCATCTTGTCGACGCCGACCGGTGCGCACAAGGGGTTCCTCGCGCCCGAAATGATCGTCATGACCGACATGGACGGGCGAAAGCAAAAAGGCGGACGCTGGAATCCGTCTTCGGAACTTAAGATGCACCTCGGCGTCTACAAGGCGCGGCCCGACGTTTGCGCCGTCGTGCATGCGCACGCGCCTTACTCCGTCGCCTTCACGCTCGCCCACGTGCCGCTTGCAACGCCGCTCATCCCCGAGGTCGTCGCGACGCTCGGCGAAATCCCAACGGTCGACTACACGACGCCAACGACGGGCGATGTTCCGGCCGCGATTGCGGAGCCGCTTCGGCGTCACAACGCGATGATCATGGAACGCCACGGCACGCTCACGGTCGGGTGCGACATCTACGAGGCGTTTGACCGCCTCGAAACGGTCGAGCACACCGCGCGAATCGTCTACGCCGCGATGACGCTTGGGCAAGTGCAGGCGATCCCGGCGGACGAAGTCGCGCGACTCAAGGCGATGGGCGGCGTACGCGAATTTATCGACGCGCGCAAGATCGACTGCGCGAGCTGCCGCGCGGCCGGCACGGCGAACCTGCCGATGGGATCGTACGGGGCATCGCGTGAACGCACTTCCGCATCCGCGACCGCAACCGGATCTATTTCGACCGACGTCGTCGAACGCATTGTGTCGGAAGTCCGCAAACGGCTCGCGTAACACCGTCCGCTTTATCGTAGACCTCGATCCCCGGATAAGCGGCCGGTTTGCTTCTTTGCGTTGGGTCGGCAGGTCCCACTTCGGCGCGCCGACGTCCTCGGGTCTGAACTGACTCGCGCGACAGAGCCGCAGTTCAGAGGCAAGCAAAAGCTCGGTAATCCCAGCCAATATTGCGCTGCAGACCCTGCGGAGGCGCGCCTTTGCGGGCCCCTGCCGACCCTACGCAATTCCGGGCGGACCGCTTCCCGGGGACGTATTCTTTAGGTTTGAGGGCGGTACGAAGGGTTCACCCGTTGGGTATCGGCCAGCGTTCGATCGACCCCCAAGTCTCTCAACCGCCGTTCCATGAAAAAGGCCGGTTTCTGGTTGGGCGGGCGGGGTCTGGGCTTGCTCCGGATCGCGTCCGCAGGGGATGAGGTGCCGATGGGGCGTCGGATTGCCGTTCTCGTGATGTTTGATTCATTTCGTGCAGACTCACATTTCATGTCAGA
>JACPTQ010000007.1 GCA_016192705.1 Deltaproteobacteria bacterium | reverse complement strand
GTCGCGCTCGGCACGGTCGCGGGCGTGGCCGTGATCGCCAGCCTCTGGCTTCGCATGGACTTCGATTGGCGGATGCGCCGACCGCCTTGACGTCCCCTGCGCGCAAGCGTTACCGAAATCCCATGGAAAAGCCCAAAGACAACAAGTCGATGCTCGACAAGATTCGGCGGACGCTGCTCGCTATCCCGGCCGACAAAGTTCGCGCGCCGACGATGCCGATCGACGTGTATGTCGGGGAAGTATTGAGCACGCTCGCCGCCGCGCGCACGCACAGACCCCGCTTCGAGGCGATCAACTTCCCTGAAAAATGGTTCGCGCAAGCCGAGGACGGCGCCCAGGCGCTCATCGAAGCGCAGGCCCACTGGCGTGCGTCCCGAGAGGCCGGCCGTTCGCCTGCCTTTCGTGACCTTGTCGCACGGGCACGTGCGCTTCGCGCGGAACTTCTTGCAACGGCCGGATACGCCTTTCGCAATGATCAGGCGATGCAAAAACGGCTGTCGGCGATTCGTGAAGGCAGAACGACAGCCGACCTCGCGCAAGACTTGAGCGACCTCGCCGCCCTCTACGACGATAACCGCCCGGCATTCGAAGCGGTCGGCTACGACCTCGCGATATGCGACCAAGTGCTGGCGATGCGCGAAGAACTGCTCAAAGCGCACGCCGTCGCCGCGGCCGATAACGCCGCCGCCCAGACGTCAATGAGCGACGCGAAACGGGTGCGGAACCGCGCCTTCACTTGGGTCGACGAAGCCCTGGCGGAAATTCGCGGAGCCGGGCTCTACGTCCTTCGAAACGAGAACCGCCCCGATTGGCTCGCGGCGTTCCGAAGCCGATATGTGGTCGAGAGAAAGCGCCGTTCGCGGGCGAACAAGACGGGCGCGACCGCACCACCGACAGCTACCAAAACAAACGGGACACCGCCAGACTGACAGCTATAGTCGCGTGACACTAAGATAGAAGCGTGTCCTTCTACATTATATTCATGTGACGTTATTCATATAAGTAATCCAGCTATAAACATGTTTCATGAAGTCACAAGTTCTGTTTCTATCGTCACATTATAGCGTTATCGAGGAATGCCGTCTGGATTTAATTTCATCAGAAACGCGTCTGTGTCACCCATTCCACTGTTCCCGGAAAACGTGCCGTAGGTATACCCGGTGACGAAGAAAGACCCGTCCGCCGATGTCGCGAGCGCCGCCGGGTAATCGTGTTGCGTCGTCCCAAACTGCCGCAACCAGAGCTGCGTACCGTCCGAATCGAACGCAACGAGGTAGCCATCTCCGGCGGTTTGGCGAGTTGTCCCATCGAGCGATCCATAGGTTACGCCGGTCACGACGACGCCACCGTTTCGGCGGATGGCGATACCGCCCATCGATGCCGAATCGCCGCGCGTTGTGCCGAATTGACGCGACCAAAGTTTGGCCCCGGTCGCCCCGTATTTGACAACAAACGTATCGGAATCGCCCGCGCTTGGGTGGCCATCCAGTCCGCCCAGCGTCCACCCAGAAAGGTAGGCCGCTCCCGCCGAATCGACCGCAACCCCGACGGCGACATCCTTCTGCGGTGTTCCGAGCTGTCGTGCCCATGTCAAGTTCCCCGATGAATCGAGTTTCGCGAGAACCGCATCCATGTCGCCAAAAAGGCGCTGGCCGGGAAAGGTCCCAAAGGTGATGGCGGCGACAAAAACATTCCCCGCCGAATCGGTGGCGATGGCTCCTCCTATTTCGTCGTACGCTGAACCGAGTTGCTTCGCCCACAACCACGCGCCCGCCGGACTCAGTTTCACAACAGCTATGTCGCTAATTCCTAAGTTTCGCTGATCGCCGATGCTCCCGGATGTTTCGACCGCGACCAAGACGTTTCCGTTCGCGTCGACCGCGACGGCGCTGCCGTAATCGTTAACCTCCGAGCCGAACTGCTTGGTCCAGAGCCGACTCCCATTTGTATCGAACTTCGCGACGACAACGTCGTATCCGCCCGAATGGGGTTGCGCATCGACGGGACCGCTCGTGGTCCCCGCGATGACGATTTCACCCGACGGCGTTACCGCAACGGCGCCGATCCCGTCGCCGCTCGATGAGCCTACGAGCCGCGTCCATTCTCGCTCGCCGCTTGGCTTGTACTTCGAGAGAAAGCCATCGCCGGCGTTTTCGCCTGGGGTTTCGTGCAAAGTGAGTCCGTGAAGGTTCCCGCTCGTGCCACCTCCGAGAAAGACGTTCCCGATGGCGTCGACAGCGACGCCAATCCCGTTATCGCCGTACTCCGTCCCAGTCTGAATCGTCCACGGCCGCGTCGTGAACGACGAGCGTGCGTCTCGCGCGAGTGTCGCGCCGCTTTGCCCGCGTATCGCGGTCGTTATCGTCACGGAAAAAACGGCGTTCGTTTCGAACGGAACAACCGGCGTTACGGTGAGCGTGGCAGCCGCCGCGGCGATGGTTACAGCCACGGGAACGGGCGCGCCCGCTGCGGGTTCGAGCGAAACACGGACGGAAGTTGGATTCGCGGACGTCGGGTCGAGTGGTTCGCTGAACGTGGCCACGAACGGCGTCTCAGCGTAGACAAGCGTGGCGCCGCTTCGGGGCGACGTCGAAAGAAGAAAGAGAGGCGTCGTGGGATTGGGGCTTCCAGCGTCGACTCGGAATTGCGGCGACCCCCCAGCGTCAGCCACTGGGGCGGCCGGCGGATTTTCTCGCGCGGGATCGACCGATTGGTTTGGCGCGTTGGTCCCGCATGACAAAACAAGAAGACCCCAAACCGCAGCCCGGTTGCTTTTCACTGACGACATCGTCCCCCCTCCCAAACAAGGCCACGTAGTGTACAGACGACGTGGAAGAAAGTCGAGACGAAATCGCCGCGGTCTCCTCCGATCGGCAGTCGTCAACGTTCGTCACCACCGCCCAGAAAAGCAACGGCTCGTTCCTGCGTTTCTCTTTGGATTTGTTGCGCACTTCCCTTGGCGCAGCGCGTGCAGTTTATTCGAAAGATGGGCCGAATCGAGAAAACCGCCCTTGGCTTCGGATTGGCGCTCGCCATCGGCGCGGTCGTGTCGTGCGGATCGGAACCTCCAGGCTCGGAGCCTCCCGCCGAGAAAACCGGTTGCGACGCCGAACGACCGTCCTGCGTCGACTGCGAGAGTGGTGTCGGCCATTACGCCACGTGCAGCGGCGCCTCGTGGGTATGTCCCACCGGCACTGTGGAAGAATCGACTTGCACGTCACTCTGCGGAGGTCCGCCGCCGTCGAAGCTCATCTGCGACCACTACTGTGGTGGCATCGCGCAGCCGGTCTGCGTGAATCGCCGCTGGGAGTGCCCTCCGCGCCCTTTGTCATGTCCCGTGCTCTGTGCTGGAAACGCACCCGAGTGCTTTGACCGCTGCGGGTCAGACTGGATCCGCGAACGGGCGACTTGCAACGGTTCGACGTGGATTTGCGCTGTCGGGGTCAAGGCGAGCGACTGCCCGACGTCGACCTGTTGGGGCGCACCACGCACCTGCTACGGATGCCAAGACCACCAGCTCAAGGTGCTCGGATCCGAACGCTGCAATAACGGCTCGTACGTCTGCGATCGCGGAACCGTCACGGAGCCACGTTGTGAAGGAACAACGGTGACGATCGGCTTCACGTTTGGCCGTGCGGCGGACCCGTCATGCACAAATGCCGACTTGTCGGGAACGGCCGGCGCGTCGGATCTTGTCCGCGGGCTTAGGTACAAGCTCTCCTGCGGCGCGAGCGAGCTGAAAAACACGACGGGGTCGATGGCCGAGCAAGTCACGCTTTGCGCGTCGTCGCCGACGGTGCTTGCGCCGAGGGCGTTCACGGGGTCGGGGAACTGTACGCTTGAGGCGCAGATGCTCTCGGCGGAAAACAACAGTTGGACAACATGGGAGCATTGCGACTTCTTCGCCAAGTCGAATGTTACGGTGACATCCGGTCAGGCGAATGTGCTCTCGATCAACCTTTCGGACCAAACCGACACGGGCGTTTGCCCGCTCGCGAAACAGCTCTAATCGTCTTTCCTCCTTTGGTTTTTCCTCTTCGCTGTTGACGGGCATCTACACACGGTGTTAGTTTATGCGGCTATGTTGAGATCGGTTTAGTGGGTGGAAGTGTCGATGAATAAGGCTTTTCGCAGCGATAACCCCGTCGTCGTTCAGTCGGACCGATCTATTCTCCTTGAGACTGGCGGCCCGCGTTACGAAGCCGCGCGCGACGCCCTCGCCCCCTTCGCGGAGCTCGTAAAAAGCCCAGAATATATCCACACCTACCGCATTTCGCCGCTTTCCCTATGGAACGCGAGCGCCGCCGGCATGACCGCCGACGACGTTTTACGCGCGCTTGATGAATTCGCAAAGTACGAAGTCCCGGCCAATGTCGCGTCCGACGTGCGCCAGCAGATGGGGCGCTACGGGAAGATTCGGCTCGTCAAGGAGGTCGACGGTTCGCTCGTTCTCGCGTCCGACGACGACATCCTCGTGACCGACATCGTCCACATGAAGTCGGTGATGCCGTTTATCGAAACGCGGCTCGACCGGACGCGAATCCTCGTCAAGACCGGGATGCGCGGCCACATCAAGCAGGCGCTCATCAAGGTCGGTTGGCCCGTCGAGGACCTCGCGGGCTACGTCGACGGTGCGGCGCTTGACCTCACGCTTCGCGAGGGGGCGCTGTCGGGGCGCGCGTTTGCGCTTCGCAAGTACCAATGGGACGCGGTGAACGCGTTTCATCTCGACGGTTCATCGCGCGGCGGCGCGGGTGTCATCGTGCTCCCTTGCGGCGCGGGCAAAACCATCGTCGGCATGGGCGTCATGTCGAAGGTCAAAACGCACACGCTCATCTTGACGACAAACATCACGGCGCTCCATCAGTGGCGTTCGGAACTCATCGACAAAACGTCGATCGACCCGGCGCTCATCGGCGAGTATTCCGGCGAGGCGAAAGAGATTCGGCCGGTGACACTCACGACGTACCAAATCTTGACGTACCGAAAGGCGCGTGAGGAGCAGTTCACGCACTTTGGGCTTTTCAACCACCAAGATTGGGGCCTCATCATTTACGACGAGGTGCATCTGTTGCCGGCGCCCGTTTTTCGCGCGACGGCGGAGTTGCAAGCGCGGCGGCGACTTGGGCTCACGGCGACGCTCATCCGTGAAGATGGCCACGAGGACGATGTTTTTTCGCTCATCGGACCCAAGCGTCACGACGTACCGTGGAAAACGCTCGAGCGCGAGGGATGGATTGCGACGGCCGAGTGCGCGGAAATCCGCGTCCCGTTTGCGGATGACGTGCTGCGCATGAAGTACGCGACGGCCGAGCAGAAGGAGAAGTTTCGGGTCGCGAGCGAGAACCCCGCGAAGCTCGGCGTCATCGACGCCATTCTTGAAAAACACCCGGACGCGCACGTCCTCGTGATCGGGCAGTACATCGATCAGCTCGAGGAGGTGTCGCGGCGCACGGGGGCGCCGATCATCACGGGGCGAACGCCGAACAAGGTGCGCGACGAGCTTTACGCGAAATTCAAGTGCGGTGATTTGCGCCTTCTTGTCGTTTCGAAAGTCGCGAACTTCGCGATCGACCTGCCTGATGCGAACGTCGCGGTGCAGATTTCGGGGACGTTTGGGTCGCGCCAGGAAGAGGCGCAGCGGCTCGGGCGAATCTTGCGACCGAAGGCGGACGGGACGATCGCGCGGTTTTATTCGGTCGTGACGCAGGACACGAACGAGCAGGAGTTTGCGCAAAAGCGGCAGCTCTTTTTGTGTGAGCAAGGTTATCGATACGACATTATTTGCGAGCGCGATGCGCCGGCGTTCGAAGATAGGAGAAACCACAGAGACACCGAGGCACCGAGATCTGAGGGAGAAGAAAAACAAATTAGGAAAAAAGATGCGGGAGCGGACGCGGCGGCGGAGCCGGAGGCGGTTGCGGCGACAGAGGCGGGGCCGGTTGCGGGATGAAGGTTGTGGGTGAGTGAGAGATGAATGTACCGACGTTAAACGAGATCGTACAGCGCGTTGAGCGCAAGGAGTTGCTCAACTGGGCGAAGCGCTATGGCTATTCGCCGCGTGGCCTCAGCCGGACGGCGTTTGCCGAGATGATGCGCAAGGAGCTGGTTGGGCCTGAGAAGGTTAAGAAGATTTGGGACGGGCTGACGCGTGGCGAGCGGTGCTTGGTTGAGGCGTTTTTGTATGCGAGCGAGGGGCGCACGTCGAACCCGATCCAGACGGCGCGGAGCCTGCTTGCGGCGCAGGCGAAGCCCGGGCAACTTCACGACGAAATGAAGGCGGCGTTCGATTCGCTCACGCGGCGCGGAATTCTCATCGAGCTCATCGGCGCGCCGGGTTATCGCTACGTGGTGCCGCGCGACCTTTTGACGGAGCTTCGACCGCTCATCGAAGAAAATCGCTGGGCGCTCGTCGGGCCTCCGGTCGAAACGGCGCCGACGCAAATCGTTGAGCTTGGCGATGCGTTCTTGCACGACGTCGTCGCGCTCCTCGCACTCGCGCGCACGCAGACCGCGCGCCTCACGCGCGACACATCGCTTCACATTCACGATTTGAAGCGGCTCCAGGGGCTTCTCGATCAGTCGGTGCTCCCGCCCGATCCTTACGACTCGCGTCCGATGGCGCCGCTCCTTCAATACGTGAGCGCGTTGCTTCGATTCGCGTTGTCGTCCGGCCTCATTGCAAACCGTGACGGCGTTCTTGTCTGCGAAGACGAGGCGGCGACGGCGTGGCTTTCGCGACGACGCGCGCAGCTTCGACGCGACGCGCTCGTTTGGGCGGCGAACGGTGGCTTCATTCGGCCGATTTTGCGGGGCGTCCAAGAGTTTTTCGCGCACGACTCGCGCCCCGTTTGGTGGTCGCGCGCGGCGGTCGCGCTTTACATCGCGCGGCGCCCCGAAACGTCGAAAGACAATTCGTACAACGACTTCACGACCGACCTTTTGTTGTCGTGGATGGTCCGGATCGGCCTTTTGCGCGCAGGCGACGGCGACGAGAACGGGCGATTCGAGTTCGTCTCGCTGACTTCGTCGGGCGCTGAGCTTCTGCTCGGTCACGAGCGCGCGGCCACGCATGGCGGAAAACTTCTCGTCTTACCGAGCTTCGAAGTGCACTGCCCCGAAAATGCGCCGCTTTCTCTCCATTGGCAGCTCCTGTCGGTCGCCGATCGCACGAGCCGCGGGCCGGTCATGACCTACCGCCTCTCTAAAAGCACCGTGTTTCGCGGCCTCAAGGTCGGCGAATCGGTCGACCACGTGCTCAAGCTGTTTGCCGAAAACCTGGAGCGGCCGCTCCCACCCAACGTTGCGCTGACGCTCCGCGAATGGGCGGGCGATTACGGCCTCCTTTACTTCATGCGCGCGACCCTCCTCATGTGCCGCGACGAGGCGACCGCGGCGAGCGTGCTCCACGACCAGCGAATTCGCCCGTACCTCGCGGCGACGCTCGGACCAACGCTCCTCGTCGTCAAAGAAGGCGCGGAATCAAAGGTGCGAAAGCTCCTTGAGCTGCGCGGACTTCAGCCCGAAGTCGCCATCCGCTCACTCCCACGCGACGAGCATGGCACCATCGTTGAGCCGCTCGCGCGCCGCGAATCGATTGAGCTCGCGGACCCCGATGACGACGCACAGACGTCGACCGGCGAAGAGAAATGCCGGGTCGTCGATTGCCCGCGAAAGCGCGTTGCCCGAGCGCTTTGCATGCGACACTACCAGGCCGCGCGGCGCGGGCGATTGCAAGCGGAAACCTAGCCAGGAAATACTCGAAAAGATTTTGATCAGAAAAACAGGGAAACAGGAACAGGAGAAGAGTCATGAACAAGGCAGCGAAGCTTCGCGAAGCGTTGCGGGGGTCGAAACCGATTGTCGTCGCCGGGGCGCACAACGCGCTCTCGGGAAAGCTCGTCGAGCGGGCCGGGTACGACGCGATCTGGGCGTCGGGGTTTGAGATCAGCGCGTCGTTCGCGCTGCCGGACGCGAACATCTTAACGGCCACCGAGAACCTCGCGGTCGCGAAGCAGATCAGCGACGCGGTTGGAATCCCAGTTATCGCCGATTGCGACAACGGGTACGGCAACGCGATCAACGTGATGCGCACGGTCGAAGAGTACGAGAAGGCGGGGATCGCGGGGATTTGCATCGAGGACAACATTTTCCCGAAGCGGTGCAGCTTCTATGCGGGCGTCAAGCGCGAGCTCGTCCTGCCCGAGGAGCACGCGGGGAAGATCCGCGCGGCGAAAGAGGCTCAAGCGACGCGCGATTTCGTCGTCATTGCGCGCACCGAGGCGCTCATCGCGGGCTGGGGGATGGAAGAGGCCTTGAAGCGCGCGCGAATGTACGCGGAGGCTGGCGCCGACATGATTCTCATTCACTCGAAATCGAAAAAGGCCGACGAAATCTTGGAGTTTGCGAGGAACTGGACGAGCGACGTTCCGCTTGTGTCGGTGCCAACCATCTATAAGGAGACGTCGGTCACCGACCTTCAGAAGGCCGGGTTCAAGATGGTGATTTTCGCGAACCATGGCCTCCGCTCGGCGATTAAGGCGATGCGCGAGACGCTCGCGGTGCTGCGAAAAGAAGAAAAGGCCGCGTCGGTTGAAGACCGCGTCGTTTCGCTCGAAGAAGTTTACGAGCTCGTGGGCGTTTCGTCGCTCAACTCGAACGAGAAAAAATATCTGCCCGTTGGCGCGGGGAGCGTAAAGACAATCATCCTCGCGGCCGGTTTCGAGAAGGAGCTGATGCCGCTCGTTGAAGACAAGCCGAAGGGGATGCTCGACATCAAGGGCAAGACGATTCTCGAGCGCCAAATCGACAACCTGAACGCGTGCAACATCAAAGACATCGTCGTTGTGCGCGGGTACAAGAAAGAGAAGATCAATTTGCCGAACCTGCGCTTTTACGACAGCGACCGCGTTGACGAAGGGTGCGAACTCGCGAGCTTGTTCCGCGCGGAGAGTGAGATCGTCGGCAAAGTGATTTTGCTGTATGGCGATATCATTTTCGATAAGTCGATTCTCGAAAAACTTTTGCAGTCGGAGGCCGACGTTTCACTCGTCGTCGACCGCGCTTGGTACGACCTGCACGGCGCAAACGGGACAGCCCCCGTACGGCAGGGCGATCTCGTCGCGCTCGATCCGGCGCCCGCGGCTGGGTATCGCTACTTGCCGAGTGAGGTTTCAGCGCGCGTCGTACGCATCGGCGAGAAGCTGCCGTGGAAAGAGGCGCACGGCGAATTCATCGGCATGGCGATGCTTTCCGAGCGGGGCGCGCGCGTCTTGCGCGAGACGTATCGAGACGCCGGTCTGAAGGGCGGCGGCAAGCGATTTCACGAGGCGGAGTCGATCGATAAGGCATCGTTCACCGACCTCGTCCAGGAGCTCGTCGCGCGCGGCGAGAAGGTCGCGGCGGTCGACATCTATAAGGGGTGGATGGAAATCGACACGTTTGACGACTACAAGAACGCCTGGGCGACACTTAGGAAGTAGCGAAATCACTCGTCTGATTCAGATCGCCGTAGCTGATCGGTCGTCTGATTCAGTGACAAAACGAACCGCGTGAGGAGTGGGCGACGAGCAACGTATCTAGAGTTTTCGGGGCGTTCTTGCCAGGGCCGCGCTTCACGGCGGTAATGCTCTTACTTGGTGGTTTGGGGGGCAGCAACGCGACCGCTTCCCCCTCTCTTTCTGACTTCCCCGTCGGTACGACGTTCTACGAGGCGAGCTTCATCGAAAAAGTCCGTTCCGGGAAACTGCGCAGGAAGAGCGATCTTACCTTCGAGCCACCGCTCGTGGGAATCGTGGGGCGGGGATTGCTGCGTGTCGCGTACGGTCACTCCGATGAGAAATGCAGATTTACAACCGCGGGAAGCGGGGCGACGCAAATCCTGACGTTGTCTTGTGAGGGCGATATAATTAAGCGTTCGTGGAAGTGGCTTTCACCCGTGCGCGCCACGACAAACATCTTTCTCCCAGAAGGCTCTGATTTTACTCACCTATCCAATGTAATCCTCGTGGCGTCGAAAAAGTCCTTCAAGGAGCTCGTTGATCCCATCAAGTACAAGATTAGTCGGAAACGCCTTCGATGGCTGCGTGGGCAATACGTCGATCGCTCCGGAAAGCGACTTGCGATAACAGCGGATGGCGGCGTTCGCCTTGATCGCAAGCGCGGCTACGTGTGGACCTACCCATGCCACGTATTTCCGAGTGCGGAGGTCCACGGATCTGGTAACAAATCGATCGCGACGCAATGCTTGGAGGTTGGGGCGAAACATCTAGCGGTCCTTGGCATCAAGGAGGCGCCCCGACTCGTCGATGTTTTTCCTTTCGCCGGCTGTGACGCTGAAGAGGACTTCGCAGTCAAGGAAGGAGGATCGACCTTTATTCGCAAATAGCGACGTAACCAGAATCATCTCCCTTCCCTTTTTCAAACCCGAATCTCGCCGCCAATTCGCGCAGATCGGCGCCGCCCGTCGAGCGTCCAATTCCATAGAACATCCGAAGGAGAAATCGATGAAAAAAACAGTGAGAATTGTCGCGATTTGCTTGGCCGGAGTCGGACTCGCGTCGGTTGCGGGATCGCGCACATCGAGCGCGCGCGCGGAAACACCAATTTATGCGGTGCGGCCCGCGCCATCCGCCACACGCTGCAACGGTTCTTTTGCCGGCGATTGGCTTACGACGTACGGTCCGGTGTCGATTCGCGTCGAGAGCGGTAAGGTGAGCGCGACGTACGTCAACTACAACGGGCGTTTGAGTGGGTCGCTCGACGGCAAAGTCATTGAGGCCGACTACCAAGACCGCTCGGGAAAGGGCGGGGTGCGGCTTGTTTTGTCGCGCGATGGGCGGCGCTTTTTTGGAAGCTGGGTGTCGTCGACGGGAGCGAGCGGTATTTGGAATGGGCAGTGCGATGCGAACGGCCAGGCGGCGGCGATTCGCGAGGCGACAGAACGCGCAGCGATTTGTGCGGGCGGTCTCGCGGGCACATGGAAAACCGATTACGGGCCCGTGACGTTCGCGGTTACGGGAACCCGGGCAACGGCGACGTACCCGACGTGGGCTGGGCGACTTGAGGGTAAAGTCGTTGGACGCGTTTTCGAGGGAACTTACAGCGACTCATCGGGAAAAGGGCGCGTGCGATTCGAGATCGCCAGGGACGGCCGAAGCCTCAGGGGGTCGTGGGCCTCGACACAAGGCGGCGGCGGCGCGTGGAACGGCTCGTGCGAAGCGCCAAGTCGCACTTAATCACGTGACCCGTTGCGCGCCGGAACCAAGAACGCTTAAATCGCTGAATGTTCGACGGGAGCCTTGTCGGGATTTTCGTCACGGCGCGGAAAGGTGCGCCGCTTCGCGCGGTCGATGAGGCTCTGGCCGTTTTGGGGCGTGGAATTGAAGGCGATCGGTACGCGGCCGCGGAGGGAACGTTTTCAAAGCCGGGCGCCGAGGGGCGCGAAGTGACGCTCATTGAAGTGGAAGCGATAGAAGCGGTGGCCGAGGAGAGTGCCATCGCGCTCTCGCCCGCGGACGCGCGGCGAAACTTGATGACGCGCGGAGTTCCGCTCAATCACTTGGTGGGCGTTGAATTTAGCGTCGGCGGCGACGTTGTGCTCCGCGGCGTAAAGTTGTGCGAGCCTTGCGCTCACCTCGAGCTCCTTACGAAAAAGGGAGTTCGTGAAGCGCTCGTCCACCGCGGCGGTCTTCGCGCGCAGATTGTTCGTGGCGGCGCGATTCGCGTTGGCGACGCGATTCGGCTGGTCAATCGCTAAAACGCAAAGAGAACGATGCACGAGAGGTTGTCGCCACCACCGCCTTCGTTTGCGGCATCGACGAGACGTCGGGCCGCAGCGTCGGGGCTTGGCGCCTCGGCGAGAATGGCGGCAATGGAAGGCGCCGAACGCCGTTCGTCGCTTGAAATCCAGTCTGGGATTCCGTCGGTCGTTAAGACGACACGATCGCCGGGAAGGAGTTTTACGTCGAGAGCGTCAGGCGATACGTCGGCAGCGACGAGGTGGCCCGCGTCGTCGCGTACCGCGGCGCCGACCGCGCGCGTGAGGCGGCCGCCCGCCGAAAGTTCACGCGCAAGCTTTGGCGAGGCCCCGCTCCGCAGGGCATCCGTCGCGGCATCGTGGTCAATTGTGAGTTGCACGAGGTCGCCATCGCGCAAGAGGTAGACGCGCGCATCGCCAAGCCACGCCAATGAAAGAATCCCCACGCGCCATTCGGCAGCCACAACCACTGCACCCATGATGCCGCTCGGATCGCCGTCGTAACTGGGCGCGAGCACCTTTGTCGCCTCTACGACCGCCGCGTTTGCGACGGACAAGCGAGCGACAACTGGCCATTCGCGCCGCGAAACGAGAACCTCGCGGGTGATGGCGGCGGCCGCCCCACCCGAACCCACGTCGGCGTGCGTGACACCGTCGATCGCCGCAAAAAGAGAACCGTCGGCGCCCGCGTCGCAAATGATCGCATCTTGATTGACCGGGTGAGCCGCACCCTTCGCGCGACCGATGTCCGTTGCGCTTGCGGCTTCGAGCCGTGTCGCCGCCGTCCCGTGCTCACGCGCGTACACCCGCGCGCGCGTGCGACGAAGTGCGACACGAAAATCGTCAAGCGACTGAAAGCGTTCCTGCGCGAGAAGCGCAACCGAGCGCGCCACAAAAGAATCGAGCTCAAACGGTACCGACGCGACGAGTCGCGGCGACGGGTATGCGAGCGACAAATCATCGAAGTCGGAAAAAGGGTCGCGTCCCGTCACGAGCCGCCACAAGATCGCGCCGATTGAAAAAACGTCCGTGGCCGGAACGAGACGCCCCGCACCGCGCCCAAAAACCTCGGGCGCCGAGTAACCCGGCACGACAACGCGACCATTTGCCAGCGTTCCGTTCGGCGACAAATCGTTAACGCGCAAGAGGCGCATTTCGCGCGCGGGACCCTCCGCGATTTCGTGCGGATCGAGTCGCGCATGGACGCGCCCCTCGCGATGAATCGGCTCAAGTGCCGCCACCAGTGCCTCAGCGACGAGCAGCGCTTCGGTCCATTCGATCGCGGGTTGCCGAAAGCGATCGGAGAGTCGCGCGAACCCTTCTGGAATCGCGGCCAGCGCCGATTCCGCAGAAGCAGGTCGAACGACCGACGCGAACGCTCGTCCGCAGCGATCGCAAAACGCCGTGTCCGTCGAATCGAATCCACACTCCGCGCACGCCACCATCGCAACGAGCGTAGGGGCGCGCCCGTCTCGCGTCAACGATTTCAATGGAACTTCGACGTCGTTTGTTGGTATGTTCCCCGGCTTCGAATGCGACGAATTATCACCATCGCGCTTGTCGTATCGGCTTGTGGTGCCGCACCGTCGGAGCCCATCGGCCCAAACGAAGCACCGACCGGGCCACCCGCAAACACAGGCGGCATCCGCGACGCAGGCGCGCGCGCCGGCTCCAACGCGGGTGAATCTGATGCAGGTGCCGCGCACGGAAACGCCGTGGACGGAGGCGCCGACGCGGGCACAACGCCGGAGCCAACACCCGCTCGCGGACCGTCGCCGCGACAAGACCCAGCTCTTGGCCTCAACGCTTACTTCTCTCGGCAAGACAACCTTCGCGCCCCACTCCACGCACTCATCGACTCGGCGCGCCAATCGCTGAAAGTCGCTGTCTTCACGCTCTCTGACGCATCAACCATAACCCGGCTGGCGCTGGCGAAAGCGCGCGGCGTCGCGGTCGACGTCCTCATCGATTCGAAGCAGGACGGCACACCGCAAGCCGCCGCCTTGCTCCGCGCCGCCGGCATCGAACCGACGCTCATCGACAACCGACACAGCGCGAACGCCATCCAGCACAACAAGTTTGTCGTCGTCGACGATGCCCGCGTCGCAACCGGCTCCGTAAACTGGACGTACACAGGATTCGACACGAACGACGAGAACCTCGTCACAATTGATAACGCCGCCATCGCGCAACGCTTCGCCGCCGTGTGGAGCGGGATGCGCACCGCGTCGATCCCGCGCGGGACGTACAATGCAGTCGCTCCACTCGCCGCGCTCTTCTCGCCCGTCGACGCGATCGCCGACAAGATCGTCGCGCGGTTGAACGTCGCGCAAACATCGATTCACCTCGCGCTCTACCACGCAACGCACAACGGCCTTCGCGACGCGCTCAAACGAGCGGTCTCCCGCGGTGTTCGCGTCATCTGGGTCACCGACTTCGACTTGTCGCAATCGACCGACGACGACGAGGCGATCGCGCAAGCCGGCGGCACGGTGCTCCGCGTGCGCCCAACGCTCGGCCGCGATCCGCATATGCACAACAAATACGTCATCATCGACGCGTCGCGCGTTTTCACGGGGTCGTTCAACTGGACGAACGGCGCGGCGTACGACAACTATGAGAATGTCATCGAAACATCGTCCGCACCGATTGTTGCGCGTTACGAAGGCGCGTTTCTGACGCTGCTTCGCCGCTACGACCCAGCTTTCACCGCCGCAAAATACGGATTCGCCGACGGCGTTGCGCGCGTCAAACTCACGATCGACCGCACGCGCGCGCCCGCAGGAATCCTCGTCGCGCCCCGTCAGCCCGGCCTCGCGTTCAACGCCGCGCGCGGTGCAACCGTCGAATACCGCGTCGGCATCATGTCCTCAGCCGGCGCCGTCACGTTCGACAAAGGGCCGCTCCGTTACTTCGTCGTTCCGTTTGCGCCCGACGCCCCCGAGGTTTTCGACGTCTGGGTCGATTGAGTCTGAAAGCCGCGTTCTTGCTGTATGACGAGCCACGGTGTTAATCTGTGTTCATGTCGTCTTCGATCTCGCGACGCGAGTTTTTGGCCCGTACGGGCGCGCTCGGTGCGTACGCCGGCGCTGCGGCTGGGCTCGCGGTTTGGCTCCATAACCGAGACACCGTTCCAAGCGACACACTTCAAGGGGTCGTCAAGGATTTTATGCTCAAGAATCCGCCCGTTGACGCGGTGAAGATGGCGATTGCCCGCGGACGTCTCGCGACTCCAGGCGGTGAGGCGGCAACGTCGGCCGAAGCGCTGACGAAAGCCGCCGTTGAAGCACTCGGCGGGATGAAGCGGTTCATCTCGCGCGGCGATGTCGTCGTCGTTAAACCCAACATCGGATGGGCAAGTTTGCCGCAGCTCGGTGCGAACACTCATCCGGGCGTTGTCGGCGAGGTTGTTCGGATGTGCCTCGACGCCGGCGCAAAGCGGGTCGTCGTCACCGACGTCTCGTGCAACGACTACAAAATCTGTTTTTCGCGCAGCGGAATCAAAGAGGCCGCGCTCAAGGCCGACGCGCTGGTCATCGAACCTTCGAGCCCGCGACGCTTCAAAGAGATGAAAATGCGCGACACCGAAGTCCTGAAGCGCTGGCCGATCTTCACGCCGCTCGTCGAAGCCGACAAAGTGATCAACGTGCCGGTCGCGAAACACCACAACCTCACGAAATTCACCGGCGCCATGAAGAATTGGTACGGCATCTTGGGCGGCACCCGCAATCAGCTTCACCAAGCGATCGACTTGTCGATCGCAGACCTCGCGACATTCGTGCGCCCGACGCTCACCGTTGTCGACGCAACGCGCGTCATCATTCGCAACGGCCCGCAGGGCGGCTCACTCCGCGACGTCGTACCGAAAGGAATTGTTTTCGCCACAACCGACGAGGTCGCGGCCGATTCGTTTGGCGCGTCGCTTCTCGGCCTAACGCCCGACGCACTGCCCTACCTTGCCCTCGGCGAAAAACGCGGACTGGGTGTCGCCGACTACAAAAAACTCGCGCCCAAGGAAGTGACGGTTTCGTAACCTTGCCGCCTCACGCTTCACTCCCCGGGTCCATCGGTTCGTTTGCAGGCGCGGTCGCGCTCATCGTCGGAACGTTTTTGCCGTGGGCGTCGTCGAAAGGGATGGTGCTCAAGGGGTTTGAGGGCATGGACGGCTTCGTCGGGAGCGCCGGCTTCTTCGTTATTTGCACGGGCGCCATTGGCGCGGCCATCGCCGTCGCGAACTTGGTGTCGCGAAAACTCGGCGCCGCGGCTGGCTTGTCGACGATTCTTGTTGGTCTCGCGGGCGCCGGCTTGGGAGTACTGCAGCTCACACAGGTTCGCGTTGACGTCGGCGTCGGCCTCTGGCTCGTCATTGCGGGCGGTGCCGATTTCGTCGCGGCCGGCGTGTTTCACCTCACCTTCAAACCGACGCCGATAACAGCAGCGTCAATGCGAAGTCCTGTCTCCACGACGCGTTGACAATAGCTACGTGGCCACTTTTTCGTTGCACATCTTGACGACGCGTGCGCATGCCGTCATCATGATGTTGAGATGTCCAACACAGAAGATCGCGAACGTGTTCTGATTGTCGACGACGAAGCCGGTGTCCGTATATTCTTGCAAGATTTGTTGTCGCGCTCGGGCTACACCACAACTGCCGTACACGACGGCCCGTCGGCGCTAAATCTTCTCGAGCGGACGCCATTCGATCTCGTTCTTGCCGATATTTCGATGACGCCAATGGACGGTATTGAGCTTACGCGCCGCATCAAAGAAACCGACCCGCAGGTCGCCGTGGTTCTCATGACCGGCTACCCATCGATCGAAAACGCCGTTATGGGCATCAAGGAGGGCGCGAGCGACTACCTCACGAAGCCGTTTACGCCCGACACGCTCCGCATCACGCTCAAGAAGTCGCTTGAACACCGGCGCCTGCGACGCGAAAACGAGCTCCTGCGATCCGAGCTCGCCGAGAAATTCGGACTCGACAACATCATCGGCAAGAGCGGCGTCATGCGCAAGCTGCTCGCGATGGTCGCGAAGGTCGCGCCCACCGACTCGACGGTGCTCGTGCAAGGCGAAAGCGGCACCGGCAAAGAGCTTATCGCGCGCGCGATTCACACGCTGTCGATGCGTCGCGAAAAAAACTTCGTCACCGTCAATTGCGGCGCGCTGGTCGATACGCTCCTTGAAAGCGAGCTGTTTGGCCACGTCAAAGGCGCCTTCACCGGCGCGACAAGCCGAAAGAGCGGGCTTTTCCTTTTCGCAAACACCGGCTCGTTCTTCATGGACGAAATCGGAGACCTGTCGACGGCGCTTCAGCCAAAACTCCTTCGCGTTTTGCAAGAGGGCGAAATCAAAGAGGTTGGTGGCGTCGACACGCTCAAGGTCGACGTGCGCGTTATCGCCGCAACGAATCGCGACCTCAAAGAAGACGTGGCGACGGGCCGCTTCCGCGAAGACCTTTACTACCGCCTCCACGTCATCAACCTTTACGTCCCGCCGCTTCGCGAGCGCCGCGAGGACATTCCACTTCTCGTCGATCGCTTCATCCAACGCTACACCTCGCGCACCGCGTCGCGCGTCCGCGGAATCACGCCCGAAGCGCTCGACATGCTCATGCGTTACCCGTGGCCGGGCAACGTCCGCGAGCTCGAAAACGCCATCGAACGCGCACTGATTTTGTCGTCGAACGATCTCCTCGTGCCGCGCGATTTCGCCGACAAGGTGGGCGGCGGGCTCTCACCTCGGCGCGCGGACGGCGTTTACCCGTTTGAGGGGATGTCGCTTGAAGAGGTCGAGCGTCGCCACATCGAACACACGCTCGACAAAGTCAGCGGCAACCGCACGCGTGCCGCGCAGCTCCTGGGGATTAATCGAACGACGCTTTGGAAGAAGCTGTCGCAAGAGGAGACGCCACCGGGCGAACAGCCGCCCGACTCTCCAATCTAACGTTTCGCCGTTACCTTGGCCTCGCTGTCCGTCTCGACCCCGAGCCCATGCACGACCAGCTCGAGCCCCGCTTTCACAAGCCGCGTCGGATCGACTTCGAGCCCGAGCGCAAGTGCCCCCTCAATGCCGTCCATGATGGCTTTCAGCACGATGGCGGTCGGCTCCATGTCGACCTTTCGAAACTCGCCGCTCGCCACGCCGGCCTCGAGGATTGTCACCATGCTGTCGATGTACTGCCGCTGCATCTTGAGGAGCGCGCGTCGCAATTTGTCGTCGCGAAGCGCACACTCGGTCCGCACCAGCGAGAACCGGGGCGAGTCTTTATCCGAAACAAACGCCTGCACAAAGAAAGTCGTCAGCAACTCGATCTTTTGCCGCGCGGTGTCGGTTGAGTTCACGATCGACTTAAAAAACGTCATCGACTGCCCATATTCGCCGTCGACGATCGACTTCATGATGTCGCCCTTTGCCTTAAAACGAAAATAAATTCCGCCCTTCGACAACCCCGCAACATCCGCAATATCCTCGACCGACGTCGAAAAATACCCGCGTCGAATAAACGCCTTGCGCGCCGCACCCAAAATCTGCGTGCGCCGCTCTTCTTCGGACCGATGTCTCGTCATTTGTTCCGCATCCCGTTCTGTTTCACACGGCGCATGTTCGTTGAAGCGTCGTTAAAGGTCAACACCGCCGCGTGTTATACTGCGCTTGGATGACGGCCATGTCGCGACAAACGGTTCTTTACATCGAAGACAGCCGCGAAAACCGAGAGCTCGTGCGCGCCGTGCTGACGCGCCGCGGGTTTGACGTCGTCACCGCAATTTCGGGAATGACCGGCATTCAGACCGCGCTGTCCCGTCGCCCCGACCTCATCCTCGTCGACCTCAACTTGCCCGACATGGACGGTTACGAGGTCGCGACGCGCATCCGCCTGGACAACAACTTCACGAAGACGCCGATCATCGCGCTCACGGCATCCGGCGATCGCGACCTGTCGCTCACCGCGGGTTGCGACGGCTTCATAGAAAAACCGATCGACATCGATTCGTTCCCGGCGCTCATCCAAACGTACCTTGATGGCCGCCACGATTCGGTCGACAGCGCGGTCGAGCGCGACACGCTTCGCCGTTACAACAAGACACTCGTCGAAAAGCTCGAGCAAAAAGTCTCCGAGCTGATTCGCGCCAACGAGCAACTCGAAGAGCTCGATCGCCTCAAGAACCAGTTCGTCCAGAACGTCACACACGAGCTTGCGACGCCGCTCACCCCACTCGTCGGCTATCTCAAAATCATCCGCAATCGCCAAATGGGAACTTTGACGCAAAAGCAGGAGAAGTGTCTCGACGGGATTTCGAGCGCCGTCCACCGATTGCAGCTTCTCATCAACAACTTGCTCTCGGTCACGCGCATCCAACTCGGGAACATTCACCTCAAACACGAGAGCCTTCCGGTGGCCGCCGTTGTCGCAGAATCAAGAAAGCTCGTCGGGCACGATTTCGAGTCGAAGGGGATTTCCCTTGAATGTGAAATCCCGGAAAACTTGGCGATTGATGGCGACCAGGCGCTCCTCGTTCAAGTGTTTCAACAGATTCTTCACAACGCCGCGAAATTCACGCCGCCCGGCGGTCGCGTGCGCATTCGCGCCGAGTCGGTCGACAACCGCGTGCGATTCTCGTTTGAAGACAGCGGCATCGGCATTCCGAGCGCCGAGCTCGACCGCGTGTTCGACCTCTTTTATCAAGTGGACGGCTCAACGACGCGCCGGTTTGACGGCGCTGGGATTGGGCTGTCGATCGCACGCCGCATCGTCGACGCGCACCACGGCGAGATTTGGGCGGAAAACCCTGGAAGCTCCGACAATTCGGCGCAGACCGGCACCCGTGTCGTCGTTGAGCTACCGGCCGTTTTATCGGTCCAATCGTAAACGCAAACGCGATGTTTAAGACGTTCGTTCGTCGAATTGCGACGCAGCGCAGACCTGTTTACACTGGAGTCGCGTTTTTGATGTCAGGGTGAGGAGGTTCTCTTTGCTCGCGGTCTGCCCGGGCTGTCGCTCGACTTATAGCGTTCGGGACGAAAAAATACCGGCGCAAGGCGCGCAGATCCGTTGCCCGAAATGCCAAACCGCATTCGTGGTGAAACGACCGCAAGTCGCGGACGGTGCGTCGGGACCGCCGCTAAGTCGACCCATTGGCGCGCCGCCGCCACGGAGTTCGAACGGACTGGACGACTCCGATCGCCGAACACCGACACCGGGACCCGCGCCCGTGCGCGCGTCGTCTCTCGCCGAGCAACTTTTTGATGACCTGTCGCTGCCGGAATCGCGGCAGGAACCCGTTCGTCCCGCGTCGATTCAATCGCGAAGGTCGGGTCCGGCGCTCGATTCGCCTGGCGGTGCTGCGGGCGCGGGCGCAACGGCAACGGGCGGTGCGTGGCATCTGCGAACCGAGTCGGGCGAGACGCATCGATTCGAATCGCTGGCCGCACTCCAGGCGTGGCTCCACGGTCGGAACGACACCGAAGGTTATCAAGTCAGCCGCGACAACGTGACGTGGAAAGGTGTTGCGGCTTTGTCGGACGTTGCAACGCCACCGGCTCGACCTGTTCTCGCCGACCTCGGCTCAAAGCCGCTCGTCGCGCCCAGCATTCCCACGCCCCCACCGGGCGCGGTAATCGCAGTCTCCGGGAAAATCGGTCTTAAGAAAAAGGCTGACCGCAAACAAAAAAAAACGTGGGCCGTGCTTTTTCTTGGCTTCGTCGCTGGCTCCGCTGTTGGCGCGCATGTTCTTCACTTCACGGACGTTGCCGACTTGTCGTCCGTTTTCCCGTGGCTCGACCCAAAGCCACCCAAGCACCAAGCCCGCCCAACGGCGGTCGCAAGGACAGCCGGAAACGACGCACGCGCGGGGCAACGCGTGCGGACCGTGGGAGCGTTGGACGACGCCGGGCAGCGTGCAACGCAACCGGGTGTTCCACTCGTGGCGGCGACGGACGCCGGTCTGTCACTTGCCGCCGATGCGGGTGCCACCAAGAGCCTCGACGGAGGCCTGCGCGCGCAACTCGCCGACGCAGCCGACGCCGGAGTCGTGTCCCGCACGGGCCCGCCCGAGCTTCCCATTCCCAAGGACGCGCACAAGGCCTTCGACGCGGCAAAAAAACTCGCCGAGATCAAACAGTGGTCTGACGTCGTGCGCTTCCTCGAGTTTGCAAAGGCGTCGATTCACAACAACCGAGGTCTCCTCAAGCTGCTCGCGAAGGCTTACGACGCGACGGGTCGAAAAAAAGAAGCGGCGCGAATCAACGAGAAGTTCAGGCGCCAAGATCTTCTCGCGCGCGCGAACAGTTTTCTAAAGACGAATCCGCAGCGGGCCCTCGTCGAGTTTCGAGAGCTGCAAGAGACCTATAAGAATATGCCGGAGGCGTATCTCGGAGAAGCTCGCGCGCAGCAAGCGCTTGGTAACGACGAGGCCGCGAAAAAGGCGATGGATAAGTACCGCGCGCTCAGTCGTTGACGCGCGCCGTTACCGGAGCGGTCGCATCGCGCGCTTTTTACGCGGTTTCACTGGCGTCGGTTTCGATTTGTCGAGTCGCGCGGCATCCGCGAACGCGCGCTTCGCCTTCACAAAATCGCGCTGCCGCTCATAAAACCGTCCGAGCTCAAGAAGCGGCGTTGGGATTTTTGGATATATGCGCACCACCGAGAGCAGCGCCCGCTCGGCGTCGGCGCCTCGACCCGTCTGTTCGTAAAGCTGTGCGAGGTTCGACCACGCCGCTGCGTCATCGGGCTTGATCTCGACGACACGCTCAAACGCCGCGCGCGCCGCGTCGCGATTTCCGCGCGCAACCTCCTTCAGCGCAAGCCGCGCCGCGATCGTCGCGTCGGAGCCGTCCAACGCAAACGCCTTCCTGAGATGGACGTACGCGAGCGCATCTCGCCCCGACGCGTCCGCCATAAGCGCCAGCGTCCTGTGCGCGAGTGCGTTCGCGGGCGCGATTGAAATCGCGCGCACCAGCTCGGCCTCAGCCCGTTCCGGGTGCTGCCCGAGCTTCACGAGAAGAATCCCGAGCTCCACGTGCGGAAGCGCCCAGTGCGGCGCAAGCTGCACCGCGCGACGAAGAAAATGAACCGCATCGGCCGCCTTGATTTGCAAAAGATCCTGCGCCCTCAAAAACGCGGCTTGCGCTTCCCGGGCCCGCGCGTGACGTTCAGAGACCGACCGCGGGGGTGGCAGCGGCGGCTCGACCATCGGCATGGCCGCGCCGTTCGTCGATTCCGTCGCGACTCCAATCGATGGTCCCACCCCGGGTCCGTTCGTCTCAACTGCCTTGTCGTCCGACCGTGCGTCACCGCGAACCTCGGGGTCGAATTCGAACCCGCGCGCCGTTTCGACGATCGATAGCCGCTCCGCCACGCGCCGATCCGACGGACTCTTTTTCAACAGGGCTCGGTACCGGTCCCGCGCCTCATCGAGGCGCCCGCGCCGCTCGGCGACGAGGGCAAGCTGAAACTCGAGGCCCGCGCTATCGGGCTTCAGCCGAACGACCTCTCGAAGCGCCGCGTCAGCACGCTCGGGTGACCGGTCGTTCTCAAGCAAAACTTCCGCGAGCGCCGCATGCGGAACAACCCAGTGCGGCAAAAGCATCGCCGCGCGCGCAAACGCGAACGCCGCATCGTCAATGCGCCGACGGCCAAGGCACGCCGCGCCTCGCTGCACAAGCGCCAACGCCGCGTCCGCGCGACCACGCCGCTCTGACAGCGACGACGGCGCGGGGATCGGAGCGGGCGTCAGCGTCCTTTGCGCCTCGGGCGTTTCGCCACACCCCTCCTCGGCGGCCGGCGTTTCGGTCTTGGGGCTTTCTGAAATTCCCCCTGTCGGCGCTTTTATCCGAGCGCCCGCTCGTCGCCGCGCCGCCTTCTCCGCTTGCCGGCGCGCCGCTTTCTCCTCGTCCGCGAGTCGCGCAACCGCCGCCCGCGCGTCGACAAGCGCCTCCTTCAGGCCTGCGTACGCCGGTGCCAGAACAAACGTTCGCTCAAAGTGGCGGAGCGCCTCACGCGCTCGGCCGCCCGCACGCTCCGCAAGTCCGAGAAAAAAATGCACCTCGGGCGCATCGGGCTTAATCTCGAGGGCCCGCGTTAAATCGGTGAACACCGCGTCAGGCGTCAGTTTTTTCTTTCGCAGTCCGAGCGCCGCTCGCTCGAGATACGGCAAATACCAATGGGGCAGCGCCGCCGACGCCTCGGCATACCCCGCAAGCGCGCCATCAACGTCGCCGCGCGCCGCTCGGTCCCCAGCATCCCGAAACAACCGTGACGCACGCCCAGCCGCGTTCTCAGCGGCAACCGACGTCGTCCCGCTCGTCGTTAACCCCAACAGAGCGATGACCATCGCGATTCCACCGCGCCCTGTCCGCGTCATCGAACCGCTCCCTCGGCGTGCACCGGAAACGACACGACTCTCACCGTCTCTTTCCCTTCGACAATCGTCACCATCGCCGTCGCCTCAAGGTTCTCGGGCTCATAAACAACGCGCACGCGATACGTCCCAGCCGGAAGCGGTACTCGATACGCGGGTGTCTCAGCCTTCCCCGGCCACTTATGACCATCCAAATAAATCTTCCCCCAATAAGGCTTTGACTGCAGCGTGAGCGTTCCCATTTTCTCGCCAACGGCCCGTGCGTCAAGCCCATCGCGCCGCGCCTCGCGGCCACCGCGACTCGCCGCCGCCGCTCTGCGCACGCGTTCTGCACTCGCCCGTGGCGTCGAGGCAACTCCACGCACCTCCGCGCCACGACCACCTTCCCCCGCGCGCACCGCCACAAGCAACGCGCTTCGCGGCGCGTCACCCGTCCGCACACCATTTGTCGCCACACCTTCATTTGGACGAGCCACGTCTGGAGGCAATTCAACCGCCGTCGCAGCTTCGCGACGCGGCGACATCGACGGCTCCAGCGAAACCTCGCGAGGCGCAGGTCGACCGGCAGGAAAAACCGCGAACCCAATCGCCGCTAAAGCCCCAAGCCCAGCGACCACTGCGCTAAGGCGTGCCCACGACATCCGATTCGCCCTCCGAACCACGACCGTAGGCGCAAACACCAACGTCTCTCGCGCACCCGCGATCGGGCGCACCGGCGAACGCGACTCCTGAGCGTCCGAGGCAGCGGCGCCCAATCCGCCGCGTTTCGCACGTTCACCCGCAAGCACGGACGCCAACTCGACGTCACTCGCAAACGGCAACAGTCGCTCGCGCATCTCGCGCGCCGATGTCGGTCGCCCCGCCGGATCGCGCGATAAGCCAGCCGACACAAGCTCATCAAGGCCCACGGGCGTCTCGTTCCGCAGCTTCGCCACACGGGGCGGCTCAAGCGATCGGAGTCGCTCCAGCGTCTCGAAATCGGTCGCTCCCTCAAAGAGCGGCCGCCCGACCAAAAGCTCATGCAAAATCACGCTCGCCGAAAACAGATCGCTCCGCACATCGACGGGCAACCCGCGCGCTTGCTCGGGTGACATGTACGCGAGCTTCCCCTTGAGCAGCCCCGCCACGGTTCGCGACGATTTCTGCCGCGCCTTCGCAACCCCAAAGTCGGTGATTTTCACGACCCCGGCGCCCGCCCGATCCAGCGCAATGAGAATGTTGGCTGGGCTCACGTCGCGATGAACGATGCCAAGCGGCTCACCGTCATCACCCAAGCGTTCGTGCGCATACCCAAGCCCCAACAACGTTTCCGCGATGATGGCGGTCGCGGCCCCAATCGACATCGGCGACTCGTCGCGCCGCATCAGCGATCGAAGGTCGATCCCATCGATGAACTCCATCACAATGAAGTAACCCTGGCCCACGCGGCCGAGTTCGTAAATCTGCACGACGTTTGGATGGGTGAGCTGTGACGCGATACGCGCCTCATCGAGGAACATCGCGACAAACTCGTCGTTCTCGGCGAGGTGCGGCAACAATCGCTTGACCGCGACGCGCTTCGAAAACCCCGCGGCGCCGATGACACGCCCCTCAAAGATTTCCGCCATCCCACCGACCGCAATTCGGTTCAGGAGCTCAACGCGAATCCCCGCTTCGGACGCTGCGTTCACAACAATCGATTGTACCGGCGATCCACGCTAGAATCACGCCCGATGGCGTCGGACACCAAGCCCTATATCCCTTTCGCGATCGGCCGCACCACCTGCATCCTCCCGGTGTCCGAAGTCCGCGAAACCTTGCAGCTTCGCCCCATCACACCTGTTTACCGGATGCCGCCGACGATCCGCGGGCTCATTCAAGTGCGCGGCGAGATTTTCCCCGTCCTTGAAATCGGGCGGCTCCTCGGCATTCCCCCCGCCGAAATCCCCGACCACAAACGAATCGTCGTCGCATGCCTCGGTGAGCGTGTCGCCGGCATTCTCACGTCCAGTGTGCACGGCACCATCGAGATCGCCGATGAGTCGTTTGAAACCGTTCCGCACAACGTCGGCTCGGACGCGGCGAGCTTTCTCACGGCCGTCGCGCGAACGCCTCTCGGCGTCGTTGGACGTTTGTCACTCGACCGCGTGTTCTCATCCGAGAAGCTGCGCCCCGCGACGTAAGCGTCGGCTGTCGGCGCCTTCACCACCCTTTTAGCAATTCTCGAGGCGACGCTGGATATCTCCGCGGATCTGCTGAGAAAGCGCAATCGCCTCGCGCGCCACATCAAGCGGTGGCACATCGGCCGCCTCGCCCTTCACCGCGCGCACAAACGAACGGATCTCGTCTCGCAGCGGATCGGACGTCGCGACATCGAGCAGCCGCGCCTCTATCGTCACCTCGCCGCGCGTGTCGATGCGGCGCTCGACCGACACAACTTCTTGGCGCGCAAAATCGATCGCCGTGTACCCATCGTTGTGAAAAACCCGAAGTTTCCGCTCCTCCTTGAGCGACGCGCGACTCGCCGTGACGTTCGCAACCGCTCCATTCGCGAACTCAAGTCGTGCGTTCGCAATATCGATTTGTCCCGACAACACGGGCGCTCCCGCGGCGCGAACCTCGACGACCTTCGCTCCCACAAAATCGAGCACGAGGTCGAGGTCGTGAATCATCAAATCGAGCACCACATCGACATCCGACGCACGCCCCGAAAACGGACCAATCCGGTGAACCTCGATGAACCGCGGATTTCGCACGACGCCACGCGCCGCAACGACGGCCGGGTTGAACCGCTCCAAATGCCCGACTTGGAGCAAAACCCCCGTCCGCCGCGCCGCCTCGAGCAACGCATCGACTTCGGCCAACGTCGGCGCGAGCGGCTTTTCCAGCAAAACGGCAATGCCCGCCTCCAGCAGCGCGCACGCAACCGCCCGGTGCTCACTCGCCGGCACCGCCACCGCAGCCGCTGTGACGCGCCCCGCGAGTCGCCGCACATCATCGGGTGCCGCCGCCCCCACCCGCGCCGCCAGCGCCTCCGCCCGCGACCGGTCCCGATCAACGACGAACGCGACGTCAACCCCATCCACCTCGCGCGCCCGATCCGCGTGCCGCTGCCCCCAATAACCCGCGCCAACAACCGCGTACGGCATTCCCATTAAACGCGCCCCATCTCCGCAACAAGCGCATCGCCCCGCAGCCACCCAAACTGCGTCGACGCCACGGCGCGAAACCGCACCTCGCCCGACTTCGCCACAAGCACGACCGCTGGCCGCGCGATTCGAAACGCGTCAAACCCAAGCGCGTGGTAGACGCCATACGCCTTGATCGTCTCCCGCGTCTCGTCCGACAGAATCGGAAACGGATGCGGGTTTTTTTCGAGCCACGCCCTCACCGCGTCTCGCGCTTGCGCCACCACCACCACCACCTCGAATCCACGCGCCTTGATATCGTCCATCCGCTCGCGCAACTGCGCGAGTTGCTTCACGCAGTTCGGTCACCACGTCCCGCGCTGAAAAACCACGCACATCTTCGCGCGACTCAGAATTTCTGACGACCGATAAACAACCCCAAACGCGTCCGCAAGCTCGAACGGAACTGCATATTCGCCAACCGCTGGTCCTTTTTTGTCCGCCATTTTCCCTCGCGCCGTACCTTCTATCAAATCGCCGCACCGAGCGCGATGGCGCTGCCATTGACCCCCGCGCACGACACCATTACTTTGGATCCACTCGAAACGGAGGCCGCCAACAGTCCCGATCGACACAGCCCTCTCCTTCCTATTTGGCGCCGTGCCCGCGCTCATTGTGAGTCACCACAACGCCGCGCATCGCCGCGCGTTTTTCGCCGCGCTCCTCTTCGACGTCCTCGTCTTCCTTCCCATGGGCGCGTACTTCCTTCTCGCCGCGCCCGACTGGAGCTTCATGTACTTCGTGCCCGCGTCCGACCTCTCGACGCCCCTCATCCCCGCCGTGCTCGCGCTTTACCCAATCGCGACCGTCCTCGGCTTCATCGTAACCGCCCGCATCGCCAGGCGTTTCGGTCGCCTCGCGTCCATCGCCCCCGCGGCCCTCGCGCTCATCGCCATCGCCGCGTTCTCGCTCATCGGCGGCCGCCTTTTTCGCGTCGGCCTGTACGCGCACTTTCACGCCGCGCTCCCGCTCCCGCACCTCTTCGAGTCGAGCCTCCTCCCAGGGCTCGTCACGTGCGGCGTCGTCCTCACAGCTGCGTGGATTGTTTTCCTTCGTTATTTGCTGGTCATTTGTAAGGCGACACCGCGCGGGTGACGCGCGACTTCAAAAGACTCCACTGCGACGCCGCGACCTGACGCGCGACCTTGACGGCACTCGAAAACCGCGACCCCGGCGCGCTCACCGTGAGCTCACCGCGCACGTAAAGATCGCGCGTCTTCGACCGCTGCAACTTGCCCGACGACGTTTTCGGCAGCATCCCCGCACCAACCACCACGACCTCATCAACACGAAGCCCCGTCACCGCCAGAACTTCGTCGCGCACCGCCGCCTGCAACATTTCGTTCGGCTCTTCCGTGTCGCGCCGCTCAATCACCACAACAACCTTTTCGCGATCGCGCTCGCCACCGTTCACACTAAACGCCGCGACGTTCCCTTTTCGCACCGACTTAAGCGCCGACGCCGCCGCCTCAAGATCTTGCGGATAGTAGTTTTTCCCGTTGAAGATAATGAGGTCCTTGTGGCGCCCGCAAACGTAAACCTCGCCGCCCACCATGTAGCCGAGATCGCCCGTGTGCAGCCAGCCATCCCGAATCGTTCGCGCCGTCGCCTCCGGCTGTCCGTAGTATCCCGACATCACCGACGGCCCCTTGAGCACAAGCTCGCCCACGCTCCGATCCGGGAGCGGCCGCCCCTCCGCGTCGACCACCCGAACCTCTTGCCCCGGGAACGACTTCCCGCACGACACCATCGTCGTCGTCTCAACGTCCGCGCGGTCTGTCGGCATCGCCCGCCCTTCTTCCGCGAGCGCCTTGATCGCCACCGTATCGGTCCGAAACGGCTTCCCCCACGCCCCAAACGAAATCGCGAGCGACGCCTCGGCCATCCCATACGCCGTCATGAACGTGCCGTCCTTAAACCCGACGCGCGAAAACTTCGCGATAAACCCGCGCAACGTCTCGGCGCGGATCGGCTCCGCCCCGCAGCCCGCCACGCGCCACGCCGACAAATCGATCCCGTCCAACTCGTCGTCACGGATTCGCGCCGTGCAGAGGCCGTACGCAAAATTCGGCGCAAACGCGATGGTCCCTTTGTGGTCACTCATCGCCTTGAGCCACCGCGCCGGCTTCTTCAAGAAAAGAAGAGGCGGCAGATAGACAACCGGAATTCGGCAACAGAGCGGCGCGAGCACGAACCCAATGAGCCCCATGTCGTGGTAAAGCGGCAGCCAAGACACACCGACGTCGCCCTCACGAACCTCGAGCCCCTTCTCCATGAGGAGCGTGATGTTCGCGACGAGATTCGCATGCGTGAGCGCGACGCCCTTCGGTTGCGACGTCGACCCCGACGTGAACTGCAAGAAGGCGAGGTCCTCGGGACGCACGTGACGGTCGGGGCACGCGAGCGACACGCCGGCCGTCGGCATCTCCTCGAGTGTCACAATCTCGCGAAGCGACGAGACCGAATCGAGCAACGTCCCGAGCACGCGCCGAACCTGGGCGCGCGTCACGATGGCGCGGGCGCCCGCGGACTGCAGGATGTGCGACGACGTCTTTAAGTAGTTGTCGAGCCGACCGATGTTGACAGGTGGATACATTGGCACGGCGACGACCCCGAGACGAAGGCACGCAAGAAACGAAAAGACAAAATCTTCAGCCTCTGGGAGGATGAGCGAAATGCGGTCCCCCTTCTCAAACCCTTGTGCCGCAAACCACGCGGCGAGACGCTCCGTTCGGGCGCAAACCTCAGCATACGTGTATTTCCGTTCGGGGCCGGTCTCATTGATGAACGTATACCCCGCTTTTTGATTGTCACGAACCGCATTCAGCGCATCAACCAGCGTTTTCATCGTTTTCTTCGCCACCGTTCAACCCCTTTTTTTTGCTTTGAAGATTCAGCATGATGCCGAGCACCGTAAACAATGTCAACTAAGCGGGGGGCGCCCATTAAAAACCCAATAAATTCAAGGCGAATTGCAATTCCGACCAAATGGTCCAATCCCAGACCATCCGGTCGGACCTCACGGCGTTCCGCTTCGCCTCATTTGATCACACACCGGGGCGCCCTCGTCTTGACACTTGAAATCGACCCCCCATATGTTGCTGACCCACGATGGACCATGCGATCCGCGCGTTTTTGAAAGACCTCGGGACCCCGTCCGATACCGCCTTCTCAGTCGAAAAGCTCCGGGGCGACGCGTCGAGCCGAATCTACTGGCGCCTTCGTCCCCGAACCGGGTCGATCCCGTCGATCATCGTCATGCAGCTCCCGGCAAACGCCAAGGCGAGCGACGAAGCGACGTCGGGTGCGGCGCCCACGGAACTCCCATTTTTAAACGTCGCCCGCTACCTCACGACAGCCGGCGTTGCGGTGCCGAACATTTACGCCACCAACGAACGCGAGGGCCTCGTTTTCTTGGAGGATTTGGGCGACGATTTGGTTGAGACGCTCGTCCGAAACGCGGATGTTGATTCGCGGCGCGCGATTTACCGCATCGCCATTGACGTCGTTGCCGATTTGCAGCGGTACGCGGACGGGCATCGCGATGGTTCGTGCATCGCCTTTTCGCGGCGCTTCGACCCGGCGCTCCTTCGGTGGGAGCTCGACCACTTTATTGAATGGGGGGTAACGGGGCGCACGGGAAAAACGCCGTCGGCCGCCGCGCAGTCGACAATCGACCGTGGATTCAACAAAATCGCTGAGATTCTGGCCGCCGCGCCCGAAACGTTCGTGCACCGCGATTTTCAAAGCCGAAACCTTATCATCACGCACGGCCGTCTCCGGGTCATCGATTTTCAGGACGCGCTCATGGGGCCCTTCGTTTACGACCTCGTCGCACTCCTTCGCGACTCCTACGTGACGCATTCGGACGATTTTGTTGGCGAAATGCTCGGGCATTATGTGCGACGCCGCGACCTGTTTTCGCTCGATGAAACAACGCGCCTCTTCCATATCCAAACCGTTCAGCGCAAGCTGAAGGACGCGGGGCGCTTCGTTTACATCGACCGAATCAAGAAAAACCCGTCGTTTTTGCCCTACTTTGAGCCATCGGTCGCCTACGTGCGCGCGGCGTTCTCCGAGCTTCCCGAGTTTCGGGAGCTTCAAAGCGCCTTGGCCGAGACGACGCCCGAGCTCGCCGGGTGAGCGCGCCAACGTTCGCCGTCATGATTCTCGCGGCCGGTCGTGGCGAGCGATTGCGGCCGCTCACGGACCACGTCCCTAAGCCGCTCTTCCCGATTCTCGGCGAGCCGATCGTGGTTCGCACGCTTCGACAGCTGGGGCGACTCGGCGTCGATGAAGTCGTTATGAACCTGTGGCACCTCGGCGCAAAATTTCGCGCGGCGCTTGGGGCGAAATGCGAGGGGGTTCGCGTTCGCTACGTTGACGAAGCCGCGCTTCTCGGAACAGGCGGCGGCGTTCGAAATGCGCGCCGTTACTGGGGAAAGCGCGCGGTTCTTGTCGTTAACGGAAAAATCGACGTCGACCTCGGTGACCTTGCGTGGACACATGAGCACGACGGAACGCGCGATGCGGCGACGCTTCTCCTTCGACGCGTTCGGGACGACGACCCTTACACGGCGATTAGAACCGCTGTGGATAAAGCCGCGCTTCGGGTCGTGGGGTTTGGTGGCAACGCCGAACCGGGCCACCGCGCCATGTTCACTGGGGTCCACCTCATCGAACCGCGCGTTTTGGATCGGCTGCCCGAGGGCGCGTCGTGCATCGTGAGACAAGGTTACGAGCCCGCGCTCGGGGACGGTGAGCGTCTCGGCGCAGCGCTGCACGCGGGTCGCTGGGCGGCGGTCGAGACCGCGAAAAACTACATCGACGCGAATCTTTCGCTCCTCGGAGGCGAAGACGCGGCGTTCGTGAAATCGGGTGGGGCAACCGGCCGCGTGAGAATCGAGCGTTCGTACGTTCACCCGAGCGCGACGGTCGGCGATGGGGCGACGATCATCGAGTCGGTCGTTTGGGCCGGAACCGTCGTGCCGAAAGGCGCGCGCCTCGTTCGAGCGATCGCAACGCCGCATGGTACAGTGACCGCGTGAAGCGGTCCGGGCCGTTTTCCTTGATGGTCGCTCTCGCCCTCGCACAAGGTTGCGGCGACGAGCTCTCCTCGCTTCTCGCGACGGACATCACGTTCCTGCCGAGCTTCGCGTCCGCTGGGGAATCGGCCACGGTTCAAGTCGCGTTTTCGACGTTCGACAAAACCGCCGAAAAAACCGTCGAGCTCGTTGGGTACACGTTTCCGACGAACGACGTTGAACTCGAATCGTTTCAATTCAACGCGTCGACCAGTCGCCTTGAAATGAAGATTCTCATCGTGGGCGGCGCCCCAACCAGCACGCTCTCGCTGAAGCTCAAAGTGCGCGTCAACGGCGCCTGCTGCGTCGAGGCGAGCGGGCCTTTTCAAATCGTAGGGCTGTGATGCGCGCCCTCGCCTTTTTTCGAAACGCCCGGACCGGTCGCGCCGCCGCTTTCGGAACCGCCGTCGGACTTGTGCTAACGCTGGCGCTGGGTGCCGCACGCGCAAACGACGCCCGCCTTGGCGATCTCTCCCTACGCGCAAGAAAATGCCTCGATGCACTCAATTACACGTGCGCGGCCCGCGCCCTGTCTGATGCGCGTTCGCTCGTTCGCGCCGAAACCAACCGCGCGCTCTTCATTTGGGTGCACCGAAACCTCGCCGAGGTTGAAGTCGCGCTCGGGAAACTCGATCTCGCGCGGGCTACGTTTCGCGCCCTCCTCCGAAAAATTCCTGACTACCGCATGGAATTAGCCCCCGTCGCGCCGCGCCTTCGCGAAGCGTTCGACCTCGCCCAAAAAGATGTCGCGCCATCGCCCACGAACGGAGACCCACGCGTCGTCGTGCCGCAACAACCTCCCCCGATCCCCCTCGACCCGCCGCTCCCCATCGAGCGCACCGACCCCCACACGCCGCCTCTCGTCGCGTTCGCGAAACCGCTTCCCGCTGATCCCTTTCCATTTTCGATCGGCTCGACGTTCTGCTTTGGCTTCACGTTTGGCGACGACGCCACGGCCCTGCAAAATGGCGTTGGGTTTGGCGTCGCCGCAGCCGCCCGCATCGTTCGAAACTTTTCCGCGGGCGTGACGTTCAACTACTTCTCATTTGCGGAGTTGACAGCGCTCGCCCGCAACGTCTCCGCTCTGAATGTCGCCGCAATTGCGCGCCTCGATTGGACGTTCGGCCGCCTCACGCTTGCAGCCAGTGGTGGTCTTGGCGTTGCGCGAACGAGTGTGTCGCCAGGCCTCGCCGCAACCGGATTCTTGGCGCGCGTGGAGGGCGCGGTTGGTGTTTTGATTCACCCACACATTTCGCTTGTGCTCACGATGGGGGCCGACTTGGTTGTTGCGAGCGTCCAGGGCACCGTGCGCCGCTCGTTGTTGTTGCCGATTGGAATCGGCGTCACGGGACACTTTTAGTGAGCCTGACCGCAACCGAAATCGCACTGGTTCTCGTTGAAGTCGAGTCCGATTGCGTGGGGCACCGCTTGACCGACGCGAAGCCGCTCGCGGACGAGCCTGGGCTTCTGCTTGAGTTTGGCCGAACGGAAATCGTTCTTGCAACCGCGACCGAATGCGCGCGCATCCACCGCGCGAGCCGTCGCCCCCGAACGAAACCAGCCGACGATTTTTGTGGGGCCGTTCGAAAACGTTTTGAAGGTCGGCGCCTCGCGACGCTTGTGCAGGTGGACGGAGACCGCATTGTTCGCTTCGACTTTGGAGACGCGGGGGGCCTCGTCGCTGAGCTGTTCGGCCGACGCGGGGGATTGTTCGTCGTCGACGCGGCGCGGATCGTTACGCACGCGCTCCTTCCGCAGCACGCGAAACGCATTGGCACTCTGCACACGGTGGTCGACCACGCGCGCACCGCTGAACCGCAGCCCCGATTCGGCGACGCACCAAGCTGCGCCATCGCCAGCACATACGAGCCGCGCGTCGACGCCGCCGCACTCGACGCCGCGAAGCGAGCCGCGCTCACCCCCGTGCGCGCAGAAAAAAAACGCGCCGAAAAAAAACGCGAGAAGCTCGTCGCCGAACTCGCTCGCGCCGATGACGCTCCCAAGCTCCGACGCGACGCGGGTCTCCTCCTCGCGCACCTTCGCACGCTGCCGCCCGGCGCAACACGCGTGACCGTCGACGACCTCCACGATCCCGGCGGCGCACCCATCGAAATCAACATCGACCCGCGACTTGGCCCCAAGGGCACCGCCCTCCGCGCGTTCAAGCTCGCGCGCCGCCTCGATCGGTCGCGCGCCATCATCGCCGCTGAAATAGCGCGGTGCGATGCCGTCCTCGTCCATCTTGTGGAGCGTGAACGTTCGATACAGCAAGTCGTGTCGATCGACAACTTCGATTCCCTCGGCCACCCCGCGAGCGCGCCGCGCGCCATCACCGGGCACCGCAAAGACCGCGCGCGAACGCCCGACGAAAAAAAGCCGTATAAATCGTACACGGCGACCGACGGCAGCGAAATCCGCGTCGGCCGCGGCGCCAAAGAAAACGACGCGCTCACCTTTCGCCACGCCAACGGAAACGACGTTTGGATGCACGCGCGCGATTACCCGGGCTCGCACGTCGTCATTCCGGTCCGACGCGGCGCGAGCACGTCGGACGCGACCCTTCGCGAAGCGGCGCTCCTCGCAGCGCACTTCAGCGGCGCTAAAGGCGAGAAAGTCGTCGACGTCACGCTGACCGAGCGAAAGCACGTTTCAAAATCGCGCGGCGCAAAACCCGGGCTCGTCAGCGTCGCCCGCGCGCGCACAATCACCGTGCGGGTCGACGCCGATGCCGTGCGAGCCCTCGTCGACCGATCGCGCGACACGTAACACCCGGCGCGCCGCCTCCGACGCGGATTTGCGCGACTCTTGGGTTGAGACACCACGGGCCACATGGTAGAAGTGCCGCGTGATCGTCGCACCGATTGTCGTAACCGTCATTGCGAGCACCGTCCCCCTCTCGGATGGCGTACGTCGTCTTGGCGACCTTTCCAAAATCCACGAGGCCCAGGAGATCACGCGCGGCTTCAGGCTCTTTCGCGCTGGTCAGCACGCGTCTGCGGAGCCGATCCTTCGACGCGCCCTCGATCGTCTGCCAGAGCTCGCGGATCACTTCAACGCAGCCCTCGGCGACATCGCCTGGAGCGCTAAGCGAATCGACGAAGCGCGCACGCACTACGCCCGCGTGCGGCCGCTCAGTCTTCCGTTCGCCCGCGTCTGCTTCAAAGCGAAAAAGCTCGGCGTCAAGTGCCGCCTTTTGCGCACCGAGGGCTACGGCGCCGAACTTCGTGCGGCCGATGCCGAACGGCGACGCCTCTATAGGAGTGGCGCATTCGAGGCGGTCGTATCCGATCATCCATTTTCCTTTCTCGCTCACCGCGCCCGCCAAGCAACCCAGCGCCGGCATCGCACGGTCGCGCTCCTCACGTCGGTCGGCGCAACACCCTTTATGCCGCTTCCATCGTCCACCGCGTCCGCGACTCCCGATCCCCCCGAACCGAGCTTCGCCCCGGCCGCATTTTCCGACCCACGAATCGAAGCCGGCGTCGGCTGGCTTCGGCTCAGCCACCGCGACGAAGCGCTCCGCGAGTTTCGCGCCGTGGAGCTCGACGTCCGCCCGTCGGAGGCAACGTTCATCCACCTCGCGCGCATTTACGCCGACATGGGCGACACGCGCCGCGCGCACTGGGCGCTTCGCCTCCGCACCATCAGCCTTCCCCGAATGCGCGATAAAGCCCTGCGCGAACGCCTCCTGCAGATTGCGTATCCGCGACGCCACGTAAAAGAAATCGAATCGAGCGCAAATGAGTACGGACTACCGACATCGCTTTTTTACTCACTCATCCGGGAAGAGAGTTCGTTCAACCCACGCGCCGTCTCGGTTTCCGACGCGCTCGGCTTAACACAGCTCCTTATCGCGACGGCCGGCGACATGGCGCGCGCCGTCGGAATCACGAAACGCATCACGCGAACGGCGCTCTTCGAACCGCGCCTCAACACGCGCCTCGGAGCGCGCTTCCTCGCGTGGCTCATTCGGTACTACGAAGGACGCGTCCCGCTTGCCGTTGCGGCGTACAACGCCGGACAAGGGACGGTCGACCGGTGGCTCCGGGTGCGCCGTGTCCCGGGGCGAAAAATCGTCCACCCGAGCGTCAACTTAGACCGGTTTGTCGATTCGATTCCGTTCGCGGATACGCGTCTTTACGTCCAGCGCGTGCTCGGCGGAAGCGAGGCGTACACGCAACTTTACGGCGCAACGCCGACCGCGGATCTTCACGACGGCGTCACCGTCGAAAAATATGGAAGCGATCGCTAATCTCGACCGGTCGATTTTTCTAGCGCTCAACGGCGACGGCGGCGCGGCACTCGACGCCGTGATGCAAATCTTTACGTGGCTTGGCGACGCGATCGTCCTCGCGCCCCTTGTTCTCGCGCTCCTTTTCTTTGTGAACCGAGCGAAGTTCGCGCCACGATTCGCGCTTGTCGCAATCGCGACCGCCTCCGCATCCGTCGTCACGATGGTCGCCAAGCACGCCATCAACCGCGCACGCCCGCTTGCTGCGCTCGGTGCGGCCACGGTCCACGTCGTTGGAAAGCCGGTTTTTGAGCGCGCTCTCCCGTCGGGCCACGCGACCGTCGCCGCCACGGTCTGGCTCTCGCTCGCCCTCATCTTTCCGCGTTGGCGCATTCCCCTCATCGCCGTCGCCCTCATCTCGGGTTACTCACGCATCTACGTCGGCGCCCATTATCCCGCTGACGTTCTTGCCGGATTTGCCGTCGGCACCGCGTTTGTCGTCGCGACGCACTATTTTTTGAAACGCTCCGGCCTCAACACCCGCATGGAGAACCTTCGATGGCTGCAAAAACGCTGATCATCGTCCCGACGTACAATGAGCGCGAGAACCTCGAGCGCTTCGTCGCAGCGGTCGACGCCGCCTTTCCCGGTGCGGACTTCCTCGTCGTCGACGACAACTCCCCCGACGGCACAGGCGCACTCGCCGAAGAGATTTCAAAACGTCGGGGTGGCATCGCCGTCCTTCACCGCGAGAAAAAAGAAGGTCTCGGCGCCGCGTACGTTCACGCTTTCAAGCACGTTCTCGCGACGCACCCTGCGTCATTCATCATCCAAATGGACGCCGACCTTTCGCACAATCCCAAATACCTTCCCGCGATTTACGAGGCGCTTCAATCCAACGATCTTGTTCTCGGCTCGCGCTACGTGAAAGGCGGCGGCACCGAAAACTGGGGCCTCATGCGCCGCTTCATCTCACAGGGCGGAAGCCTCTACACGCGCATCGTGCTCGGCATGAAGATTCGCGACTTCACGGGCGGATTCAACGCGTGGCGCCGCGAAACCCTTCTGGCCATTGACCTTAACGACGTTCGCTCCAAGGGATTCGCGTTTCAAATCGAGATGAAGTATCGCGCCTCGCGCCTCGGGTTTCGACTCGCCGAAGTTCCGATCGTCTTCCCCGATCGCACCGCCGGAAAATCAAAAATGTCGAAAGGGATTTTCTTCGAAGCGCTTCTTCGCGTCTGGCAAATTCGTTTCTCGGTGCACCAGAAGCACCGCCTCGCCGCAAAAGCCAGTTAACCTTATTTGCAAAACGCCGGCAGATCCTCCGCTCCGATGGTCTCCTTAAGGCGCGGCTGAAACTGCTCTTTCCCCGCCCATGCAATGTTTTCGCGGTAACGCTTCGTGAAGAGCCGTTGCCACGGCAAAATAAATTTTTCGTACCGAGCATTTCTTTCGTCGACACACTTCGCCGCCGCCCCATCGAACGCCTTCTTAATCGTAAACAGCGGCGACGACGCCTCGACCGTCTCGCGTGTTTGCGGCTTCTCTTTGAAAAGGTCATTAAAGACCGCATCCGGCATGAACCCGGCTTCCCGAATCTTCTCAACCGCTTTCGCGTGCGCAACCTTGATGCACCCCTTTTCAAACTCCTCGAGCGACAAAAACGTCTCGGAGAAAAGCGTCTCCTCAACGGTATCCCGCGGCAACACCCGAAACGCCTTGTGCTGAAGCTCGCCAATGCTCCCCCACGGCCGCTCAGCGCGCATCGGCATCGCGCGCCACCGCGCCGGCGCGGGCGGTGACAGTGTCAGCTCGCTCCCGTCAACGAGAATCAGAATCCCATCGGCCGTCAGCGCGATATATTGCGCCTTGCACACAGGCCCCACGTACGTCACGTCCGAGACGTACGTTTTCGTCCGCTGCCCCGTGAAGTGAACGATCCGCGCAAGGATCTTAATCGGCTCGGCGCCCACCTTCCCCCCCTCTTCGCTTGGCTTTGTCTGCCGAAACGCAAACGGCGCCTTGACGGCGCGAAAAGCATAATCGCGCTCGCGCTGCGTGAGGAGCCGCGTTCGAAACGTCACCACAACGCGCGACATCGTCGTGTCGTCCTCCTCGACTTTGTGCCAATCGCGCGTGACGCAGTTGTTCGAATCAAAACAAGTCGAATCACCATCGGAGAAAAACTTGACGCCCACGAGATCCTTGAGCCGCCGAACTTTCTCCCGGTCGGCTCGGCATCGTCGCAAAAGTTCCTCCGCTGAAATCACGTTGCCCGGCGCAAGTTTCACCGGATGCTTCGGCTCTTTTTTTACGACGCGCTCGATGCCATCGATGCATTCATCGAGCAGCTTCGCGCAATCCCTTATCGAATCGTCAATTTCGCGGTCGTCGCGCGCGCACGGTCCCATCGCCTGCCGATATTTCGCCTGCGCCTCAAGCGTCGCAAAATCGCGCCACGCAGCGGCTCGGCGGTCCTCAAGCTCGGCCTCCAGCAAAACTTCGTCGGCCGAAAAAGTCGACGTCGCTGCGAAAAAGATCATCCCGTACAACATGACGGGAATATACCATACAGGCCGATTCCGCGCGGACCGGACCCGCCGCTCATTCGACGATGACAAGCTCCACGCGCCGATTTTTTTCACGATCGCGATTTGTGAGGTTCGGCACAAGCGGCTTCGACGACCCGAGCCCCTTCGCCTCCAGTCGCTCTGCCGCGACACCCGCATCGACCAAGTGCTTCTTGACGGCATCCGCCTGCCGCTGCGTCGTTCGCGTCGCGCGCTTAGGCCCGCCGCGATTGTCGGTGTGCGCCTCGATTCTCACCTTCTTAATCTGCGCGTTCGCCTTCAGGAGCGCGACAACGTCGTCGAGCGATGCTCGCATCTTGGGTGAAACGCGCGTGGAGTTCCCCGCAAACTGAACCTTGTCTTTCGTGACGACCCGATTCCCCTCAACCGACGCTCCACCGCTCGGTTGCGCGCTCGTCGCCGCCACCGCCGGAGCCGCCAGCCGCTTCAGCGCAAAATCCAGCAAAACCGTCTCGCCACTGCCAAACTCAACCGCGCGCTCGACGCCCACAAAACCGTTCGCGCTCACCGCGAGCGTGTACTTTCCGGGTTTCGCCTTCACCGCGAAAGCCGCCGTCGCCTCATCGACCTTCGCGTTAACGGTGTCGACGCCAGGCGCCTTGAGTTCCGCCGTCGCCCCCGCGACGGGTTTCCCCGCGTCATCGACGACATTCCCCCGAACGCCGCCATCCACGACCGGCGGTTCAACGGCCGTCAGCGCGACGGTCAGCGTCGCCGCCCCGCCCGCCGGCACAACCACATCCCAGTCTTCAGCCTTATAGCCACTCTTCGCAACCCGCGTTTGAATCTTCCCGGCGGCGATCTCAAACGTATTGAACACGCCATCCGCCGTCGTCGCGCACCGCGCTGTATCCCGCGCCGGAAACGAAACGATGACGCCTTCGATCGGCTTTCCACTCGCCTTATCGGTCACCTTTCCGACGATAATTCCGGTCGTCGCAGGCGGCGCAAACGCAACCCGCTTCTCAACGATCTTCTCGACCACCTTTGAGCGCCCTGGATCGAAGTTGTACGTCACGCCGAAAAGAAGATTCCACCCTGGAACCGCGGGAATTCCGAGCGTCCCTGCGGACGTGAGCCCAATGTCGATCCCAACGAAGAGCCCAAGGTCACGCCACGGATGCACCCGCGATCCGATGGTGAGGGTATTCGGAAACGCACTCGCTCCGTTCGGATTGGAGCGCCCCAGCGTGACGGGGATCTCGAAATTCCAGTCGAGAAACGGCGTCACGTATGGAAGCGGGAAATCGAAGCCCAGCGCGAGAATGAGGCGACTCGTTTCGTTGATGCGAAGCGCGTATCGATAAACCGCCGACGACGAAATCTGCGTTGTCATCAAGTTGTCGGAATTGTCGATGTGGCCGCCGAAGTTGAAGTGCGCGCGAAGCGGGAACTTTCGCGCGAGCTTTGTCGCATCGAATGTGGCAAGCAGATGTAAAAGGACGCTCGTCGCGCTGCCCGCAAAGCTCGCCTCACCCGTGGAATTCAGAAAACGAATCTGCGTCGACGCACCGAGCGTCAGCGCCGGAATCGGCGCAAAATACCCTTTAAAACCGATGGTCATGTCGCCCAAGACTTGAATCAGTTTCGGCGATGACGTCGAATTCTCGTTGGACTGCATCGACAACTTCAAAAACGTTTCGAAGTGCTCGATCGGCGTCACGTTCAAAATGAGATTCCCCGTGAACCGCGTGTTCGAATCTCCCGACACGAGAAAATTCGATACCTTGAAAAACTCGTTCAAAACGCCGATCCGAAACGTCCCACCCGGCGCCGAATCGGCCGCGAGCGTTCGGTACGTTCCCACAAACCCCGCGGGCGTCGGCGCGTACCGAACGTTCGATTCCTCGGCTCCCTTCGCCCCTGCGCCCTTCGCGACGCCGGCCTCCTGTGCTCCTGCAACGCCACCGCCCGCCCACAAACCCAACGCCGCCGCACAAGAGAGCTTCAACAACATCCGCGTCATTTCAGCACCACCCTCTTCAACCGCTCGGCCGCCTCGCGCGTCTCTTCCATCGACGGCACGAGCGCGAACCTCACAAAACCTTCGCCCGGATTAAGGCCTTCGGCCGTGACATCGCTCACCCACGCACCCGGCGTCGTGACAAGCGCGACCTCCGGCGCCAACAATCGCTTCGCAAATTCCACCGACGTCATCCCCCGCGGCACCGGCTGCCATACGTAGAGCGTCGCGTCGGGCGCGGCATCGGCAAGCCCAATCCCCTTGAGCGCCCCGACGAGCACGTCCCGCTTCGCGCGATAATCGGCGCGCATTTCGGCGACATGCGTCTCGTCCGCCAGCGCCGCAACCGCCGCGTCCTGCACAAACGTCGCCGTCCCCGAATCGATATTCGTTTTTACCTTCTTAAACGCGTCGACGATTCGTTTGTCTCCGGCCACAAATCCAACGCGGTACGTGGTCATCGCGCTTCGTTTCGACAGCGAGTGAAACGCGACGACCCCATCGCGCCCAAACTCAAGCGCCGAGCGCGGCGCCTCGCCGTAATAAAGCTCGGTGTACGCTTCGTCGCTGCACAGGATGATGTTGTTCTCCGCGCAATACGCGACGACCTCTTTGAAAAACGTGACGGGCGCCGTCGCCCCCGTCGGGTTGTTTGGGTAGTTGACCCACATGACCTTTGCGGTGCGCGCGACGTCGCGCGGAATCGCGGCCAAGTCGGGTAAAAAACGATTCTTCGCCAAGAGCGGATAAAAATACGGCCGCCCCTCCGCGAACAGCGTCCCGCGCGAAAACGGTGGATACCCTGGCGACGGAATGAGCACCACGTCGCCCGGATCGACAAACGCCTCCGCAAAATGAAAGACCGCTTCCTTTGAGCCGATCGTCGAACAGATCTCGGTCGCCGGGTCGACAACAACGCCAAATCGGCGTTTCATCCACGCGGCAACCGCGTCGCGATACTCTTTCGCGCCGACGTAGCTTGGGTAACCCGACCGCGCGCGCTCATCGACGCCGCGCTTACACGCTTCGCGGATCGCCACTGGTGTTGGAATCGTTGGGTCGCCGACACCGAAGTCGATGCAGCGAACGCCCGCCTCGCGCAACTTCTCGACCTGCCGGTCAACCTCGGCAAACGCGTAGCCGGTCAGATTCCGAATGCGCTTCGACGCCACAACTTCCATAAACGGCCTCCACGAAAGACACGGATATTACCCGCGATTCCGCGCGAAGTAAACGGACAGGCGAAAGAAGTCGACAGTTAACAGTCGAGAGCTAGGAACCTCGAAGCGCTTCCAAAGATCTTAACTAAAAACTCTGAACTGTTGGCTGTCGGCCCCTGGTGGCTACTTCAGCCGAACCTTGAGGACGAGGATCACGTGCAAATCGCCGCGCTTATAGACGTGGAAAAACTCTTTGCCGTTCGGGAGCACGATTTGAGTGAGCCCCGTCTTTCGCTCCGGCTTTTTGACCAGCGTGAAATCGACTTCCGCTTTTTTCCCAACGACTTTTCGAAGCACAAGGCGCGCGATGAGCTTGTGCGGCAGCTCGATCGAAACTTCCTTGCCAACCTCAAACTTCAGCGCATGCTCAGCCGATCGCCGAAATCCCTTGAGCCCCTTGAAAAGCTCCGTGAACCGCGCCTTCAGACTGTCGAGCTTGGGATCGAACGTGCCACTCGGTTCGGCCTCGACCACCAACATATGGAGCGTCGCCGAATCGGCCGCCGACGCCGCCTGACCGGTGCTTGCCGTCGTCGCGCCGCCACCCTTTTCTTTATCCTTGTCTTTGCCCTTGTCCTTCTCTTGCGCCGACACCGAAACACTCAACGCGAGCGCCGCGGCCGTCGAGAAAAGCAATTTGAACAAGTTGCGTCCCATGGTCGTTTCCTAGTGCGGGCCGCTCACAGTGGGTGGTCCCGGTGGATCATCGATGAACACAACAACCTTCGTGTCACCCGGCGAAATTTCCACCGCCATAAAATCGCCCGGGTCGACCTTCAAAATCTTCACAACCTCGGCGCCGTTATCGATCGCGCCGTTTTGCTTCTGCGGCCCAACGAACGCCCAAACGAGGAGCACCGCGCCCACAATCGCCGCCGCCGGCACGAGCGTCGGCGCAAAACGCGCGTACGCCAAATCGATCCGCTCAACAAACCGTTGCCACAGCGTGAGCGAGCGCGGCCGATCGATCTCGGTTTCGACCTTCGACCACAGCGAATCAAAACTCACCTCATTGACCGCCGCACGAACCGTATCGCGATACGCCTCGCGAAGCGCAAGAATCCCCTCGATCTGCGCCTCACACCCGGCACACGTCAGGAGGTGCGACTCGATTTCAAGCCTCTCACGTTCCTTGAGCTCGCCGTCGACAAACCGCTCGAGCTCCATCCGAACACTATTGCAAGTCAACACGGCTACGCCTCTCCCTTCTCCACAAATCCCTTCAACGCGCTTTGCAACCGAAGCCGCGCATGATGCAGTCGCGACATAACGGTCCCCTCCGAGCAATCCATAATCTTCGCGATCTCCGAATACGACAGCCCCTCAATTTCGCGGAGCACAATCGCCGCGCGGTGGTTCGCCGACAGATCGTCGATCGCGCGATGAAGGATCGCGCTCATTCGACGCTTGTCGATTCCCATTCCGGGGTCTTCCGTCGCGTGCGTGAACGCGAAGTCGCCACCATCCGCAACCTGGTCGTGCGACATCGTGTCGTCAAAATCGACCGTCGGCAGACGCCCCTCGCGTCGCAAAAAATCGATGCTCAGATTAAGAACGATGCGGTAAATCCAAGTGTAGAAGCTGCTCGTCCCCTTGAATCGCCGAAGGTTGCGGTGAATCTTGACGAACGCCTCCTGCGCGATATCCATCGCGTCGTCCGCGTTATGCACCATCCCGTAAGCCACCACGAAAACCTTCTTTTGATAAAGTTCCACCAATTCCTTGAACGCCGAGCGGTCGCCCCGTTTACACCTTCGTACCAGGGCTCGGTCTTTATCCAACCGGCCGCTCCCCGTTCATATAGATAGACGTACGCCGAGCGAATCTATTCAATCCGATCCCTAAAAAGCGACCCGACCGAATAGGATCCCTGTTTCGCTTAGCTTTTTCTTAATTACCACGGGGTCCTCGGAGCATCAACTTTCCAAGGAAAGAAGATAAAAAAGGGTGACGCCGAGGCTCGCGGTTGTTTGGGGGGGGAGACAACCAACGAAATCCGACGCCACCCAATATAGGCGTACCAAACTTTTCCATGAATACTTTACCGCTCGCTCTCGGCCTTGTAAAGAGAAAACTTCATGGGCGCATGACCGCTCGTTTTTTGACACCTTTTTGGTCCGATGGTACGGTCTCTTCAACTTGAAGCCCTACGCGCGCCCGTACAACACCACCGCACGACTCCGGGTTGGCCGCACCACGAGAAACCGTCGCAAACGCAAGTCGAGATTCCCGCTCGTCGCGGTTCTTGTTCTAATCGCAGGGGCGTTTGCTTACGGGGGCGCGGTTCTTTGGGGCGGGCCGCCGACCGATGCGGCGTCGACTGTTACGTCGTCTGCGAAAATCGCGACGCCCTCGGCCATCGCGCCAAACCAAGCGAACAAACGCGTCGAAACGACGTCGACCCGCGTGGGTTCACCGGTGCTTCGGGGCGCACCAACGATGGCGACTCCATCGGTGGTTTCGTCGCGGCCCGACGCATCGCCGCGCGGAGCCGCATCGGGAATTCGGCGCGGTGAAATCCTTCCCGGCGAGCGGCTCGAGGCCGCGCTTCGCCGCATGGGGATTTCACAAAACGAAATTCGGGGACTCGTGCGATCGCTCGTTACGGTTTTCGACGCCGCTGATTCACACGCAGGCGATACGTTCATCGCGCAGACCGATTCATCTGGCGCTGTTTTGTGGTTCGAGCTCCGAACGCTCCGTGGCGTCTCCGTTGGCGCGCGCCGTCGCGACGCGGCGCTCGTCGCTTACCGAAAAGACGCCGCGCCCGCCCATCGGCCTGGAGCTACAGGTAACTCCGCGCACGCCGCCGCGCGAAATGGATGAGAAAGCCGATCGCGATGAGCCCGGGCGGCGCCAGATAAACGATGTAACGAACACCGCGCGACCACTCGCCGCCTCCCCGCGATAACCGGCTCGACCGCCGAACAACCTGCTCCTTCGTTGCGCGGTCGTACGCAACAAAATCACCGGCCTCGCGTAACCAAATCAGCTCCGGCGTTATCGCCCACACGCTCGCGCGCGCGCCAACTGGAATCTGCCACGCCTCTCGTTTCGCCGTATTCACGACGACGAGCTGACGCGAAAACCCCGCGGAGCTCGTGGTAAACGCGACGTCGGCCGCCAAAGCACGTGCATCGTTCTCGCTGGCCTGGCCGCGCAGCGCCGCACCCTCAATCGGCGAAACGCCATCCCACTGCACAATCGACAGCCGCGCCTTGTTCGCCTCCTCCTCAATGGCGATCGCACGCACGCGGTCGCACGCGACGACGTGGGCGTTGGGTTTTAGCTCGTGCCGAAATCGGATCTGGCCCCCGGGCGCCTCGTCCGTCGTCGCCGAAAGACCATAAACGACGCCGGCCGCAAAAAGCATCGCGCCCCCCTTGGCAAGACAGATGCGCGCTGGAATCGTCTCGCTCTGCGCCGTTGCGACGCGCCAAAGAACGGCGCCATTGACAACGGAGATCGCGAGCAGCTCCAGTCTCTTCTGCGCGTCATCGGGCGCGACCGCGTAAACAACGCCTTCGGCCGCCACAAAATCGCCGGTTGCCTCGGGGCGCGACCAGACGCGTTCGCCTTTCGTGTGCCCGACCGCGACCAGCCCCCCCTCGGTCTGGAAAAAAACATGCCCCTCGGAAAACGCGACGGGGCCTCGGATCCGCGTCTCTGATCGATATACCCAGGCGCGCTTTCGCTGCTGGAGGTCGAGCGCCCAGTACGACCGGTCGCCATCCTGCACGCCGAGCAGGCCGCCCAATTCGTCGAGGCGTCCCGCGACGAAATCCTCAAGCTCAACCTCCCAATACGGTCGCCCTGTCTCGCGTTCAAACACCGAAACGACCCGCTCGGCCGTATCGACAACCACCCAATCGCGAATAACCGCGGGCGCGAGGCGACTCGTCGCGGCGACGTTTTTTGTCCAGTTGAGGCGCCACCGTTTCCAATCGAGCGACGCGAGACACGCGGCCTTTATCGCCGACCCACGTTCGACGGTCTCGCAAAGGCTCGACGCGAAAATCCAATCGACGAACCCCTGCGCGCGCTCGCCGCCCGTGACACCAAAACTCCCGAGATCCACCTGCTCGGCCGCGCGAGCGTCCCTTGCGCCCACAAGCAAAAGAAAAACGACCGAAACGCGAGCGGCGCCGTTCACCAGCGAATGATGGTGCTCGCCCAGGTGAACCCTGCGCCAAACGCAACGAGCGCCACGAGCGCACCCGGCTTCACGCGCCCCTCTTCCCACGCCTCGCAAAGCGCAATCGGAATCGACGCAGCGGTTGTGTTTCCGTAGCGCTGAATGTTGTTCACCATTTTTTCCGCCGGGATCTTCAGCGCGCCCTGGACGAACTCCGATATCCTCAAGTTCGCCTGGTGCGGAACGATGATGTCGAGGTCTTGGAGCGCCACACCCGCACTCTTCAGCGCTTCGTCCAAAACCGCCGGCATTTTCGTCACCGCGTGTTTAAAAACCGTGCGCCCCTTCATCGCGGGAAAATGATCGCCACGCTCCAAGTCGGCCGCCGTGATCCGCGGGTGATAGCGTGACCCCGGCTTATCGCACCAAAGCTCCTTCGCGTATGACCCGTCCGAGTGAAGCGCGCACGATAAAATCCCCTGGTCCGCCACGCGCGGCGCCCCCACGACCGCGGCACCAGCGCCATCGCCAAAAATAACCGTCACATCGCGACCGCGCGTCGTGAAATCGAGGCCGGTCGAATGCACTTCAGCGCCCACAACGAGCGCGTTTCGCGCGATCCCCGCACGCACATAAAGATCCGCGATCGAAAGCCCGTAAATGAACCCCGTGCACTGTTGCCGGATGTCGATCGCCGGAATGCCCGGGCGGCCAAGCATCGCCTGCAAAAGCACCCCACTCCCCGGAAATTCGTAATCGGGCGACAGCGTTCCAAACACGATGAGGTCGATGTCGTCTTTCGTGATTCCGGCGCGCTCAATCGCCTTTTTCGCCGCTGGAAGCGCAAGGTCGGCAACACCCACCTCGCCCTCGATGTAGTGGCGTTCGACGATCCCCGTGCGCTCGCGAATCCACTCATCGGACGTATCCATGAGACGCGCGAGCTCCTCGTTCGTCACCACCTTCGGCGGAACATAAAAACCCATTCCCAAAATCGCCGATCGCTCAATGCCCATCGCGAGATCCTCCCCTCATTTAGATATCTAGATTCTTCACCGACAGCGCATTTTCCTCGATGAATTCGCGCCGCGGCTCAACCGCATCGCCCATGAGAATCGTAAAAATCGCGTCCGCCTCAACCGAGTCGTCGATCCGCACCTTATAAAGCGCGCGCGTCTCCGGGTTCATCGTCGTCTCCCAGAGCTGCTCAGGATTCATTTCGCCGAGGCCCTTATACCGTTGAATTTCGTACCCCTTTCGCCCGAGCGCTAGCACAACCTCGGCAAGCGATTCAAGCGTCGGCGCAACCTCCAAGACCTCGCCGCCCTCACGCTTCACGAGCGAAAACGGAGGCGACCCGATTCGCGCAATTTCGACCGCGAGCTCACGCGCATCAACGAATTCCGGCGACGTCACAAACGGCACATCGAGCACCGTCTCGCGTCGCGTCGCCCCAACGCGCGTGCGGCACGTCACGCGCTTCGCCCCATGTTCGGGGTCGTCATCGAGCTCAAACTCGACAGGAAGCACGTCGGGATGCGACTTCGCGAGGTCGTCTTCGAGGCTCACAAGTTTCGCCGCAAGCGCGTCGCCATCGCCCAAGTCCTCGCGCGTGAGCCCAAGCCCCCGCGCGGCCGCGTCGACGATTCGCGCGTCACACACCCGGTCGATGCGCGAAAGAAGCTGCCGATATTCGAGCGCGCGCGACACCCAGTCGCGGAGCGGATCCCCCGTAAAACCCTCGCCATTCGCAGAGCGCACCGACAGATCGGCCGTTCCCCCCTCAACGAGAAACTGCTCAAGCGCCCGATCGTCTTTTAAATACTTTGCGCTCTTCCCGCGCTTCACGCGATAAAGCGGCGGCTGCGCGATATAAAGGTTTCCGCGCGCAACGACTTCCGGCATCTGGCGATAAAAAAACGTGAGGAGCAGCGTGCGGATGTGCGCGCCGTCGACGTCGGCGTCGGTCATGATGATGACGCGCCCGTAACGCAGCTTCGCGATGTCGAAGTGGCCGTGACCGATCCCGGTGCCGAGCGCCGTGATGAGAAGCGCGATCTCCTGCGACGACAGCATTTTATCGAACCGCGCCTTCTCGACGTTCAGGATCTTCCCGCGAAGCGGCAAAATCGCTTGAAACCGCCGGTCGCGCCCCTGTTTCGCCGAGCCGCCCGCGCTGTCCCCCTCAACAATAAAGATTTCGCACTGCGCCGGATCCCGCTCCTGGCAGTCGGCGAGCTTCCCGGGCAGCGACCCCGAATCGAGCGCGCCCTTTCGGTGAATCAGCTCGCGCGCCTTTCGCGCCGCCTCGCGCGCCCGCGCCGCCTCAATCGCCTTCGACACAATCTGCCGCGATTCGCTCGGGCTCTCCTCAAGGAACTGCTTCAGTTTGTCGTTAATGACCGTTTCGACGATCCCCTTCACCTCGCTCGAAACGAGCTTGTCCTTCGTCTGCGAGCTGAACTTCGGGTCGGGAACCTTGACCGACAAAACCGCCGTCAACCCCTCGCGGCAATCTTCGCCCGAGAGCGTCGATCCCTTCGACAGATTTTGGTCGCTCGCGTATTGATTGAGCGTCCGCGTGAGCGCGCTCCGAAAACCGGTCAAATGCGTTCCACCGTCGCGATTCGGGATGTTGTTCGTAAAACAAAAAATATTTTCCTGATACGAATCGTTCCACTGAAGGCCAATCTCGACGGTCATTCCAGCTTCATCGGCGATAAAATAGACGGGCGTCGGATGAACGACGGTCTTATTTTTGTTCAAATGTTCGACGAACGACCGAATCCCGCCCTTGTAGTCAAACTGGTGCTTGCGCCCGTCGCGCTCGTCGGCGATCGAAATCGTAACGCCGCGGTTAAGGAACGACAGCTCACGGAGCCGCTGCGACAACGTGTCGAACGAATAGTCGCGGCGCGGAAAAATCTCGCGGTCCGGCCGAAACGTCACTTTCGTGCCGCGCGTCGTTGTCGTCCCGGTCTCCTTAAGCTCCAAAACCGGCTTTCCGCGCACATACTCCTGGAAAAAAACTTTCCCGTCGCGCCGAATCTCGAGCGCCAAGTGCTCCGAAAGCGCGTTCACAACCGAAACGCCCACACCATGAAGCCCGCCCGACACCTTGTAACTGTTGTGATCAAATTTTCCGCCCGAGTGAAGCTCGGTCATGATGACTTCGGCGGCCGATCGCCCTTCGCCCTGGTGAATGTCGACCGGAATTCCGCGCCCGTTGTCTTCAACCGTAACGCTTCCGCCAACGTGAATCACGACCGAAACGTGGTCGCAAAAACCGGCCAGCGCTTCGTCGATGCTGTTGTCGACGACTTCGTACACCATGTGGTGCAAGCCCGAGCCATCGTCGGTGTCGCCGATGTACATGCCCGGGCGCTTACGAACCGCATCAAGTCCCTTTAGAACCTTGATGCTTTCGGCGTTGTAGTCGCTTCCGGGAGCGAGATCGCTTACGTCGATGCCGCTTTCCGGTTCACGTTCGGTCATCAAAATCTCCCACGGACACAACCACTTAAGCCCGATTTCTTACCAGTTTTTGACAAGCCACACAACCATCCTTTACCTACAATATATAGGTACATAATAACTTGTATAGCCTTATATCTTGGGTCAGCGCCCGGCGCTTCGCGGTCGTACCCGATGACCCATGGCGTCCGCCCGAATTTCAAATTCCCAAGAAAAACTGGAAAAAAATTTCGCTTGCCGAAGAGCCTTCTGGCCTGTTAAACGTCGCGAGTTGTCTTTTCGTTATCACAGCGATCGGAAAGTTGTTGAATAACCTGTTAAGAACCTCCGAGTGAAGGTCTAATAACTATTTGTTATTAAATTGTTTTTTATCCACACGCGCCTGTTTGTAAGTTTGGAGGATTCATGGATCTCGATTGGCAGTCGGCGGTCAATTCGCTTAAGGGCCGGATCGCCGATCCGAGCTTTGGTCAACTCATTACGCGCGTCAACTGCCGCCGCATCACCGAATCGAGCGTTGTCATCGAGGTCCCGAACAAGTTCGAGCGAGATTTTATCGCCGACCGATTTCTCCCGGCCATCGAGGCGGAGCTTCGCACGCAAACTGGAATCGGCATCGATGTCCTTTTCGAGGTGAACGATGGTCCCCCGCGAGATGTCGCGCGTCGCGTGGTCTCAGCCGAGTCGATAAGCGCCCCTTGGGGACCGCCCGAGACTCCGAAAAAGGAAACGGCCGGAAGCCCAAACGGCGCCGCACCACGCGCCGAGCCGACGCCCTTCAACGGAAAGCGGCTCAATCCAAAACTCTCGTTCGAGAATTTTGTCGTCGGGCCGTCGAATCAGTTCGCGCACGCGGCGGCCTTTGCGGTCGCCGATTTGCCCGGTCACAACTACAACCCACTCTTTATTTACGGCGGCGTCGGCCTCGGGAAGACTCACCTTTTGAGCGCCATCGGAAACCACATACGCTCGCGCAACCCCGACGCAAGAATCTTTTATCTGTCGAGCGAAGAGTTTATGAACGACCTCATCAATTCGCTTCGGTTCGACAAGATGGACACGTTCCGCGCGAAATACCGGTCGAGCTGCGACGTGCTTCTCATCGACGATATTCAATTTATCGCCGGTAAGGACCGAACACAGGAGGAGTTTTTCCACACGTTCAACTCCCTCTACGAAACGCACCGGCAGATCGTCGTCACGAGCGACAAGGTTCCGAATGAAATCCAAGGGCTCGAAGAGCGATTGTCGTCGCGATTTCAGTGGGGGCTCGTCGCCGACATCAAGCCGCCGGAGCTCGAGACGCGGATCGCCATTCTCAAGAAAAAGTCGGAGGTCGAAGGGTTCTTTTTGCCGAACGACGTCGCGCTTTTTCTCGCGACGCACGTCTCGTCGAACGTGCGCGAGCTCGAGGGGTCGCTGATTCGGCTTCAGGCGTTCGCCTCGCTCACGCGGCGCGAAATGTCGCTCGATATGGGCCGTGAAGTTTTGAGCGACCTTTTTCAAAATCGCGGCGAAAAGGTCTCGGTCGAGACGATTCAGAAAATTGTGTCGAACTACTACAACGTTCGCGTCGCCGATATGAAATCGGAGCGTCGCACGAAAAGCATCGCGTTCCCGCGCATGATTGCGATGCATCTCGCGCGAAAGCATACCGGATGCAGTTTTCCCGAGATTGGGCAGCGCTTCGGGAACCGCGATCACTCGACGGTCATGTTTGCGTGCAAGAAGATTCAGCGGATGCTGATGGGTGATTCGGCGCTCCGGTCAACGGTCGAATCGATCGAAAAGAGCCTCTCGTGACAAGCTGTTCAAAAACCCTTTACCCGCTGTGGCCGGACAGTGGGACCAAATGCCTGCGAAGAACAACACAGATTCTTCGCCCCTGTTTTCCACAACTTGTTGATTTTGATTTCGCAACCGTATCAAGAAGTTGCGAACCAACTCACAGAACCAACAGCTCTTACTTCTTCTTCGAAATAAGAAGATCTTTTGTTATTAATTCATATGAAAGAAAGACCCTGTGTGTATGAACGACCAGAGAGAGACGGAGGATTGGGGATGAAGCTTGCGGTTAAGAAGGAAGTTTTGGCGTCGGCGCTCTATCGCGTTCAGGGGGTTGCCGAGCGGAAGAGCACAACCCCGGCGCTCAGCCACGTTCTCGTTGAGGCGCTCAAAGAAGGCGTTGTGCGGATTTCGGCGACGGATCTCGAAATCGCGATCACGGGTGATTATGCGGCGAAGGTCGACGAGCCGGGCAAGGTTCTCGTTTCGGCGCGGTCGCTTTTCGAAATAACGAGGAGCGTCACGGGCGAGGATGTCCAGCTTCGATCGCGCGAGGGCGGCGAGCTTGAAGTTAAGGCGGGGCGATCCGAGTGGAAGCTCATTTGTTTGCCCGCGGCCGATTTCCCGGGGTTGCCGCAGTTGGGCGGCGTTGAAACGTTTTCAATAACCGTCGGTGAGCTTTCGCGGCTTTGCCAAAGAACGGTGTATGCGGCGCTTCAGGACGATTCGCGGCCGAATTTGAACGGCGTGATGTTCGAGGGCGTCCAAGGAAGACTTCGGATTGTGGCAGCGGACGGGCATCGATTGGCGAAGGCGGACGGCACGATTAAGAAGGCGCCGAAAGGTGCGCTGAAGGAAAAGGTCATCGTGCCGCGAAAGGCGATGAACGAGCTTCGGCGGTTGCTCGATGGCGAAAAAGGCGAGTGCGAAATCGGCTTTAGCGATCGCGCGGGGCTTGTGCGTTGTGGCAACGTCGTTTTGATGTTGCGACTTATTGAGGGGAAATACCCCGATTACAATCAAGTGATTCCGGCGGCGTCGGAGTGGAAGGTTGTTGCGGAGCGGGCGCCACTCGTTGGGGCTTTGAAGCGCGTGTCGATTTTGTCGTCGGAGTCGGCAACGACGACGCGCGTTGAGCTTGAGAAGGGCGCGATTCGGTTCGTGGTGTCGAATCCCGACGCGGGCGAGGCGAAGGAAGAGATTCCGGCGGAGTACACGGGGCGAAAACTGCAGATTGGGTTCAACGCGCGTTACCTCATCGATGCGCTCGCGTCGTTTGAATGCGACGCGGTTCAGCTCGAGTTCAACGACGAGCTGTCGCCGTGTCTGATGCGGCCGCACGGCGAAAAGGTCGACGACGACACCGCGGCGATCGTGATGCCGATGAGGATTTGAAAGCGCGCCGGTCGATTTTACGCAGCTTGTCGTTTCGACCGCTCGAAAAATGATAAAGCGGCTCAGAGGCGAAGCGCTGTTCGTCGTTGCGGCGACGGTGTTTTTGCCGCTTGCGGTGATTTCGCACTTCGCTTGGTCGGGCACGGCGACTTTCGTTTTGTGCAGCGTCGCAATTTTGCCGCTTGCGCGGTTTATGGGGTCCGCGACCGAAACGATTTCGCACCGCTTGGGAAGCGGGCTTGGCGGTCTCATGAACGCGACGTTTGGAAACGCCGCGGAACTCATCTTGGCGATTTCGGCGCTTCGGGCCGGAAAACTTCAGATTGTGAAAGCGTCGATCACGGGGGCCATCATCGGGAATCTCCTCCTCATTTTGGGGCTCTCGATGTTGGTCGGGGGGCTTCGGCGCGAGAAACAGAATTTCAACAAAACGGCGGCGCTCGCCGGGATTTCACTCATGTACCTCGCGCTCGTCGCCATCGCGATCCCCGACTTTTTCGCGCTGTCGGTTGGGCCGTCGTCCGCGGCAAAAATCGTTCAACCACTCTCGATTGGCATCGCGGTCGTGATGCTCGTCGTTTACGGCGCGTCGCTCCTTTTTACGATTCGAACGCATGCTCACCTTTACACCGATGATCACGCGGTCGCCGAAGAGGGGCACGGGTCTGTACGCAAGGCCGTCGTCATTTTGCTCGTCGCGACCGTGGCGACGGCGGTTGTCGCGGAGTTCCTCGTGCACGCCATTGAAGACGCGAACAAGTCGTTCGGCCTTTCGGAAACGTTTATCGGTCTCGTCGTCATCGCGACCGTCGGAAACGCGGCGGAGCATTCGACCGCCGTGATGATGGCCGCGAAGGATCGAATGAACCTGTCGTTCACAATTGCAATTGAATCGTCGAAACAGATCGCGCTTTTCGTCGCGCCCGTTCTCGTGCTTCTCGGCGCCGCGATTGGCCAACCGATGACGCTCGAATTCACGCATCTCGAGGTCATCGCGATCGGTGTTTCCGTTGGGGCGGTGACGCTGACCGCGCAGGACGGCCGCTCCGATTGGCTCGACGGTCTCATGCTCCTCGCGGTTTACGCGATCCTCGGTGTGACGTTTTACTTCGTCCCTTAGTGAATCTGCGCGAGCTCGGCGGTCACATCGCGAAGCAAGGCCTGCTTATCGCGAAACGGCAAAAACGCGCTCTTAAAGCCGTTAATCATGATTTCCTTGAGATCCTCGAGCGTGAAGTCGCCGTATTTCACGGCAAGCTCGATCTCTTTCGTGACCGTCGTGTCGGTGATGAGGCGGTTGTCGGTGTTGATCGTCACGCGAAGGCCGAAGTTGTAATAGAATTTTAGCGGATGCGACGCGTAGTCCGACACGGCACGCGTTTGAACGTTCGAGGAAACGCACGCCTCGACCGGGATTCGGTGGTCGTTGACGTAGTTTAAAAGGTCGCCATCTTCGCGCAGCCGCGTCCCGTGGCCGATGCGGTGCGACCCGCAGTAGTGGAGCGCCTGGTGGATCGATTCGGGGCCGTACGCCTCGCCCGCATGGCAGGTGCAGTTAACGTTGTTTTTGAGGATGAGATAAAACGCGTCTTTGTGGTCTTTCGCCGGAAAATTAACTTCGGCGCCCGCGAGATCGAACGCGACGATCCCCTTGTTCTTGTACGCGACCGCAAGCTCGGCCAACCGCAAGGACGTCTCGGGATTGATATTGCGAATCCCGCAAATGATAACGCCCGTGCGAATTCCAAAATCGCGTTGCGCGTCGCGAAGCCCCGCTAAGACCGACTCGACCGCCGTCGTGATCTTCATCCCCTTCTTGAGGTGGAGGATGGGCGAATACCGCACTTCCATATACCAAACGTTTTCTTTTGCGTTGTCTTCGGCGAGTTCATACGCCGCGCGATAAAGCGCGTCGGGCTCCTGCAGGATCGACAGCGTGATGTCGAACGCGCGTAGGTAGTCGTTCAAATCGGCGCACACTTCGCCCATATGAATCGCTCTCGCGAGGCCGTCGGGCGTTGTCGCGGGGAGCGAGACCCCTTGTTTCGCGGCGAGGTCGAGAATCGTCTCGACGCGAAGCGACCCGTCGAGGTGAACGTGCAGGTCGGTTTTGGGAAGGCGCGCAATCTGCTGGCTGGTGACGGCGGGAACGTTTTCGGGTTTCATTAAAAACTAAGTATAGCAGACGCCACGCGAACTACAGCTGGAAGGCGAGACCGGCCTGGATCGTCAAGAAAGAGCCCGTCTCAATGAAGCTTGAGAAGATGTCATTGGCGGTCGGGATCGTTCCACTCGACAAAAAGGCGTTTTGCGCTTCGGACTCGTTCGGGTTACGCGTGATGAAGAAGCGGTAACGAATGATGAGGGAAAGCGCGACGCCCTTCGTCAAGTGGATGTCGGTGCCGAGCCCCATGCCGAATTCGGCTCCGGGTAAGAACGTCGACGCCTTGGCGCCCGGTTTTACGAAAGCGATGCCGAGGTGTGGCGAAAGGTAGGGGCGAACTTGGCCGCTCGTAAAATAGATTTTGTAGGCCGCCGTGAATGAATGGAATTGATACGCGTCTTCGGCCGACATGTCTTTGGGCGACGTGTACGTGGTGCCGTTCACCGTGACGGGCGAGGGCGTGAAGTTGAGGGTGTCGAGCGGCGCAACGAGCCAGTTGTACTGAAATTCCCAGTTGGACAACTTCAGGGCGAGCGTCATCGCGAAGCCGATTTTATTTTTTAGGTCGGTGATGGTGTACGTCGATCCGGCGGTGTCGGTCGGCAAATTCTTGAGGTCATTGATGTACGCCGAAAGCGGGACTTGGAAACCGAAATACCCGGCGAGGCCGATAATCGACGAGTAGTCTTTGTCTTCCTCTTTTTTCTTTTTCGGTTCTTCCTTTTCTTCCGGCTTGGTCTCGGGTTTCTTCTCCTCTGGTTTCACGGCTGGCGTCGCTGCCGCTTCTTTTTTTTCTTCGGGCTTTTTCTCGTCCGGTTTTGTTTCGGGCGTTGCCGACGGCGGCAAACCGGGCGCGGGCGTCGGTTTTGTCTCCTGCGCAAACGATAGACCGGTCACGAAAAGGAGCGACAGCGGAATCAGGCGCAGCGTAAAAATCATGCGAGCCTCCATTTAGACGTGATTATCAGGGTCAGCGATCGATACGTCAAACCCCGGGCTGTCGCGGTATGATGTGGGCGATGTGGGAACTGTCGCGGCGCGGGTTTCTTGCGGGGTCGGCGGCTGGTCTCGCGTTTGTGGTTGCGCGACGCGCGGCGGCGCTCGGCGATGGCGCGAAGTTTTCGATGGCGCGCCTGCGATACGCGGGCGGCAACTGGGACGTGCGGCCGCTTGCGGCGCGGCGGCTCTTGTGGGAAGTCACGAAGCGCACGAGCATCGAATCGCGCGCGAAGGAGCCGGTTGTCACGCTCCGCGACGCGGCGCTTTTTCGAACGCCGTTTCTTTACCTCACGGGCGACGACGCGTTTACGCCGTGGTCGAGCGATGAAGTCGCAAACTTGCGACGCTACTTATCGCGCGGCGGGTTTCTCTTCGTCGACGACGCAACGGGGACGCAAGACAGCGCGTTTGACGCTTCGGTCCGTCGCGAGCTTAAGCGCGTCTTTAATCCCGATCATCCGCTCACCGCGCTGCCGCGCGATCACGTTATGTATAAGTCGTTTTATTTATTGAATAACGCGGTTGGCCGCGTCGACACCGACCCCGAGCTTTATGGCGTCGACATCGACGAACGCACCGTTGTTGTTTACTCCCGAAACGATGCGGGGGGCGCCTGGTCGCGCGACAACGTTGGGCGATGGATGTTCGACGTTGTCCCCGGCGGCGACCGTCAACGCGAAATGGCGTTTCGTTTCGGCGTCAACGTCGTCATGTACGCGCTTTGCCTCGACTACAAACGCGATCAGGTCCACGTGCCGCTCATTTTGAAACGCCGAACCCCATACGCCCCATGACAACGGCGCCGCAAATCGTCAAGGAATCGACGCTGCGGCTGGGCGCCGATTTGCCGCCCTGGGCCATCGCCCTTGTCGTCATCGTCGCGATCGCGGTTTTGGCGCTTAACCTTCGTGGCTCGCGGCGGCTTTCGTCGCGGATGCGGGGCGCGCTCTTCGCGCTGCGATTTGTGGCGATCGTTGGCGCGGTCGTCTTGGTGTTTCAGCCGACGCTCGCGCGCCAAAGCGTTGCGCGAACGCCGGGGGTTATCGCGATTCTTGTCGATTCGTCCGAAAGTCTCGCCATCGACCGTCGAATCGAAAAGGCGCGTTCGTTTCTCGGCCGTGCGCACGGGACTCTCGCCGCGCTCGCGCCGGACGTTCGAACGGAGTACTTCACGTTTTCAGAGGAGCTCGCGCCGTCAACCGACGAAAGGGTTCGCCTGGTCGAACCCAAGGGCCGCCGGACGCGAATTCGCCATGCGCTGTCAAAGCTGCGCGAGGGGCATGAACGCGCACCGCTTGCGGCCGTGATTCTCGTGTCCGATGGGCGCGACAACGCGGACTGGAAGGCCGTCGTCGACGCGAAGTTGGATGCCGAGTCGGTCGATTTCCTGAAATCGCTTGGCGCGCCCGTGACAACGGTCAACGTGGCCGAATCGAACGACACGCCCGACCTCGCCATCGCCGCGGTTCGCCGCGACCCGCTCCTTTTTGTTCACAACGAGGCGACGGTCGAAGTCGACGTGTCGGCAACCGCGATTCCGAAAACAACGTTGCGCGTGACCCTGACGCACGATGGGCGACTCGCCGGCGAACGCGTGCTCACGCTGAAGGCGGGTGCAAGCCGCGAGACCGTCAAGTTCACGATTGCGCCGTCGGCCGTTGGTGTTTCGCTTTACACCGTCGACGTCTCGAAGCTGCGTGGCGAATCGGTCACGACAAACAACACACATACGTTTGCCGTGCGCGTCGTCCGCGACAAGATTCGATTGCTTCAAGTCGCCGGGCGTCCCTCGTGGGACGAGCGCTTCTTTCGCCAACTCATGAAACAAAACCCGAGCATCGACCTCATTTCTTTTTTTATTTTGCGAACGCCGACCGACTTACAACTTGCACCGCCCAACGAGCTTTCGCTCATTCCGTTTCCAACCGACGAGCTGTTCACGACGGCGCTCAAATCGTTCGACATCGTCGTTTTTCAGAATTTTGATTTTCGGCCATACGATATGCAGCGCTATTTGCCGCGGATTCGATCGTTTATTCTTGAGGGCGGAGCGTTTGTGATGATGGGCGGTGATCAAAGTTTTGGCGCGGGCGGTTACGCGGGGACGCCGATCGAAGAGGTGATGCCGGTCGCGATGCAAAACGGCACGGCGCCGAGCGCGACGTATGATGTCGCGGAGGTGAAGGCGCGTTTGACGCTCGAGGGGCGGCGACACCCGCTCATGCGCGTCGTCGTTGACCCGCAGCAAAACGCCGCGCTCTGGGATGCGCTGCCGGGACTCGAGGGGCTGAACTTCGTGACGGCCAAGCCGGGTGGCATCGTTGTGGCCGAGCACGGAGCGACGCGGCGCCCCATCGTTGTTGCGGGCGAAGCGAAGCGCGGTCGTGTTCTCGCCATCGCGACCGATTCGACGTGGCAGTGGGATTTTCTCGCGTCGGAGCGCGCGCAGGCCCGAAGCGCTTACGTCGGCTTTTGGTCAAACGCACTCCGGTGGCTCACGAAAGACCCGACGCTCAAACGAATCCAGGTCGAAGTTCCTGAGGACACCGTGAATCCCGGTTCGGCCGTGCGCGTGAACGTTCGGCTTTTTGATGAATCGCACGCACCGATGAAACGCGGCGCTGCGCACGTCGATGTCACGTGCGGGGCGCGAAAGATCATGCACGACGCGGTGACCAAAGAGTCGGGTCAAGCGGAAATAGACCTTGGCGCGCTGCCCGAGGGCGCGTGTCGTGTCGTCGCAACGTCGACCGATGTCGCCGGTGAATCGGCTGAAACGGCGTTTGTTGTGGCGTCGCTTGGCGACGAGATGGCTGAAACGCGAGCGAACGCCGCGCTTCTTACCGCCCTCGCGGCCGAGACGGGAGGCCTTGCGCTTCGGGCCGGCGATTCGCTTCCCGCGTCGTTTCCCCGTGTGCCACCGCGCGTGACGCGCATCGAACGCGAGGAGCGCATTGACCTTTGGGACAACATCGTCGTTCTCCTCATCATCATCGGCGCGCTCGCCGGCGAGTGGACGCTTCGGCGGAGGCACGCGCTCGCATGAGACGTGTTGTTCACATCGGTGCGTCGATTTTGGCGGCGCTCGCCCTTGTCTTCGCGGCCTGTCCGAAAGAAACGACGCCCGACGAAATAACGGGCCCCGCGAAAATCGAACTTCAGGTGACCGGAATGACGTGCGCGGTCTGCGTCGGGAAACTCACGAAGTCGCTGCGCGAGGTTTCGGGTGTTGGTTTTGCGCACGTCGACCTCACAAAAAAGATTGCAACCGTGCTCGTGGGGCGCAAAGAGCGGGTTTCGCGCGCGGCGCTCCTTTCGGCCGTCAAGTCCGCGGGCGACGAATACGCCGCCGCGATCGTTGAGCCGATTACGTATGTTCGTTGACATGTTTTACGTCGCCGCGTTGTGGTAGCTTTTTTTCGATGAACAATCGAAACCTCTTGGCGCATCGCGAGTTTCTCGAGGGCCCCTTTTGGCAAAAAATCCCGGCGTACCGCGATGTGCGCGAGAGCGACTTTTTGGATTACCGGTGGCAAGCGAAAAACTCGGTCACAAACAGCGAAAAACTCTTCGCGACCCTCAAGGGCGTCGTGTCGGAAGCGTTCATCGCCGATGTTCGCGACGGCCTTCTGCGCTCGACCATGAGCATTCGCGTTTCGCCGTACATTTTGAGCCTCATCAACTGGGACGCGCCTTACGACGACCCGCTCCGCATCCAGTTTGTCCCCGTAAAATCGCGCATGCGTCCCGACCACCCGAAACTCGGGCTCGATTCGCTGAACGAGCAGGCCGACGCGCCCGTTCCGGGGCTCACGCACCGATATCCCGACAAGGCGCTTTTTTTGCCGCTCAACACGTGCCCGGTTTATTGCCGCTTTTGCACGCGGAGTTACGCGGTCGGCATCGACACGGAGGAGGTCGAAAAAGTTCCGCTGGGGCTCGACGAAGAGCGGTGGCAAAAGGCGTTCGATTACATTGCGCGAACACCCGCGCTTGAGGACATCGTGATTTCGGGCGGTGACGCGTTTAACTTGCGCGCGCGCGACCTTGAGCGGATCGGGATGACGCTTCTCGGGATGGAGAACATTCGGCGGATGCGGTTCGCGACGAAGGGGCCGGCCGTGATGCCGCAGAAAATCCTGAGTGACACCGAATGGGTCGATGCGCTCACGCGCGTCGTGGACGCGGGGCGAAAGATTCATAAAGACGTCGTCGTGCACACGCACTTCAATCATCCGAACGAAATCACAGCGATTTCGCGCGCAGCGATGGACAGGCTCTTTGAGCGCGGCATCGTCGTCCGCAATCAATCGGTGTTGCAACGCGGCGTGAACGACTCCGTCGACACGATGCAGCTTCTCATTAAGAAGCTCGCCTTCATGAACGTCCATCCGTATTACGTCTACGTTCACGATCTTGTGCGCGGTGTCGAGGATTTGCGGACAACGGTTTCCGCGGCGGTTCGGCTCGAAAAGCACGTGCGCGGAACGACGGGCGGCTTCAACACGCCGATCTTCGCGGTCGACGCGCCGGGTGGCGGCGGGAAGCGCGACGTCCACTCGTATGAGTTCTACGATCGCGCGACGGGGATTTCGGTTTACTCAAGCCCAACCGTTCGACCGGGGAGACACTTCATCTATTTCGATCCGATTCATTTGCTTGGCGACGAGGGGCAAAAGCGCTGGGCGAGCCCCGATGAGCAGCGCATCATGATCGCCGACGCGCTCAACGCCGCCGCGCGTTGAGGCATTCCAGTTTTATCTGGTCGTGAGCGACAGGTCGGCGAGTTTGCGCTCGGCGTCGAACATGGCGCGGGCGTGCGGGACGAGCGCCGCGAAATCGGGTGACGTCTCTTCTGACGCGGATTTGAAGGCGCGCGCGAGCAGAGTCCATTTGGCCGAGGCTTCGTGGGCGAGCGCGGCGAGACGCTGGAAATCGCGGTCGTTGAAATTCATCGCGGCTTCGTCAAGGAACCGCGCGTAAAGCGTTCGAAAACAGCCGCCGCCCGTGCCGCGCTTTTCAATGCACTGATACGCGAACCGCGCGCACCACGCGGCGTCCGGGAGCGCGGTCCAATTCGGAAGCCCGGCGATGAACAGGCTAAATCCGGGCTCACCGTTGAAACCCGTTGGGCCTTCAAAGAAACGCGCCGCGGCATGGTGCACAGCGCGCGCGACGTGTTCTCGCGTAATGGCAAGGGGTGCGGCGGGCGTTTCGACTTCCCACCACGCGTTTGGGCCGCCGAACGATGGCGGGACGCGCGAGCCACGCGCCTTGGCAAACGACTCTTTCGGGAGCCGCTGAAGCCCTTCGAAGTGTGTATCGGCAACGTACACCCCGTCGTCGTCGTACCCCGCGAGAATGAGGCGGTGCCCGTTGAAGTGCGTGTCCGTCGCGTAGTAGTCGAGGTAGCGCACGTCCGCCTGCACGGAGAGCGGCTCACCGGCGTCGATGCGCGCGCGCGCGCGTTCCCAGGCGGCATCCGAGCTCTTGTCAAAAAACTCGCGGTAGGCCAGGCCGAGCGTTGCGCAGAGGTCGTCTTCGAATGATCCGCTGCGCCCCGACAGCCACGCAGACGGCTTCATACCGGGTGTGTCGAAATAATAAAAGTCGGCGCCGCTTCCGAGACCAAACGCCATCGGTTCCGAGACGGCAATCCCCTTGAAGTTTAGAAGGTCGGCCATCGCCGTCGACCCGCAATGAAGGCCGGGCGTGTGAACGAAACCGGAAACGAGCGTTTTCATACGCCTACTCTAACCGCCCGCCCACGACACGCAAGGGACGCGGTGCGGCGATCGAGTTTTCGTCAAAGGCACTTCGGTACGCGGCGAACGAGCCACCGGCCTGGTGCGCGCGCATCGCCGCGAGACCCGCCTCGGGGCCTCCTTGCGCGAGGCGATATTCAACGTAAGCCCAGCGTGCGGATGTGGGGCGCACCTCGGCGATCCCCGCGAGTCCACGCCGAATCGTCGCGAGTTTTTCTTCGATCGCGTCGATCGCCTCAAACGGCGCACCATCGAGAGGTGTGTTTCGCTTCGCGACAAACGGTGCGATCCCCATGGCGACTGGAAGGATTTTCGCGAGCTCTCGAGTGAAGCGAACGAGTTCGTCAATGTCATCGTGCGTTTCGCCCGGGAGCCCCACCATCATGTACGTCTTGAGGCGCGTCATTTTCGCGTCGCGCGCCAGCGTTGCCGCGCGGATGAGATGTCGCTCGTGAATTTTGCGCTGAATCGTTTCGCGGAGGCGTTCGCTCGCCGCGTCCGAAGCAACCGTGAGCGTCTTGTGGCCGCCCTTTGCGAGAAGGCCGACGAATTCGGCGTTCAACCGATCCGCGCGAAGCGACGAGAGGCTCACCTCGCGACCCGCATCGACGACGCCGCGCAAAATGTCGCAGATGCGCGGGTGGTCGGAAACCGCAGCGCCCACGAGACCGACGCGCCGCGCGTCGCACGGGATGAGCCCGAGGATGCGCTCGGGCGCGACGAGGCGCATCCCGCCGTTTGTGGATCGTCGCATGACGCAATACGTGCAGCCGCGATGGCAGCCGCGTTCGGCTTCGATAAGGAACATCCCCGCGAGTTCCGTTTCGTCGGTGACGATCGACGCGAAGGCGGGAAGCCGCGCATCATCGGCCGCGAGGCAGGGCGGCGGAACCAGGCCCCTTGCGGGGATAAAAACGCCAGGCACCCTCGCGAGCGCACCAAGCTTCGCGTTGCGTGATTCGCCCGACTGCGCAGCAGCCACAACGCCGTGTATCGCCTGATCCGCCTCGCCGAAAACAATGGCGTCGGCAAACGGTGAAAGGGGGATCGGGTTCGAGAACGTGATGGGACCACCGATGACGACGATCGGATCGCCCTTTCGGCGGTCGGTCGAAAGAACGGGAATCCCAGACAGCGTAAGGAAATCAATGAGTCCACCGATCTCAAGCTCGTAAGCGAACGACAGCGCGACGATTGGAAAATCGGCGACGCGGCGTAGGGTTGCGTACGACACGAGCGGTTCTCTCGCGGCCTTGAGGGCGTCGATCGCCGCGCGGTCATCTGGAAGAAACGCGCGATCGACCAAAACGTCGTCGCGTGCGCCGAGCTCCCGAAAAATCGTCTGGAACCCAAGCGACGACATCGCGACGGCGTACGGGCTCGGGTATCCGAGGCAAATGCGGGTCGGCGCATCCGTCGGCGCGACGAAACCGCGCTCGCCGGCAAGCCTTCGTTTTGCAACCTCGCGCTGGTCAAAGCCATCCTTGGGCATCTCGTGAGATTACAGGAGGTTCATCGACGGAGGCAAGCGCCAGGCGGACCCGGCCCAGAGTTTGCCGGAAGTTTATGCTACTTTCTGTATAGCGTACGAACGATGGCCGGGGTGGAGTGATGATGCTCGAGAAATGGATGGCACGACGAATTGTTCTTGGTGGTGCGTTGGTTTTGGCGATTCTCGGCGGCGCTGGGTGCGGCACCGGCTTGTCGATCGCAGACCAACTGGGGTTGAGCACCGGGACTTTGGAGGTTGCGTTTCCACTGACTCGCCTGGACGGAACGTTTACAAAGACGTTCACGGTTCGAAACACGGGCAATCGCGCTGAAATGGTTACGGGCGCCACGATCACATCGGCCGCCGCCCTGGGCCGTGTCGACCCATTCACGTTTGTCGGCAATTATCCGATAACGCTGCAGCCGAATGAGACGACGACGCTCGGCGTCCAGTTCAAATCGCCGGGTCGCGGGGTTTTTGTTGCGAACGTGGATGTGATGTACACGGTACCCGACGCGGGCGGAAGTTATCGGAGTTCCACGATGACTATGATTGGGCTCGGTCAAGGTTCAACAGCCAGCGCGACCGGCGACTTCGCGGTCGACCGCTCGGTCGGGTTACTGCGGTGCGATTCGACCGCGGCGAACAGCACAAAGTTGTGGTTTTCGAACCTTGGCAGCGAATCGATGGTCGTCGAGCGCGTCGAGCTCAGCGGGACCAACGCCGCCGAGTTCCGAGTCGATGGGGGGACCGGCGCGTTTCTTGGTCCGGGCGACCGCGGGTTTCTCGACCTTGTTTACGCGCCGAGGGACGCCGGGCCTCACTTCGCAACGCTCAAAACGTTTGCCCGGTCTCGATTTCAGGCGCAAGACGCCTCCATCACGCTCGTCGGGGACACCGACCCAAGCGCTTGCTCGTTTAGCCCGTAATATTGACCCTGATTCCCGAATAACGGGCAAGTTTTGCGTGGTACGGGCGGGGTTTGGGCTCGCTCCGGCTCGCGAAAGTCCTCGGGTCTGACATGAAATGTGAGTC
>JACPTQ010000017.1 GCA_016192705.1 Deltaproteobacteria bacterium | reverse complement strand
CGCGGCAGTGCCGCGCAGCCCGCAGCGCACCTTTGTGCAGGGGATGAGGTGCCGATGGAGCGTGGAATTGCCGTTTTCATGACGTTTGATTCATTTCGTGCAAACTCACATTTAATGTCAGACCCGAGGACTTTCGCGAGCCGGAGCGAGCCCAACCCCGACCGCCCCACGCAAATGTTTCCCGTTATCCGGGAATCAGGGCGTCAAGCCATCGATGCGGCGCGAGGCGACCGGCGCACAATCCATGCTAGAAACAGAGGCGTGGGTGTTGACCTCGTCGCCATCGGCCTTGTCGGACTGTTTGTCCTCGTTGGTTACTGGACCGGTTTCATCCGCCAGATTCTCAAACTCGCTTGTCTCGCGATCGCGTACTTGCTCGCGCGTGCACTCGCATCGCCACTTTCGGCGCCAACCGCCTCGCTCACGGGCCTGTGTCCCCCGCTCGCCACCGTCGCCGCTTGCGGTTTCGTTTTTCTCGTTCTCATTCTCGTTCTGGGTCTATTCGCCGGACTCATCGCCAAGAAATATCGCAAACACGAAGAGGCGCGCGCGGTTGACAACATCCTGGGTGCTTTTGTTGGCGGACTCAAAGGCGCTCTCATTATCTACGCTGCGGCGTGCCTGCTTGCGCTTTTCGGCACGACAACGGTTCGCGGCTCATCGACGCTTCGGGCGTGGCAAGAAGAATCGAACATCATGCGCTTCGCGGCGCAAAACAATCTGCTCAAGGGATTCGAGGTGGTCGATTCACTGACGGCGCTCGCTGAAATCGCAAGCGACAAAGACAAACTCGCACGCCTCGCGCTCGATCCGCGTTTTCACCAGCTCAAGGAGTTGACCGACCCGAAGGTCGTCGCCGCCCTCCGCAACAACGACCTCTTGTCCGTCTGTTCAATGGTCGACGCCGAGTCGCTTCTGAAACGCGTCACGCAAATCATTAAATCGACGCCGCGCGCCGCACCGCAGAGCGTCGATGCAGGCGCGAGTGCCGGCGGTAAAGTCGGTCGATAACTCCAACCGGGCGATGAGGGCCCGTGCGCAGCGATGCAACGACCGGCTATTCGGTGCGCGCGAGCGTCAACGTGTATTCGATCGTCGTTCCGGGCGAAACTCCGGCGAATTTCCACGTACGCGACGACTCCTTCACACACGACTCAAACGGCGACCCTTGGAATCGCGACATCCCGAGCGACTTAATCTTGCTGCGCTCGTTCAACTCCATCGTCAGAATAATACTCCCTTGAATGGACGAGTCGGTCTTCAGCGCCTTGTTGTAACAGCCCGTCACGCTCCGCTTGTAGTGTGACGAAAACAACTTCTTAAACCGCTGCGCATCATCGGCCGTTGGATCGTCTTTCTCACGGCGCGCACGAACGACGGGCTGCTCGATCGGCCCCGACTCGACAAGGCCCGCGGTCGACGCAATCATCCGTCGCATCTCCGCCGACGGTTCGGCCGTCCCGGGTCCAACCGAATTCCCCATTCGCATCGACGTGTTCATGTCAGCTCCGGCCCGCGCCGATGGCACTGGGGTCCCTGCAAGCGGCCCAGCACTCGCCGGCTCGCGCGCACCCCCGCCACGGCGACGACCATTTTTCGAGACTTCGATGATCTTCGTTTCGCGAAAAACAAGCGGGCCCGTCCCCTCGACATGAAGCAACTCATTCCGTCGTCCCTTCTCCCTCGACGCCGTCTCCGTCCCGAAAAGGTCGATGGCCCCGACGGCCACCATCAGCCCGACGATCGCGCCCGACACGCCGATAATCCCGAGCGCGGCCGTGACAACAACCCGCGCCTTGGACGGTTGGCGCCGCCGAGGAATCTCCTCAATCGAGAGAATAGCCCCGGCGTCAAGCATCAACGTCCCGCCGATATCGCCAAAATCAGAAAACGCGGGATCGACCGGTTTGGCGATGCGGAGTGGGGAGCGCGCAGGCAGCGCTTCGCTTGGGGCGGCCACCGCGACAACCGCGGGCACAGGCGGTGGCGCAATGACCTTCACAACGTCCTTAACGTCGTCGACATTCAGCGCCAATACCCAATCGGCCATCCCGCCTTTCCAAACAAGCGCATCGCCCTTCGCGTCGCCACTTTCGAAACGGGCGCGCAAAGCTACGAGTGTCATGGGACCCTGCTGCTCCCCCCCAATGCCCAAAAACCACTCGGGGGCCATGGGTGGTGGCGCGCAGGGTGCCGGCGTCATCTCGGATGCCGCATCCAGCTCACGCATTCGCGCGCCGGGCACCTCCGCGACAACGGTGTCCTCTTGTACTGGGCGCTTCGCGACCGGGGGCGGCGGCGCGGGGGGCGAAATATCTTCGCCAATTTTATCGAGTGCGCGGTCGAGTTCATCCTCGCCAGCGTCGAAATCGAGTGTCAGGTTATCGGGCAACGGCGTCGGAGCTCGGCCTTGAGGCGGGGGCGGCGGCTGTGCGGACGCCGAAACCTTGGCACCACGTGACGCGGCGAGGGCACCTGACGGCTGAGATTCGTCCGTCGGGGTATCGGGATCGCGAACGACAATGACGGATTGGCACCTCCGACAACGAATCGTCAGGATCTTGCCCCGAACCTTGTCGTTTGCGATGGAGTAAGATGTTCGACAGTGTTCGCAGCTAAACTTCATCTCACGGCGACCGGCCCTCTCTCTCTCGACGATCGACTCCCGCGCAGGCAATTCCCGGCGTGCGAGTGCTCCCAGCTTTCACAAAGTTTAGCATCCCATCAATTGCGCGGGCAAGACGCTGCGCTCACGGATCGCCGGATTAACCGCGCGAAAGCCAAGCCGCGATCGGCGCCGACAGATGACGCTCACTTTTTCCTTTACAAAAGCACGGCCGCCCGCTATATTGACTGACCAGCCGGTCAGGATGAGGATGCCCAAAGTCGCCCGAAATAGAAAGCCCCCCGCCATCGAGAGTGGAATCGCCCACGAAAAGCCAGGCGCGGAGCGAATCCTGAAGGTCACCATGCGGTGCCTCGCGCACTCGGATTGCGACCGGCTGTCGATGCGTGAAATCGCGGAGGCGGCCGGCGTATCGAAAAGCCTCCTCCATTACCACTTCAAATCGAAGGACGCGCTTCTGCTCGAGCTCGTTGAGCGTTTTTTTGACGCGATGGTCTCGCGCATCGCGAAGGCCGCGTCCGAAGGAACGCTGCATACCGGCACCGGCCCCATCGCGCTCGTCGAAACGCTCGACGCCATTTGGCGAGAACTGCGCAGCTCCGGCGACATGCCCGCGATTATTTTGCGACTTTCCGCGCGTGGAACGCTTGAACCCGCTGTGCGGCGCGAACTCACGAAAGTTCGAACGCGACTCGTCGAAATCATGCTCACGGGCGCGCGCGCGGCGGTCGGTCGCGCTTTGGCCGAGACAATTCCACTTGAACCATTGACCAACTTGATGATCTGCGCGCTTGTGGGGCTTGAATCGAATCGTTTCTTCGTCGCGAGAACCGACGACCTTGATCGCGCTTTTGATCTCATGAAACTCCTCGTCGCTCAAGTGGGTGAAGCGGGACTCGCCCCCAAGGACCATTCGTGAGATCCCGAACCGCTTCCCCCTTTTTTCCTTCCTTGACTGACCGGTCGGCCGGTCTGCCTCCAATCAACCACCAGGAATCACGTGCTCAACCCAAAAAGGAGACTGAAATGGAGTCAACAGCAACGACAAAACATGCCCTCGCACAACCGAATCCCTCACCAGGCCCCCCTCTGCCGACGCCCACGCGCCCGCTCGCACTTGTGGGCCGGTCGCGCCCCATCTGCGACGTCCGACGCCAAGTCGCCCGCGCCGCGACCTCCGGTGCCGTTATTCTGCTCTCGGGCGAAAGCGGTACCGGCAAAGGCCTCGCCGCGCGCCTCATCCACAACGAGTCGCCGCGCGCCCTCGCCCCCTTCGTCTCCGTCAACTGCGCCGCCATCCCCCACGGCGTTTTCGAAAGCGAGCTCTTCGGCCATGTCCGTGGCGCTTTCACCGGTGCCGTCGAGACGCGCCGCGGCCTCTTCGAACTCGCCGACGCTGGCACGCTCTTCCTCGACGAAATTGGCGAGCTGCCGCTTTCTCTCCAACCCAAGCTCCTCCGCGTCCTCGAAGACCGCACCTTCCTTCGCGTTGGCGGCTCCGCGCTGCTTCACGTCGATGTCCGCATCATCGCGGCGACCAACCGCAACCTTCGCGAGATGGTCGCGCGCGGCGAGTTCCGCGAAGACCTCTCGTATCGCCTGCGCGTCATCGAAATCGAGATGCCTCCCTTGCGGGCGCGTCGCGACGACATCTCCCTCCTTGTCGCCGACCTCCTCCCCCGCATCGCGCGTCGAAATCATCGCCCGCTCCCTGCTCTCGCAGACGATGCGGTCGCGCAACTTTCGTCGTACGACTGGCCCGGAAACGTGCGCGAACTTGAGAACATCCTCGAACGCGCGCTCGTGCTGTCATCGGAATCCGTGCTCCACGCGACGGACCTTAGCTTGCCGGCATCGACGCCTCGTGAATCTCGCACGACGGTTTACAGCCTGACCGACGCGTCACCCATGGCGGTCAACCCGGTCGACGGACAGAGTCATCGCAGCACGATGGAAACAATCGAACGCAACCGAATCATCGCGGCCCTTCAAGCCACATCGGGCAACCAATCACACGCCGCGCGCACGCTCGGGCTCCCGCGCACCACGCTCATCAACAAGATGCGCCGCCTCGGCATCACAGACCCGTCGAACCATCGATCACGCTCATAAACAACTCCGCGACGCGGGCGTGCCCGACGGGCGTTGGATGAAGGCACGTGAAATCGATCCAGCGCTCCGTGCCCACGCCGCGGTAACACTCGTTCGATGAATCGTTGTACTTGGTGCCGTGACCACAAAACGTCTCAAGCAGGAAAACCATATCGGTCGCGGTTTCGACAGCGACCTTCATGTAGCCCTCGCTGAGTCGAATATAGGCGCGACGCCCCTCGGGCCACGCGCGAGAGAGGCCGCCAAGCGTGCTCGCGACGAGACAGCTCGGAAGGTCGCCTGTCGCGTCGGTGTATTCGTAAACGTTCGCAAAGACGATCCGGACGCCGTTTTGAAAACGATTCGCGTTCGTCTTGAACCAATCGATGGCGGCCCGCAGTTGCGCCACGGTTCGGTCAACGCGCGCGAACGATTCCGCCATCGACTCGCCCGCAAGCGCTCCTTGCGCCACCGCGATCATGTCGTTGCCGCCCATCGTGATAACGACAAGAACACGCTTCGTTTCGATTCCCGGGAAGCACTCTGGAATCTGCGGGCGGCTTCCGCCGAAAAACTTGTCCGTCGTTGCCCCCCACACGGCGCACGACTTTGATTCGAGTGGACCGAACTTCGCCTCGAGCGCCCGCGTCAGACGCGTGCGATAAAAATCTCGCGCCGACGTCGGCGGCGTCCCGGCTGTGAGCGAATCACCAAGAAACACGACTTTCTGGATGTTGTCGAACGACTGATGGCCGGTGCCTGCGCAGTGACTCGGGACAACGGGCGCGAACTGGTCGTACTGGGGCAACCCCGTCGCCTCGTCGCCGACACCCGGAAAGCAGCGCGCGCGAATCGTCGGCGCCGCGCCCAACCCCGCATCCGCCCCAGCCACCGCATCCGCAACCGCTCCCGCGCCCGCAGCCGCCCCCGCAACCGCCGCCGGTCCCGTCTCGGTGTCCGACGATCCCCCGTCGCGCGGAGCCAACGCTCCGCCCGCATCTTGCGCCCGATAATAAGTTCCGCGCGGATCGCATCCCGACAACCACACACCACAGACAAATGCCGCGAGACTCCATGTTGTATTCCGCATCTTGAAATGTCATCGCAACCGCCGTGCCGCCCAGCAGATCCAATTCCAGCGCGATTCGGCGCACGCGGACCCGAATTGTGTCCGCGCTTCGACACCCCAGTGACCGCCCTTCGACACGTCCGCCCGCGTGGGACGACCGCGGCCAAACACCTCGAACACCATGCGCATGCATCTCCGCTCTGTTAGTCTCGCTGCGTGCACCGAATGCCCGCCCTCAATGACCCCGAAGGCGCACACGTACCCGACGGCGCCCGCGTGATCGACGCACACGTCCACCTCTTCCCAGACCGCGTCGCCACGGCGATTTGGGCGTGGTTCGACGCACACGGCTGGCCGATCCGCTACAAGCTCAGCGCGGACACGATTGTCCAATTCCTCGCGACGCGCGGCGTTTCGCAAATCGTTGGCCTTGTATACGCGCACAAGCCGGGCATGGCCGAATCGCTGAACGCGTTCATCGCGGGTCTCGCCGACCGGTATCCGAGTGTCATTCCGTGCGGCACAGTGCTCCCTGGCGAGCCCGACACCCGCGCCATCGTCGCGCGCGCGTTTAACCGTTACGGCCTCGCAGGCATAAAAATCCACTGCCACGTTCAATGCGTCGCACCCGACGATCCGCGTCTCGACCCCGTTTACGAAGAAGCGGCCGCCGCCCTTCGCCCCGTCGTCATCCACGCGGGACGCGAACCCGCGAGCGATGCTTACCGCTGCGACCCGCACGCCCTCTGCTCCGCCGCGGCTGTTCGACGCGCGCTCGAGCGTCACCCGAGCCTCACGCTCGTTGTCCCGCACCTCGGCGCCGACGAATTCGACGCCTTCGACACCCTCCTCGACGACTTCCCGCGCCTCATGCTCGACACGACGATGATGCTCGCCAACTACTTTCCCGTCGCGCCCCCCGCTGACCTCCTTCACCGCCGTGCCGACCGCCTCATCTACGGCACAGACTTTCCCAACATCCCCTACGCCTGGGACCGCGAGCTCCGCCATATCGTCGCGGCCAACCTTTCGCCCGACGCGCGCGACGCTATCCTTTACAAAAACACACTTCGTGTTTTTTCGCGTTCAAGCTAGATTCTGGTGTCGTGCGGGGCCCTGGAAGCCCTCGAACTACGGGATCGCCACGCTGCAATCGTTACTGGGTGCTGAATACGCAACGAAACCGCGCGCGCGCACGCGAAACAAGAACTCCCCTCTCCCATCAGATGAGAAGAAGAAAGCCGCCACCGTCGTGGCGTCCGCAGGCACAAGTCGCCTCGTGTTCCAATCGTCACGCGGACCCTTCATCTCAATTACGAATTCATGTTCGTCGGTTGAGTTGTCTACCCACGACAGCTGAACCTCAGGAATGCCAGACTCACGGTAACCTATGAATGGGCATCGAAGGTCGCTGGGCGGCGCGGGTGCAATGAAGGCCGCGCAGTCGGTGGCCCAAAATCGGTGGTCACAAGAAACAACACATTCAGCTGCGTGGTCAGGAGATGCGCAGACCACGTATCGGGGGTTGTTGCAAGGCATACACGCTGCTTCGGCGCAATGGATGTCGGACAACGAACACGCTTCGCCGACACCGATCTTGCAAACATTCTTAAAGCACGTTCGGCTTTCGCAATCGGTTGGCTCTCCACAAAACTCGCCGAGGGCGCCGGTTCCGACCGCGCGACAGACAGCGCGCCCATTCTGGGTGTCGCAGCCCTGCCGGTCCCCGTTTGCCGCGCGTGCGCACCCAACAGCCGCTTCACATCGCGTCGCGGGTTGGCTTCGGCATCGCTTCGCCTGAAGATGGCAAGAGCCGCTTACGCACTGAACGTCCGCTGTGCAGGATGTTAAATCGGGCCGCGATCGCTCCTGGTAACAGGTCGGCACGCGACGCCCATCGAAGGCGGCACAAAACAAACCCGCCCCACACGCGTCGGCGCCGTCTTTGAGGCAGCACGGCATCGCGAGTCCCTGGGACTTCTCAAGACCCGTGCAATCCTGGAAGATGGGAGGCGCATCGGCGATCGGGCCACCGTCCGCATCAAAGCGACCGTCACCCGCGCAAGCCGTCGAAATCAACGCCGACAAAACCAGCCACGATGAATGGAGCCGGTGACCGCGGCGACTCGAACTCGATCGTTCGGGAAAGAAATCCGTTTGCCTCAAATCCATTGGCCCTCCCCTCATCCAGATCGAGAGATAATGCCGCATAAAGTTTCTATTGTCAACATTGATCCCTCGGCGCGTACAAAAGAACAGTGGCCCTATGCGCCCATCCTTACCGTGACACGGGTGATGCGTTGTCGCGCTTGCGCTTTCAGCCAGAACCCAACAGAATGCGGCAAAGGTAGGAACCGCACGGAAATGGAAAAAACAGCAGCCCGACGCAGAACCAACAAAACAGCGGGGTTGTCCGCCCGCGCGTCGAGTCAAACGGCGCATGTTTCAAACCCACGCACGGTGCCGTCCCCCACGGCAGCCCAAGACGCCGCAACCGACCGCCTCATCGCGCGCGCCCGCGACCGACGCACCGTCGTTCTCGAGAGACTCCGCGCCGAATCACCCGCGACCGGGCTCCTCGTCGCCGCCGCGCCTGAAGCGATTCGCAGCGCCGACACGCACCACCCGTATCGACAAGACAGCGATTTTTTGGCGCTCACCGGCTTCGACGAACCGGAAGCCGTCGCGCTCGTGCTTCCGCACCAAAAGGACCACCCGTATGTCCTTTACGTGCGACCGCGCGACCCGGAGCGTGAAGCGTGGGACGGCGCCCGCGCGGGTGTCGATGGCGCGCGCACGCGATACGAGGCGAACTTCTCGGCGTCGATCGCACAGATGGAAAACACGATCGGCCCGTACCTTGAGGGGCTCGAGCGGCTCTATTACGCGTTCGGCAAAGACGTCGCCATGGACGCGCGCGTTTCAAAGTTGCTCGCGTGGCTTCGTCAAACGCGAAATCGCCGTGGCACCGGCGTCATCACCGTCGTCGATCCAACCGACTTGCTCCACGAGATGCGCCTTCGAAAATCGACGGATGAAATCGCGACGATGCGGCGGGCAGCCGAAATCACCGTCCAGGGCCACGAAGCCGGAATGGCCGTCGCGCGGCCCGGTGCTTACGAATACGAAGTCCTCGCGGAGATCGAATACACGTTTCGAAAACTCGGTTCGCCATCGTGGGGCTATCCAACCATCGTCGGTTCGGGGCCCAACGCAACGACACTCCACTACCGCGAGGCGACGCGGGCGATGCAAGACGGCGAACTGGTCCTCGTCGACGCGGGTGCGGAGTTTGAGTTTTACACGGCCGACGTCACACGCACGTACCCCGTTAACGGCCGCTTCTCAAAGGCGCAGCGCGAGCTCTACGAGATCGTCCTCGCGGCGCAGGACGCGGGTATCGCCGCGGCGCGCGTGGGACGCGCGTTTTCGGACGTCCACACGGAAGCGACGCGCGTTCTCATCGAGGGCCTGATCGACGTCGGGTTGCTCGTTGGGACGGTCGACGACAATCGCGCGCAGCAAACGTATACGCGGTACTACATGCACCAAACCTCGCACTGGCTGGGGATGGATGTTCACGACGTCGGGCGTTATCGATTGCTCGCGGGGGATGCCGTTGAGGCGCGTCGCCTCGAAGCCGGGATGGTGCTGACGGTCGAACCGGGCCTTTACATTCGAGAAGGCGTTGAGCCGCCGAAAGGCGTTTCGCCAGAAATCCTCGAGAAATATAGCGGCATCGGCATTCGGATCGAAGACGACGTCGTCGTGACGGACGGCGAGCCCGACGTCCTCACGGGAGCGCTTGTCAAGCGCGCGGATGAGGTTGAGCGATGTCTCCGGGGGCGCCGCGCCGGATGAACCGCGACCGGCCGGCAACAATCGACCGTGCCGAGCCGATAACTCACTCATGATTCGATTCAGTTTGAGACGGTGGATCTTGTCCGCGTTGGCACTCAGCGCGTCGGCGCCCGCGTCGGCCGCGCCAGCCAACGAGCCAACTTACGGCTGGGAAGACATCACGCACGGGATTCATCACACGCGCCTCTTTTCCGTCGGCTCGTCCCCCGCGCGCCCGCACACGCTTTGGGTCGGAGCTGCGGGCACGCTGTATCGCAGCGACGACGAGGGCGAGAATTGGCGCGTCGTTCTGCAGTTCTCGGGCGGTCGGACACGCGACCGAATCGGCGCGGCAATTGGGCGTGCCCGAAAGCGCACGCGACGCGGAGCCGACGACGACGGCGCTCAGCGTGACGAGGGGGGGCAACGTGAGCGCGGGCGCGTCGAGGAGCGGGTGCGCGAGGAGATCCTCGAGGAGCACGGCTACAGCGTGAGTGACGACGAGATCCAGCAAGAAGATGCTGTCCTCGGGGAAACTGAGAATCGCACCGGCGAAACCCGGCGCGGCGCGGCAGAGCTTCCCGCGAAGCGCGAACGGATTTTGCTTCGAGATAAGATTCTGGAAGTTGTCGTGAGCGGCATGCACCTCCTGGTCGCGACCGAAGACGGAGTCTATCAATCGCGCGACGAGGGTTTGACCTGGGTCCGATCGCGCGTGGACACAAAACGATCAAACCGGGTCGTGACGTCCGTGGCGCTCGGCACCGCGAAGCGAGGCCCTTCGCGCACGACCTTCCTCCTCGCGGGCACGCGCGGTGGCCTCTTCGTGTCGAACGACGCTGGCCGAACGTTCGCTCGTGTGCGCGGACCGCTTGGACACACGCCCGTTCATCGCGTTCGGACCGATCGCGCGGCGCCGGGTGAGGCGTGGGTCGCGACGCCCGCGGGCCTTTGGCGAACCGTCGACGGTGGAGCGAATTGGACGCGGCTTCGCTACGCTCCGGGCGCACCTGGAAACGTCAGTGACGTTGCCATCGACGGCTCACGCGTCTGGATCGCGACGCAGGGTGGTGTCTATTTAAGCCGCGACGGCACTTTGTTTGAACCGGTCGTCATCCCGGGTGCCACGTCAAGCGCGTTTCATCGTGTTGTCGTTCACCCGCTCTCACCCACGGTTCTTGCCGTCGCCCGCGACGCCATCTTCCTCAGCCACGACAGCGGAAAGACGTGGTCAGACATCGCGTACGGGCTGCCTTCACGCCGCGCAAACGACGTCGTGAGCGACGCGCGCGACGCGCGAACATTCACCGTTGCGACCGACGCCGGCGTGTTTCGGCGCGTTGTCGAGGAACCGGGAATCGTAACGCCGTCAAAACTCCACGCCCTCAGGCGCCGCCTTGCCGCCGATCCGAACGCGACGCGCGTCGTTGAACATGTTTTCGCAACGTGGGGGCTCGATTTCGCGTCGCTTCGCCGATTGGGCCAACGCGCGCGAATCGCGGCGGCGCTGCCGAAACTCACGGCCTCTCTGAGCACAACGATTGGCGATCGCGGGAGCGGGCGACTTCTCACGCCTTACGACGACATCCTCGCGAGCGATTCCGACACGTGGGACGATTCGATCCTCGATCTTCCGAGCGGCACATTGCGCAGCGAGAACCGCACCCTATGGACCGTCTTTGCGCGGTGGGACCTTCGCCGCATTGTCTTTCCAGACGAGGAAACGGACGGCCTGCGCGCGGAGCGAGAGATCATGCGAAAACGACAAAAGCTCGCCGATCAAGTGCTTGCCATTTATCAAAGTCGACGCGATCTCCTCGTTCGCTCACTCATTTTTCATCCAAAACGCTGGCGCACCGTCTTGCGCCGCGAGTTACAGCTCGCGCGCTTAACCGCGCAGCTTGATTCCTTGACCAGCGGAAACTTTTCCCAAGACCTCGACCGCAACTTGACGAACCTTCAAACCGAAAGGAGTTCCCCATGACGAATCTTGTTTTTCTTGCGGCAACTTTTTTTCTAACGGCCGATACGCCGCCCGACGACACGAGCCGCGCACCGAAGCGACTCGCCCAAGTCGACACGGGTCCAGCGCTGCCACCGCCCGCCGCCAAACCGGTCACCGCGGCCGACGTAAAACGCCTTCTCGAAAAATACCGCGATGAACCGACCGTGCAGGAGCTTCAAGAACGCGCGGTGCGCCACGCGGCGGTTCATCCGTCGCGCGTCAAATCGCTGTTGCGACGGGTCCGCACGGCGGCTCTCCTTCCCGAATTCAGAACGCGGCTCAACAAAAACTTGGCCGACGACCGCACTCAAACGACCTCGGGAACGACGCAGTACGTTGACGATCAGCTTCGCTTTGAGTTTCGCGTCACGTGGGAGTTCGACCGCCTCATCTTCGACAAAAACGAGGTCGCCCTCGCGCGCGCGTCCGCAGACCTCGTTGAGTTGCGCACCGAGCTTGTTAATGAAGTAACGAAGCTCTACTTCGAACGACGGCGCCTTCAAATCGAACTCGACCTCGACCCGCCGCGCGATCTCCTTGCGCGCGTCCGAACCGACCTTCGCATCGACGAGCTGTCCGCGGCGCTCGACGCGCTCACGGGCGGCGCTCTCGCCGAATCGCGGCGCACGAAGAACGCCCGCGTCAAAACACGCGAGAAGAAAACGCCATCCGCCAAAGCTGCGACCCCCCCACGCGCTCTGCGCCCGATTGCGGCTCGCACCCCTTGATTCCTTGGGCGCCGGCAGCAACACTGGTTATAAGGGGTGAGAGGAGAACCTCAATGAGGCGAGCGATTGCGGGACTCTGCGGTGCGCTGGTTTTTGCGTCGACGTCTGCTTCGGCGTTCGATCCGCACGAGCATAAGAATGCGGGCGACGAAGGGGCGGCCCGTGCATTTCCGAAGGCGCCGGAGAAGCTTCGATCGCCGTGGAGAAACAAGGCCGGCCGCAACCTCGTTCGCCCGGGCGCCGGGCCGGGCGGTGGTCCGCTCATTTGGACGAGCACCGACGCCAAGAATGGTGCCTGGGTTTCGTTTGGAGCGCTCTGCGCGATTTACGGCGACCTGCGAAAAACAGTGAACGACCTCACGGACGCGCCGGACAGCAACTGGAAACGGCTCGTCGAAATCACCGAAAAAAAGGGGAAATCGATCGACGATTTCTTCAACGACGAGCCGGAGCAAAAGCGATTCTTCGAACTCGCCGCGGTGAACAAGACCCATTTCCATCGCGTGGCCGTTGAAACGTATCGCGACGCACACCGAGCCGCGTTGGCGCTCGTCGCGGATGCGGCACAGGACGGCGACTTGGAGAAACTTTGGCGCGCTCTCCATTCGGAGGCGCTGGGTTGCCACAGCCTCACAGACCTCTTCGCTGTGGGGCACATGATGATCGACCGTGAATCGGCCGTAAAGCTCTCGACATTTCAAGCGGGCGTGAATTCAATTTTGGACGCCGCGATTGGAAAAGTCGCGGGAGCGGCCGGCAAAGCCTGGTCAGGCGGCCAAGGGTTCACGCACAACGGATACAATTTTTGGGGAGCCACGGTGAAAAACACCGCGGCACCGGGAGCCGAGTGGAAGGCGTTTGGCGACGCGAAGTACGGCCAAGCAATGCAAGTCGAGTACATGAAGCGGGCGGTCCATGAATCGATCAAAACTCTTTTGAACGCGTACGGCGAGTTCGCGGCAGCGCCCAGCAGAACGGCCAACGCGCTCAAGCGACTTCAGAACGATGGCCGCAGCTACGTCGCTCTCTCATACGTTCCCGTTCAATTTAGAAGCGCGTGCACCGTCGACTGGCCGAGCTTCACCAACATCGACACATTTGTCACGAATGCCCTTGTCGCGAACGGTTTCGTCTCAGGCGACAAAGAGAAGGCGTGGAAACGGCTCCCCAAAGTCTGCTCGCCGAAGAGCTGGAAATCCGTCGGCCACCGAAATTTTGTCCGAGGCATCCTCAACGCGCGACCGTGAAACTCGTCGCCGCCACGCTTCTCGTCGTTCTTGCGCTCGCCAACGCCCGGTGTCGCGACCCCCTTGCGCTCGACTTCGAACCGCCGCGCGTCGCGACCGTGAGCCCACTCGCGACCGCCACCGGCGTGCTCACATCGACGGCCGTGGTCGTCACATTCACCGAACCGATGCGCGCATCGACCCTCTACGACACGGCGTCGCAATCGTCCGACAAGATCATCCTCGTGCGCGATGCCGTCGACGACGCGTTCATCTCGGATTTCAACAACGAGCCACTTTCCGACGCGAGCCGCGTGGCGCGCGTCGTCGCGGCAACGGTCGCGGTCTCGGCCGACGGCAAAACTGTTACGCTGACTCCAACGGCCGCGCTTCAAGGCGCAACGCTCTACACCCTCCTCGCGCACAAAGATGTGAAGGACATCGCTGGGAATTCGCTCGTTGACGATGCGAACCAAAAAGTCACCTTCACGTCGACCTTCACGACCGTCGCCGCCTTCACCGTGTCGGCGGTCATTCCAACTTCGAGCGCCACGGGCGTCGCTCCGAACCTTGTCGCAATCCGTGTCGCGTTTTCACCAGGCGCGCAAGCCGCGACCATCACGACGACGTCGTTTCGGCTGTTGCGCTGCGGCGCCATCGATGCCGGCGGAGCATGCCTCGACGAACTCGTAGCGGGAACGACGGTGACAAGCTCGGATGGCGGCGCGCTCACGAATCCGGTCACCCAGGCCGACTTGCGGCCGGGCGCAACGCTCGCCTTGAGCAACGTCTATAAAGTTGCATTGACCGAGACAATTCTCTCGACGTCGGGGACGCCCCTCACGGCCTCGTCGTACACATTTTCAACCGCCGCCGAAATCGACACGACGGCCCCTGTCATTTCAAACGCGGCGGCTTCTCCCGACGAAACAACGTGCGTCGTGTCGTGGACAACGAACGAAGCAGCGACGGGCCTCGTCGCGTACGGGCTCGCCTCGACGTCGGAATTCTCAGCGGCGACGGCCGCAAGCGGAACGTCACACGCGGTGACCCTGACCGGGCTTCAACTTAACACCGACTACATCTACGACATTATCGCCACCGACGCAGTTGGAAATTCGTCGCGCCTCGACGGCGGAACGTTTCGAACGCGCATCGTCCCGGTCGTCTTGAACGAAATCCTCGCGGACCCACCGGCCGACGGCGGCGACGCGAACCAGGACGGCACGACGGACATCGGCGAAGACGAATTCATTGAGTTCGTTAACACGTCCGGCGCCGGGCTCGACCTTTCGGGATGGACCTTGGCCGACGCGACAAGCGTGCGGTTTACATTTCCCACTGGCAGCAGCGTCGCGAATGGCCGCGCGTTCGTCGTCTTCACGGGGGGCGACGCGGGCACCGTTGCGACGGACGGTGGAAGCAACTGCGTCGTCGACCACCCGCAGTTTGGCGGCGCGACGATCTGCACCGCGCGCCTCGGCTCGTCCGTCTGGAACAACTCCGGCGACGTCGTGACGCTAAAGGACGCGGACGGCGGCATCGTCGTGAGTTACGGCTACGACGCTGGCTCCGACGACAACCAGTCGTGGACGCGCGTCCCCGAGGGGACGTCGAGCGGCGTTTGGACGAAGCACACAAAGGTCCCCGACGCCGGCGGCCGCGCGTTCTCACCCGGCACGCGCGCAACAGGCGCACCGTTTCCGTAAAGCTGTCCCCGTTACTTCGTCAGCGTCCGCGTAAAGTCGACGCGGCCATCCTTGTCGACGAATTCGGCGGTGAGTGTTCGCCCGTCAACGCGAATGTAAAGAAATCCGGGCGTCGACGATTGGAAGCGCGTCGTGTTCGATCCAGGCAGCGACGTCGTCGTCGCGCCAGCCCCCGACACCACCAGCTCCGTGCCGTTGCACGTTGCCTTTATCCACTGACGGCTGTGGTCATGCCCCGACAAATAAACGTCGGCGCGGCCGCACACCCTGTTATCCATGAAGTCCTTAATCGACTGTCCCATCAACGGTATCCGGTCATACCGACCGGCATTCCCGTGCGGCCCGTTCGACAAATACGGGTGGTGTCCATAGGCGATTTTCCACGTGGCCATCGATGCCGGGATCCACGCTGAGATATCGGTCTTCTGCTGCGACAGCCGCCCAAACAGCAAAGAGTTCGTATCGAGCGCGAAAAACTCCGTGCTGCCGCGCGTGAATCGATAATATTCGGCCGGCATCTTCCACTTCGTCGACCGCGCCGTGTAGTCGATCTCAACTTGCCCCTTCCAAAACTCGTACCCCGCGCCATCGCCACCATAGTCGTGATTCCCGAGTGCGACGTAGAACGGCAAATTGATGGCCGCGTACGGCTGCTCAAACTTTGTTTGGAACTGCGGATCGGTAACCGACGAACACCCGCTCGGGTAAATGTTGTCGCCCAAGAGCAACACGAAATCGCATCCACTCAGCGCACACTTCGCCGCAACTGCCGCCGCAACCGCCGCCTGCGAGGCATCGCCCTTCCCGGTGTCGCCCATCGCCACGAATCGGACAACGTCCGTCCCTGCGTCGATCGCGGCTCCCGCATCTGCTCCTGTGCCCGCGTCAGCACCCGCGCCCGCATCCGCCACGGACCCCGCGTCCGCCCCCACTCCCGCATCTGCTGCCGGTCCCGCATCCGCAACCGCGCCCGCATCCGTGTCCGCGCCCACGCTCGCGTCTTCGGAAAGAAAAACCGGAGGAGGCGGACCAGACCCACCCGACCCCGCTGCCGCGCCGTTCCCAGGCGAAGGCGTTGGATCGGCGCACGTCAGCGCGAACACCGCGAGCGCGATGAGCGCCCCAAGCCCCCCAACAACCGTCGCGTTAATCGTCGAATCTTTACGGGTTCTGCAAATCCGCATCCGAGACATTCTGAACGCGCACGAGCTCTTTCGCAACAGAAAAATTCAAATCGTACTTTCCACACCGATGGCAGGCCGGCAAAAACTCACCCCGCCGCATCTTCGCCCGAAAGCGTTCGTACGCCGCGGACCACCAGATTTCATCGAACTCTGCGACGCGCAAGTCGCCGACCTCAAAATGCTCGCAGCAATAAAAGACACGCCCATCGAGGTAAATGCGGCTGTAATAGAAGCCTGCGTGACACCCAATTTCCTCGATGGGAAACGCCGCACCGCTTTCGCCAGCAAGTTGCGACGCGAAGGTGTCGAGATTCGCCCGCACCTTGAGCGCCGCCGCCCGCGCACGCGCACGTGGAATCAGCGTTTCGCGAAGCTCCTGACGCTCCACGTCGGTTGGCGCAAGCCGCTCCGTACCCTGCGATACGCTCACGAGCTTGAACGACACGCGCGCCGCGCCAATGCGATGGGCAAGCTCGATCATCTCGACCAGCTCGAAATAGTTCTGCCTCGTGATCACCTGCACCGTATTGATTCGAACGCGTCCAGCGACGCGCGCCGCATTTCGCATGAGCGCAGCAAACGCACCGCGCGGCTGGTTGGGATGGTAAGCGACGTACGTTTCGTCTGACGCGCCGCACGTATTAAGGAGCAAACGATCAACACCAACGGCCGACACGCGGGACCAATCGACGAGCGTCCCGTTCGTAATCGACGTGACATGAAACCCGCGCGCCTTCGCGGCGCCGAGAAAGTCGTAAATCCCCGGATGCAAAAACGGCTCACCACCGCCCGAGAAGATGACGCGCTCGCATCCAAGCCGCGTCGCGCCCGCCATCGCGCGATGAAACACCGCGTCGTCGAGGCGACCGCGTTTCCATCGGGGCGACCGTGGCGAATCGAGAAGCGGGCTGTAGTTCCAGCAGGGCGTGCAGTCGAGGTTGCACGCGTTCGTCACATCGATGTGAATGAGCTCAGGCCCAGCGCGCAGAACACCGTCGCGAGCGCCCGCGAGCCGCGCCGCCGCGCGTTCCGTGGCGGTCATCTCGGACCGCGCCTCCAAGTCCGCCGTCGCTAATTTTTCGACCGCGGGCTCTGCTGCGTGAACGACAATCGGAAGCCTCACGTTCACCACGCACCGCTAAGGCACGACTTGAATTGTCCCGGCCATGCCACCACCACTCGAATTACCGTGCGCCGTACAGAAGTACCCATAGAACCCCGTCGACGAAAAAGTGACCGGTGTACTCCCTGAAATTGGATTCCCCGGACACGAGCTGGCACCCGCAAGCGGATGCGAACCAAAGCTCCCACTAAACGCGACCGACTGTCCGACTTTCACTTTCATGCATTGCGGCGAATAGAAGCAGCAGGTAAAGCTCACCGTTCTATCGGCGCCCGGATCCGTTCGGTCGTCGTAGGTCGAGCACCCCGCAAACGACTCACACGGCTGTGGTCCGCCCGCATCGGCACCCGCGTCCGCTCCCGCATCCACCCCCGCTCCCGCGTCCGCTCCCGCATCCACCCCCGCTCCCGCATCCGCTCCCGCGTCCGGACCCGCGTCCGCTCCCGCATCCGCTCCCGCGTCAGCACCAGCGTCCGCGCCCACGCCTGCGTCAGAACCCGCGTCCGCACCCGCGTCCTCGCCCGCGCCAGCGTCCGCGCCTGCATCGACACCGGCGTCGACACCCGCTCCCGCATCCGCCCCAGCGCCCGCGCTCGGCGACCCCGATGTACATGCGACCGACCAAACCCACAAACCCATATACAAATAACTGCAACCCCGCACGGCTCGCCGTCCTTCCGTCGTCGACATCGTGCCGCTCCAGCTCGCTATATTAGACGTGTCCCATCCGAATTGTAAAACCGCGAAACTATCGCGCGCCCGGTTTGTCGGGCGGCACCTCGATCGCCTTCCCCCCTTCGATCTCCGCGAGCCGCGCCGAATCGATCACCACCCACGCCCGCGCGCGCACGACGTCGATGTAATCATCGATCGACCGAAACCGCGGCCCCATATACCGCCGGAGCCGCGTCTCAAGAATCTCAGCGCGCAGTCGCTCCCGATACGCGCGCATCGTAAGCCCCTCGCTGTCCAGCAGCTTCAAGAATTCAGCCGGGGTCGCCTTGTTTCGCACGCGAACGTGGTTCACCGCATCGTCCAGCTCAGCTTCGCCCACCTCGACCGCCCACCGAAACACCTCTTGGCTGCGAAGCCGCGATCGAATGCGTGCCTCAAGCGCCGCACGCACTTGTGTCGGCGCGGTTTCCGCGATTTCCGATTCTGGAATCGACTCGTGGTTAACGCGCGCAATCGCCCCCTTCGAAACATCGACATCGGCACGCGCCGCGATAAGGCGCTCCGTCGCCGTGAGCATCCGTTTCCCCTCGTAGAAAAGCGACTGCGTCTCGGCCGACGGCGTTAGCTTCAAAAGCCGCCGCCACGCTTCAGCCGCCGCATCGAGACGATAGGCGCGCGTGTGGGAAATCCCTAAAAGGTAGTGGGCGCGCGCATGTCGGGTGTCGGCCGTCACGGCATCCTCAAGCTCGCGAAGCGCTTCCTCATCGTCGCCGACTTCCGTCATGTAGAGCGACGCGAGCTCCGTCCGAATGTCCGCACGCTTCGGCGCAATCGCGAGCGCGCGCTTGAAGCTCTCAATCGCTTTTTGCACCTGTCCAATATCGCGGTACGCCACGCCCGCGTTCGTCGGATACATCTCGTTCGTTCGGTCCATGTCACGCGCCTTTTCAAACGCTTGAATCGCGAGGTGGTGAAGCGTCGTGCGCTTGAGAAGGAGACCCGCGCGATTCAAATCCTCGGCGCGAATTCCGTGTCGTGGCGCCCGCTCGAGCACCGACTTCGCCCCTGCGACCGCTTCATCGCGGCGCTTGAGCTCAATGAGCGCGTCCATTCGCGCGACCCGCGCCATCTCGCCGAGCCCCCCGCGCGACGTTTCGACAAGTCGCGTGGCCACCCGGAGCGCTTCATCGAGCTTTTGGGCCCGGGCGTTCGCATTCATGGCGAGGAGGAGTGCCGCGGGGACGCCAAGTCCCTTGCCTGGCATCTCAGCGAGCCGCGTCTGCATTCCGGTCCAATCGTTCTTCCAGAAGAGGCCGGCCGCGTTATCGAGAAGCCGACCCGCCGCATACGCCGCATCATCGAAAATCGACGGCCGCGGGTCCCCCTTCGGCGCGACCACATAGAGGAACCAATCGCTCATCTGCGCGCGATCGAATTCACTAACCGCCTGCGGATCGTTCTCGAGCGTGAGGAACGATTCGCGAATCGGGTCGTGACCAACAACGAGCGAGCTCCGCATGGCGATCTCACGCGCGTAAAAATCAACGCGCACGGCCGCAACGAGAACCCCGGCCTTGATCGCCGCGACCACGGCCTCCCGCGCGGCGATGACGGGGTGAACGTCGAACCCGTTCTCCCGGGCAACACCGGCGAATTTGCCAACCCAAAGGCCCGCCCCTGTCGCCAAGAAATTTTCAACGCCCTTTGGCCACTCCCGTTGCAAATGGGCCCTTGATGTCGTGTGGATTCGATGCCGCGTCCTTACCCCATCTCGAAACGCGGCGATCGCCTCGTCAGATTTCTTTTGCTCGAAGAGTGCCCGCGACAAGTAGAAATACGTCTCATAATCGTCGGGCGCGACGCGCGTCGCCTGCCGAAAAAAAGTTTCCGCGCGTGCGAAATCACTCTTCATCGCGTGGAGCCGACCGAGAAGGTTGAGCGCACGAACCAGATCCGGGAAAAGTTCCAGTGCGCGCACGAGCGCCGCCTGTGCCTCATCAAATCGCTTTAGCGCGAGAAGAAGCGCGCCCTTCACTTGATACCCAAACGGATCCTTGGCATCGACACGAATGGCTTCATCCGCGTGCCGAAGGCCGTCCTCGGGCCGGCCCGACAGATACGTCGCCGCGAGCGCCCGCATCGTGCGAATTCGCGCCATCTTCGACCCGTGCTTCTCCGCAGCGTCGATCGCATCGAGAACCCCGCGCCAATCGTCGAGTTGAAACTTGAGGATCCCAACCACCTCGTACCGATCGGGACTTGCGGGGTCTTCCTTGATTGCGCGCAGCAGCCCGTCGGTGCAGCGCTCCAAGCGCTCCATGTTGCACGCACAGTAGGCGGCAAAGAAATGCGCGCGCGCGAACCGGGGGCTGTCCTTGATGGCCGCCTCGAAATGTGGGAGCGCAGTGTCGTATCGCTCGATGCGCCACTCGGCAAACCCTGCGTCGAACGCCTTTCGCGCGGCCGCGCTCGGAGCTGGCGTCTTCGTGGGCTTCGACTTCAATAGTGGGATGAGCGTCGCGAGCGTCGAGAAAAGTTTCTTTTTTTCTTTGAGGCGCGCCGAAATCCGCGCGGACAACGTCAACAGATCGATCGATTTGGGCGACGCCGTGAGCGCCTTCGCCATCAACGCTTCCGCCTCGCGGAGCCGCCCATCCTTGACGAGACGTTCAGGTTCCTTCGTTGGCCCAGCATTCGCGAGTCCCAGCGCTGAAACCGTCAGAACCCCAATCGTCAGAATCCTCTTCATGCAAAAAAGGTAACACGCGGGCAAACAAAATCTAAGCGGGTGAATGCACCGGCAGCGTCACCACAAACGTCGCACCGCCGCCCGAGGTCGTATCGAGCCGGACCGTCCCCGCGTGCTGCTCGACGATGTGCTTGACGATCGCAAGCCCCAGCCCCGTACCGCCGCGCTTCGTCGTGAAGAATGGCTGAAAAATCCGGGCGCGATCCGCGTCTTGAATTCCCTTTCCAAAGTCGCGGAAGACGACGTCGACCCACTCGCCGCGCGCAACAACCTGAACTTCAACGCGTCCACCCACCGTCGACGCCTCCTTGGCGTTAAGGAGAAGATTCAAAAAGACCTGCAAAAGAAGCTCTTCGTCGGCCGGTACCACAACGCGAGACGCTTCCCCGTCGCGCACAAATATCACACCCGCTCCAGCCTCGATCGACACGAGACGCATCGCTCGTTCGATCACCGCGTCGAGCGCGACCGGCTTGAGCTCGGGCGCCGAAGGACGCGCGAACGTGAGGATTTGCTGGATCGTTCGGTTCATCCGATCGACCTCCGCCTCAATGAGGGACGCCATTTCGTACCCGCTCTCGGACGCCGCAAACCGTTTTTTCAAAATCCCCGCACTCACCTTGATGCTCCCGAGCGGGTTCTTCACCTCGTGAACAATGACGCTGGCGACTTGCCCGAGTGCGGCGAGCCGCTCAGATTTCGCGCGCGCGGCGTAGAGAAGTGCGTTCTCTGAAGCGAGCGTCATCGGCGCCGCCAAATGCCCTAGGAGTTCGAGCTCGGCCGCCGAGAACGCTCCCCCCGTGCGACGCGGTTCGACGGTGACAACGCCGATCGAATGACCGCGAGACTCGAGCCTCACGCGACAGAGTCCATCGTCGGCGACTTCGGGCTGGAGCGATCGCACGCTTTCACCGCCCGCTGTGGCCTCGGAACCGGCGAACGCATCGCCAAAAAACAGATCTTGGGACAACACACCATCGCCCGTGAGCGACACCGTGACCCGCGAGCCGCGAATAAAGCTCGGAAGGTCGCGCTCGAGCAGTCGAACAAACGACTCGATATCGGTCGTGCGCGCGAGGGCCCGTGTCATCAGAGTCAGCGCGCGACGCGCGTCAACGCGGCCACGAAAAAAAATCCTCTCAAGTCCACGTTGCACGCGAAGACGAACCGGGTGAAAAAGCGCCGCGACGACCAGCGTCGACAGTATCGCCGCAAACCGCGGGTCGAGTGGCTCAAGGAACGGCTGCGTGAAGAACGTCAGCGACGCAACGACGGCAAAGTAAACTCCAACGAGGAGCCCCGACGCCAAAAGGTATGAGGCCGATACGCGCATCACGCGATCGATTTCAAACAGATTGTGCTTAACCACCGCGTAGCCCAGCATGAACGGGAACAGCGCGGCGAGAACCATCACGCGGTCGACCGTGATCCACTCGGGATGCACGCGAGAGACGAAAATCCATGCGACCGTGATCGACATCGTGAAGATGAGCGCAACGAGAATGATGCGCACACGTCCGCGATCGAGCTCGGAGGCCGAACGTCGCCACGCCGAGACCAAGAGGACAACATCGATCGCGAAAACCGCCGCGAAAAAAATGTTCGTCCCGATCGTGAGCACGTCGGATGTCACCGCGTCGCGAAGGAACACTTGGCGAAGCACGATCAGCGTAGCGGCGGCGGCATGCGCAAAAAACGGGACGACCAGCCGCCACAGTCGCGACCGAGCCGGCGCCGGGAAAACGCAAAACAGGTGAATCGAAAACGAACCGAACAGCGGGTAAAAAAGCCAGACGCGTTCAAACGTGTGCGTTGTGTTGGCGTTGAACGTTACGAAGAAAAACGTCGCGACGGTCGCCAAGAGATAAAGCTGGAGGTGCGCGCCGATCGATGGAGGCGCAAGAAATAAGACGACCAAGCCGATCGTCAGCATCAAAATCGCGATGACAAACGGCAAGACGCACGTGATGGTGAAATCGGGAACCGAAAACGTCGTGAGCCGAACACGGACCGACCGCACAGCCGCGTGGCGTCGGACCTGGAGCTCGACGTCGGCACCGACCCCGCGCGACGCAATCCGCGCCGTTATGGCGCGCGCATTCTCGACGCGAAAACCGTCAATCGCCTGAATCGTGTCGGACGGGGTCAGGCCCTCGGCGAGCCCAGCCCAATGCGCCCGCTGAATCGGCGAGACGCGACCATTCGAGTACGTGAGCACACCCAGAAACGGCCGGTCCGAAAAGCCAACGCCCTCGACAAACGAAAGAACGCCGACGGTCAGCGACGCCGCGGCTGTCACAACACCCGGAATGAATCGGCGAAACCGTATCAAATAATCAATACCGCAACGACGCGACGAGGGTGTCGCGCTCTCGCCCGCTCGCCTTGCGCCAGCTCCGCTGAAACACTTCGCTCGGGCTCGCGTTCCACTCAAACAAGAACGGCCGCAGCGGGTCGAGGTAAATCGATTCGTTCTTTCCGACAACGTGTCCGCGCCCGGGCCGCGCGGCGACCGCTCCCTCCCCGTGAACAGCAGCGCCCCCCGATTGACGGCGCAAACTCGCGACTGCGATTCGAAAAAGCTCGCGCGCAACATCGAGCACGCGATGTTTCTTTACGCGCGCCTGCAACCCGCGAAGCGCCACCTCGCGCGTCACGCGGCGCCGCTCCTCAAGCGACCACGATTTGACGAGGTCCCACGCCGACGCGAGCGCCGCCCGGTCGTAAAGAACCCCTTTCCAAATCGCCGGCAACGCGCAACATAAGAGCGAATTCCCCGCATCGGCCCCCCGCACCTCGATCGTTTGGCGAAGCCGCACGTCCGGAAACACGCTCGACAAGTGAAGGTCCCACGCGTCCATCGTCGCGAGCTGCCCCTGATACCCCTCGCTTAGAAACCGGCGAAACGTCAACCCACGCGGCGACACGAGCCGTCCGTTGTGCTGAAGCAGCATAATCGGCACATCAAGCGCCCACTCCACGTAGTCGCGATATCCAAAGTCCTCGCTAAAAACAAATTCGAGCATTCCGCAACGACTGGAATCCGTGTCGAACCAAATGCGTTGCCGCTCAGACACGACGCGCGACAACCGCCCCGCCGAGATCGGCGCATTCGCGAAAATTGCCGACACGACCGGCGCAACCGCCATCGCCGTCCGAACCTTCGACGTCGCATCCGCTTCGCTGTCAAAGTCGAAACTCGCCTGAATCCCGCACGTCCGCTTCATCATATGAAGCCCGCTTGCACCCCGCGCTGGCAAAAACCGGCGCATCAGGCGGTACCGCTCCTTCGGGATCCACGCGATATCATCGAGCGCCGCCGTCGGGTGGACGCCGACGCCGTACCAATCGATCTGAAACTCCTGACCGGCCGCGCGCATCTCGTTCAAGTGTCGATGAATCTCAGCGCACATGTCGTGCAAGTTTCGGTGGGGCTGCCCCGACAGCTCAATTTGCCCGCCCGGCTCGAGCGTGATCGACGACTCACGCCGCCGAAGCGACATGAGCTCGTCGTCCTCAAGCACCGGTCGCCAACCAAACCGCCGCGCCAGGTAACCCAAGACGGCCTCAACGCTCCGCGGCCCCGCATAGGGTATCGGTTTCGACGATTCGCGAAGCACGCCGAACTTCTCGGCCTCGATGCCGACGGCCCACGAGCGGCGCGGCTTCTCCGCGGCGCGAAAATACTCGAGGAGATCCCCCACCGTGCGAACGCGCGAACGCCGCAATCGTTTCAGAGCCATGACGCCCGCGCAGGATAATCACATCGCGACCAAAGACGCCACTGGAAATCCAGGGGCCGGTTGGTATACGAAGGTCATCGTGCGTGTCGGACTCTACGGCGGTTCGTTTGACCCTCCTCACATTGGGCATCTCCTCGCGGCGACATACGCCCGCGCCGTGTTCCCGATTGACGAGGTTTGGCTGATTCCTTGCCACACCCACGCGTTTGCGAAAGAGCTCGCGCCGTTTGAACATCGCCTCGCGATGTGCGAAATCGCCGCGGCAACGCTTGGCCCTTGGTGCCGCGCGAATGCGATCGAGCGTGACATCGCGGAAGTCGCGGGCGCGCCGTCACCCTCACGCACCATCGACACCGTGCGTGCCCTCGCGTCGCGCGACTCTGAGCATTCGTTTGCGCTCATCATCGGCTCAGACCTCGTCAACGAAATCCCGTCGTGGCACCGAAGCGCCGAGCTCTCGCGGCTCTGCCCCATTCACGTCGTTCCACGACAACCGTTCGCCGCGCCCGACGCACCCGCCATTCCCGACGTGTCGTCGACAACGGTGCGTGCGCAACTCGCTGAAGGCGCTTCGATTGCCGGGCTTGTTCCTCACAACGTCGCGGCTTACATTCGCCGCCACCACCTCTACGGTGCGACAGCAGCTCCTTAGACGTCTCTCAAGTTTCCGATCGGCAATCTCAGAAACCATCCACAACCGACTGGCCGGCCTGGATGCATCGCAGAAAAGGCATCCTACATTTCCGTCCCCGCTCCACTTTGAAACCGGCGTGCGCGGATGTACTCTGTGATGGGGCGTAGAAGGCGAGGGTCGGACCAGTGACACCTGTGTGGCGCGCGCGATCGTCGATTCGTCAACGGAAGTTTTTTCTTCTTTCGTCGTTTTTCCTCGTCGCGCGATGCGGTGCAATCGGTCCCGAGCCGATTGACGCATGGTCGAGCGGTCCACCGAACGCGGGAGCGGATGAGGGGTTGGGTGTGGATGCGGGCGCAGGTGTGGATGCGGGCGCAGGTGCGGATGCGGGTGCGGGCGCGGATGCCGGTGCGGGTGTGGATGCGGGCGCAGGTGCGGATGCCGGTGCGGGTGTGGATGCGGGCGCAGGTGCGGATGCAGGTGCAGGTGCGGGTGCGGATGCCGGCGCGGATGCGGATGCAGGTGCGGGTGTGGATGCCGGCCGACCGCCAAATCGCCCGCCAACACTCAACGTTGGAACGCAGTACACCGTCGCGCTCGGGCAGGTTCTCACGATCACCGTCGGCTGCTCCGACTCGGACGGGGATTCTCTCGTCGCCTGCGGCCCCGAATCCACGCTGCCGAGTGGTGCCACTTGGAACGCCGCGACGCGCGCCTTTGCTTACGCGCCGACCGCGGCCGGCGACGTCATGATCGTATTTCTTGCGTCGGACGGTGCGCTTGAAACCCGGGTCACGACGCACTTCGTAACGCCGCAACCAACGAACGCGCCTCCCATGCCGATGGTTTTGGGCATATCCCCCATCGGCCCGGCAAACAACAACAGCCCGGCCGTCCGCGGCGCCGCGCAGTTTGGAACAACGGTGCGCATCTTCACGAACTCCACGTGCAGCGACGCCCCGGTCGCCACCGGAACCGCATCGGCGTTTGGCGCGGGCGGTATCGCCGTTTCGGTTGGTGACAACACGACGACGACGTTTTTCGCCCAAGCCACGCTCGGCACTCTCATGTCGCCCTGCTCAACGACAAGCGCAACTTACATCGAAGACTCGACGCCACCCGCGGCGCCGGTCATGACCGGCACGAACCCGGCGTCTCCGTCGAGCAATCTCGCGCCACACATTCTTGGCACCGCCGACGCCGATACCATCGTGCTCATTTACGCGAACGCGACGTGCTCTGGTGCCGCAGTCGCCACGGGCACCGCAGCCGACTTCGCCGCGTCGGGGATCGCAGTCGTCGCCGCCGCGAATCAGGTAACCACATACACCGCCACAGCGACCGACGCTGCCGGCAACACGTCCGCCTGTTCATCGACAAAGGCGACCTACTCGACGTTCCCCAAGACGTCACGCATCCTCGCCGTGGGGTATCTCCATGCCTGCACGGTCACGAGCCAAAAAGCGCTTCGCTGCTGGGGCGGAAACGGGACCGGTCAATTGGGAAACAATTCGTCGGCGCGTTCGCCCACACCGGTCGCGGCAAAAGGCTTCGAGTCGGGTGGCGCGACCGACGTCGCCGCCGGGTATTTGCACACGTGCGCGCTCACGACCGCGAAGGGCGCAAAGTGCTGGGGCCAAGGCGGTTACGGCGCGCTTGGACATGGTGGCTCGGGGTCAAAGTTTGTTCCGACCGACGTCATCGGTCTCACATCGGGCGTCACGGCGATCACGACCGGATCGTACCACTCGTGCGCGCTCATCGAGGCGACGGGCGGCGTCAAGTGTTGGGGCTACAACGCCTTCGGACAGGCTGCAGGCCCTAACACTTATACCTACAGTCCCCAAGATGTTTCGGGTCTCACGTCGGACGTCGCGGCAATCGCGGCTGGCCCTTACACCACATGCGCGATCACGACGACGGGCGGATTGAAGTGCTGGGGCTACAACTCCTACGGACAGGTTGGAGACGGGTCATACGCGTCCCCTGTCCGTGCGCCGGCGGATGTCGTTGGTCTTTCGAGCGGCGTCGTCTCGGTGGCGATGGCGTACGTCCAAACGTGCGCGCTTCTTTCGACCGGTGCGGTTAAGTGCTGGGGCAGCGGGTTTGGGGCAACGCCGGTCGCCGTCCCCGCCCTTGCATCCGGCATTGTGGCGCTCGCGTGTGGCGGGTACCAAGACATGGCGGCGATCAAGCAGGATGGTTCAGTCGTGACGTGGGGTGATAACACCTACGGACAACGTGGCTATGGAAATCGCACGTCGAGCTACTCGTCGATACCACGTCCGGCGTCCGCGCTGACCGAGAAGAGCGTGGCGCTGGCCCTCGGGGCCTACACATCGTGCGCCATAACCGAGAACGGATCGCCGCAGTGTTGGGGGCACAACTACCACGGTACTCTCGGCGACGGGACATTGGTCGAGCGACTCGTTCCGGCCGTGGTGACGGCATTGCCCGCGACGGGAATCGCGGAGGTGGCGCTCGGTGGCGACTTCGGGTGCGCGCGAACATCGACAGGCGCCGTCAAGTGCTGGGGCGCCAATCGTTACGGCGAGGTCGGCGATGGCACGACGACGTTGCGCGCGCGTGCCGTCGATGCGGTCGGACTTTCGTCGGGGGTCGCGTCGTTGTCGATGACGACGACAGCCGGATTCGCGCTTAAGGACGACGGATCATCGATGACGTGGGGCAATAGCACGTACGGGTCGACGCCGAATACCGTAGCGGCCCTTGGGAGCGGGCACCGTCAGCTCGCGGTGGGCCAGCAGCATCAATGCGTCCTGACGAGTACGAACGGCGTCAAGTGTCGCGGCCAGGGCTATTACGGACAGCTCGGAAACAGCTCGACACTTTATTCAGCGGTGCTTGTCGACGTTGTGGGGTTGACGTCGGGCGTGAAATCGATTTCCGCGAGCGGAAACTTTTCCTGCGCGGTGACGACGGCGGGAGGCGCCAAGTGTTGGGGGTACAACCGCTATGGCCAACTGGGAAGCGGCTCGACGAGCGCCTCAAGTTCGGTGCCCGTGGATGTCAAAGATCTCACGTCGGGTGTCAGTTTTGTGGCCACCCATCCCGACTACGCGTGCGCCGCATTGACGGCGGGCGGAATGAAATGCTGGGGCTTGGGATTATACGGTCGCCTGGGGAACGGCGCGACGTCCGGCTACGCCCAGCGGACGCCGGTCTGGGTGATTGGTCTCTCGTCGGTGGTTACGTCGCTCGCGCTCGGTGCCCACCGAGCCTGCGCGCGAACGGACGCGGGCGGCGTCAAGTGTTGGGGCTACAACTATTCGATCACGTACGGCGGCGCCGCCGCGCTTCCAAGTTACTGGACCTCGGCAACCGACTACCCGGGCCTCACGAGTGGCATCGCGTCGATCGCCGCATCACCGGGCACGTCGGATCCGGTTTTGTGCGCCGTGACGAACGCAGGCGGCGTCGTTTGCGTGGGCCCCGACTGGAACGGCACCGCGACCGGTGTCTTCCCAGGAATTCCGCGTCCCGTCGCTGGTTTCGTGCCGTAAGCCTTCGCGACCGCTCGCGCACCCGCATCCGCGCCTTATTCGTCGAGAACCGGCAGCGCGCCGTGAACGATCGCAACGAGCCGATCGAGGTCGTCGCGCGAAATCGCGAGGGGCGGCATGAGAACAACGACACTGCCGAGTGGTCGAAGCACGGCACCAAGGTCCCGGGCGCGGCGACAAACACGAGCGCCCGCGCGGTCTTCCCAATCATACGGCACGACAGGGTTACGCACCCGCACAAGCTCGATGCCCACCATGAAACCACACTGACGGATGGTGCCAACGTGCGGGTGCGTGGCGAGCGGCGCGAGCAGCTCACGAAGGCGCGCGATCTTGGGTTGCAACGCGTCGAGTGTTCGTTCGCTCTCGAAAAGGTCGAGGTTGGCGAGAGCCGCCGCGCACGAAAGCGGGTTTCCCGTGTAGGTGTGGCCGTGAAAAAAAGTGCGCTTCGCCGCGTATTCACCGAGGAAAGCGGCGTACACCTCGTCGGTTGCGAGCGTGGCAGCAAGCGGGAGATAACCGCCCGTTAGCCCTTTTGCGACGGCCATCAAGTCGGGGCGAACGCGTTCGTGCTCGCACGCAAACATCTTTCCCGTTCGGCCAACGCCGGTTGCGACTTCGTCCGCAATGAGTAAAACACCGCGCTCCTTCGTCACCTCGCGCACCGCCGCGAGATAACCCGGTGGCTGCATGAGCATCCCGGCCGCGCCTTGAACCAGCGGCTCGACGATGACGGCCGCGACTTCACCCGGATGTGCGTCAAGCACGCGCGCGAACCCGGCCACGCCCTCCGATACGCTGACGCGCAGCGCATTGAAAAGCAGCGGATCAAAAATCTCGTGAAAGAGATCGATGCCGCCGACACTCACCGCGCCGACGGTGTCGCCGTGGTACGCATCCGTGAGCGCGACGAACTTCGTGCGCTGCCGCTCGCCGCGGTTCTGCCAATGCTGAAACGCGATCTTCAGCGCGACCTCGACGGCCGTCGATCCCGAGTCGGAGTAAAAAACGCGCGGGAGCCCCGTGAGTCGCGAAAGCCGCTCCGCAAGCGCAATCGACGGCGGACTCGCAAGACCGAGAAGCGTCGTGTGCGCAACGCGGTCAAGCTGCGCGCGAATCGCGTCGTCGATTTCACGGCGCCGATGCCCATGAACATTAACCCACAGCGACGACACGCCATCGATGTAGCGTCGCCCGTCGGAGTCGATGAGCGTGCACCCTTCAGCGCGCTCAATGACGAGCGGGTCGTCGTCGGGCGCGCACCAGTCCTGCATCTGCGTGAACGGGTGCCAAACGTGCGCGCGGTCGAGCGCGATCCAATCTCGTGTTTTCATGACGGCGAATCGAAGCACGCGAACGCGCGAATGAAAAGCGGCCGCTTGAGAAGTCGACCGTCCCGAACTATTAAGAAAGAAACTCGACCGGAGGTTGAATGGGCAAGCGGATTCTGCTCGCAACAATGTGTGCCGCCGTCACGCTCGCAACGTCATGCCGTGAGAACCACGACGCGACCGTCGGCGCCGACGCGGGGGTCACCGATGCGGGCGGAGCGTCGGACGCCGGGGGAGTCGACGCGGGAGCCATGGACGGTGGAGACGGCGCCATCATCGATGCTGGTCCCGCATGTGACGCGGGGACAACGATGTTCACAGTCCCAATCACCGACCCGGCGCTCCTTGACCGAATTGTCCCGCTCGGTTCGGTAAGCGGCAACGAAATCAAGCCGCATACCTTTCTCCAGTGGAGTGACGGCGGTTCGCGCGCGATCTACGCACCCATCGCCGCCGCGCTCACGTCGATCGCTTATTATAATGAAGGCGGGCTCAACCAATACCTGCTCGAGTTTCAGGTCAACTGCGCCGTGCGCTTCCGACTTGACCACGTGAGCGATCCGATCGCCGCGATTCGCGCGGTCGGGCCCCAAGACGCGGGATTAACGACGGCGGGGGCGTCGCCAACGGCTCCTTTTTACGTCGACGCGGGCGACCTCATCGCGACCACAACGGTATGGTCGTTTGACCACGGCGTTTACAACACCGCCAAAGTCAACGTCTTCGGCAACAACGCGCGCTACGAATGGTCGGGCGGGACCAACTACTTGAACTCGGACTGCCCGTACGACTATTACGAGGCGGCGACCAAGGCGGCGTTTTACGTGAAGTTCGGAATGTTTGGTATGGCCGCCGGCGGTTGCGGCAGCTGTCGCAGCGCATCGCAAGACGTCGCGGGCTCGCTCGCAGGGGCGTGGTTCTTGGCTCCTGACGGTGGGACCTTTGGTGACCGGATCGCCGTTACAGCGGACTGTGACAAATCCGTTCTCATCGCAGGACTTGGAGACCAAACCATCGGCGCCGCAGACGCCGGTGACCCAGCCACCGTTACGACGGAGGCTTGTTACGCCGACTCCACGCGGTTTGCGTACCTAAAGGTTTTGTCGCCAAGTTCCATCGGGATCGTTTTCGATGCCGGCGTTTGCCCGGCAGGTTTCCCGGATGCGGGTTACACGATCTGGTATCGGTAGCGCGCGCGCGTTGACCGGTGCGCGGGGCTCGTGTTACCCGAATTCCGCGCCGTGACGAGAGTTTCGTCGCGCGAGGAGGTGTCACATGAAGAAAGTCGGCATCGTGGGCGCGGGGATCACCCCGTGCAAAAGCCGCTGGGTCGAGCGAACCTATTACGGCCTCTCGCAGATGGCCGTGAAAGAGTGCATGAAAGACGCGGCGATGAGCATCAAGGACGTCGACGCCGTCGTGTTCGGCATCTACAACGACATCTTCGAGATGTCCGCGATCCCCGAGCACCCGCTCCAGGGGATCATCGGCTTAACGAATAAACCCGGCATGCGCGTCACAAACGGCGGCGCAACGGGCGCCTACGCGATGCTCGCGGCGTACACATGGGTCGCGAGCGGGCTTTACGACAAAGTGCTCGTGCTCGGCGTCGAGAAGGCGACCGATTGTTTCGATTTCGAATCGATGACGGAAACGCCCGAAGTCATCAAAACGATCGGCTGGTCGGGCGACACGTTTTTCGAGCGCGAGCTCGGCTGGACGGCCTCGGACAGCTACGCCGAGGTGGTGCTCGGCTATATGGACAGTTACCCGAACGACTTGAAACCCGCGGTGTCGGCGAAGATCGCGGAAATCCTTTGCGCGCAGGCGAAGCACAACGAATTTGCGCAGCGACGCGACGAAACGGTGACGGCGGAAATGGCGTTCAATTCGCGCTACGTCGTTTACCCGTTCAAGCTGCTCGAGATGTGCGTTTACACCGAAGGCGCGGGCGCGGTGCTGTTCGCGTCCGAGGAAACGACGCGGGCGATTTGCAAGAACAGCGGGAAGGCGCCCATCTGGATTTCGGGTGTCGGCGCGTCGAACGAACACAGCGTCGCGGGGCCGGATTACAGGCGGCACAAGGATATGGGGCGCATCTGGTCGGATCACATCTCGTCGCACAAAGCGTACGAAATGGCGGGCGTCAAGGACCCGGTCAAGGACATCCAGGTGGTCGAGCTCCACGACGCGTTCGTGAAGCAGCTTCAAATCACGATGGGCGAAATGGGTTTCGTGCCGGTCGGGCAGACCGACGCGCTCGTCGAAGAGGGCATCATGACGCCGGGCGGGAAAGTGCTCGTGAATCCGTCGGGCGGCCTCACGTTCGGCGGGCACTTCGTCGGCGGGTCGAATATTTTTTCGACGTGGAGTGCGCGGCGCGAAATGCTGAGTCGCGGATTCAAGCGCGGGCTGGTTCACGGCACGGGATCGACCGTATCGCAGTACGGCGTCGCGATGGTGTTTGAGCAGGATTAACGGCGAGCGGATGGATCGAAAGGAGATAGTTATGAAAAAAGTCATTCCTGAACATATGAATCCGAACGTCGAGTCGGAGATCGTCGAGCGCGGCGGGCAAAAATACCTGCAGACGAACGAGGCGATGTTCACGTTTTACAAGCGGACGAAGGGCGAATTCTCGAAATATTTTCTCGGGCTTCGCGACGAGAAAAAGATTTACGGGATGCACTGCCCGAAGTGCAACTCAACGCGCGTGCCGCCGTTTGAGCTGATGTGCCCCGATTGCGATTTCGCGGAGATGAAGGAAGTCGAGGTGGGCGACACGGGCGTGATGAACACGACGCCGCCTGTGACGTACTTCGCGCACTCGCTGTTCCAGTCGTGGGTGCCGTTTGGACGCGGGCGCGTGGTTTTGAAGGGCGTTGAGACGGCGCTCCCCATCCATGTTTTCACGACGAAGGGCGTGCTGACGCCGTTTGTCTTTAAGAAGGGGACGCCGGTGAAAGTTGTTTTTCGAAACGAGCGGATCGGAAAGCCGACCGACATCTTCGCGGTGCCGCAAAGCGAACTATCGCCCGCGCAAATCGCGAAGTCGCCGCTCATGGAGAGCGACCTCGATTTTTCAGCGCCGGATGAGCCGAAACTCGCGGCCGGAACCGCGGCGCACAAGGCTTCGTTCGCCGAGGCGCTCAAGATGCTCACGGCGCTCGCGGCCGGCGTCGAGAAGAGCCCGCGCGCGCAGCACAACCTCGCGGGATGGAAGCGCTCGGTCGCGGTCAAAACGGCGGGCGGCAACTTGTCGATGCTCATCGACGACGGGAAACTCGCAGCGAGCGAGGGGCTGCCGAAAGGGCTTACCCCCGACTTCGTGATGGTGTGCGAAGATCCGAAACTTCTTGTCGAATGGATGACGTTCAAGGAGGCGCTCACAAACGCCATCATCTCGGGACGCCTCTGGATCAGCGTGAACAAGGAGTTCACGACGATCTTTAAGCTCGACCGACTCCCGCGCTCAACGCACCGCGACGCAAAATAGCGCGCCGCGTTCGCAGTTTGTGCTCACAGATCCGTGGCACTGCCCGGTTTGTCTGGAAGCTGTGCGCCATGCCAAACCCCGACCACCCACACGGTCGAGCGGACCCTGCGATAGAAGAAGCGATACGGCGGAATGACCAACTCCCGGTAAGGAATGTCGGGGAACTCAGGAAGTCGGCGCCCCATAGCCGGAAAGCGGGCAAGCCGCCGCAGCCGCACCTCCGCTTTCTTTCGGAAGTGAAGGGCCGCGCTCGGATTCTCATCATGAATGAAGCGGATCGCGCGAAGGAACTGATCGCGTCCCGAAGGCGTGAACTGAATGCGCACAGTCAATCGCGTTTCAGAAGTGCATCGGCCTCGCGAAACACGGCGTCGAGATCGTGCCCCTTCCCACGGGCTATCTCCCGGTCGCCCTGCACCAAAAGTCGGAGGATCTCGCGCTCCTCTTCATGACGCTCAAACTCGGCCACGCTGACCACGACCGCAGCCGGCCGCCCGCGTTGCGTGATAATGAATGGCTCGCGCTGGGCCCGCACCTTCCGAAGAACCGCCGCGGCGTCCTGTCGCAAATCGGTGATGGGAACAATGTTCGAAACCTTCGCCATGGAAGGACCTCCAATACTACGTCTAAGAGTACGTCGAGCCAGGAACGATCGCAACCGCGCCCTGGCTAGTTCCTCGCCGTCGTGGTCACCCCACGTTCACCATTTCGGACGCCCTCTGCGCGGACGTTGAGCACCGGGTCCGCAGCCCGGGAGCACTTGGCGCGAGCCGCACGCATAGACCGCACAACCACCGAAATAGGTCCAGCAGTCCTGGTGGTGCGGGGTCCGACATTTGGGGCACGCGATCGCAGCGTCCGCAAACGGCCCTCCACATACGAGACAGATTCCTTCGTTGGACAACATGGTCGTCCCAAGAGAGGTCATCATTTCAGCGGTCTGGGAGCGAACACGCAGGAAGAGTTCCCCAACAAGCGTCAAGAAGCGCCTGAAAAAATCCTTGCTCGACGCCACGTTCATGCCGATCGACACAACAAACTGCCTCGGCGTGAGGTCCAGACTGACCGCCTCGGGATTGAAGGTGGACATCTCCGCGATGATTCGTCGTGTTTCCGCGCTGAGGATCGACTTCACTCGCTCCTCGGGTTTCCCCTGAATCAGAAACAACCGATCAAAACCCGTGTCGCCCGTCTCGATGTCCTGGGTGCCGAAGAGCTTCCTAACCTTCGACGCAAGCCCATCGGGGACGACGCGCAGCCAGAGACCACTCGACCATTCAAACCAAACGATGCTCTTGCCGAGTCCGTTCGTCGAATCGAATGGAAACGCAGTTTCGACAACGATTGTCGTCTCGATGCCCGCGATCTCGGCCTTCCAGGACCCGTCGGCTGACCTAACCCCTCGCCACCAGGCTTCGGATAAGCGCGGGAAGTTTCGCGAGCGCCGCCCGGTCCCCGGCCGCCCGGTCCCACCTTGCAACGCGGAACACGAACCAGAAAATGAACCCAGTGGGTATGAGCAGACCAAGCACTGCTTGCCATTCAACACCCATCACTGATTCCCCGCAGCATCACGGTTAGCGTTCCGTTCTAATGGCTGTCGTTACGCGACGCCACGAGCGACGTGAGTGCGGAACTGAGGCCATCATGCACGGCCTTCACGCTCACCGGTGCCCAGCGCGCGGGGTCGTCGCGCAAAAACGACGTCTTGTCGACGCGATTGTCGAAGCGCGCGATCGGGACGTCGTAGGTTCGGCGTTTCGTTTCGACGGTCACGGCACCTTTGGTTCGCGCGTTCGCTTCGAGCCAGTCCATGTCATCGCAGCCATAGTCGCCGAGCATCACGTCGGTCGGCACGCCGTGGTGAAGGATGGAGCCGGGGTCGTTCGGGTCGGTGCGCGCGGCGTTCTTTCGGCGCGACTCCGCGGGCGTGACCCACACATAAAGAATGACCGCGTCCTTAAGGAGCGCATCCGAAAGGCGCCCGAGCGAATAACGATAGCCGAGCGGCGCGACGAGCGGCATCTTCGCGCCATCGGGACCACCCCGCGCGAACTCGACGACGAGCGTTTTCCCGTCGAGCGTTGCCGGATAGTTTGCATGCTTCTCCGCCAGCATCGTCCGCGCTTCCTCTTCAATCTTCGCAACGACCTTCGCACGCAGCTCGGGCTTTACCTTGTCGAGACGCGGCGGCAAACCGACTTCCTGCGACGCGTTGTCGATTCGGTCCATCAGCAGCTCGGCCGCAAGCTGTGGCTTCTCAACGAGCCTCGCCATGAGATCCGCGTGGTCTTCGTTCACAAGTTCGATGAGCGTTCCCCAATCGCGCGCATCCTGAAACGGTTTGTCGCCCGCCTTGAAAAAAACCCGCTCACTGCCTGCCGCCACAAGCTCGTCGTCAATTCGCCGCATCATATGGACATACGGAAAGTCATCGAGCTGCACCGTCTCGCCCATGTGAAAGTCGCGCCGGCACACGTCCTTGTCGACGTGCGCCAAGTACCGCCGCACCTCCGACTTCCCCGACGCCGGCAGCGCCAACAGCAAAACGGTCTTCAATGTGTCCACGTCGTCACCCTCCATACGAAGAAAACATGCACAACAGAGTCACAGAACTCACAGAGTGCGGAAGCACAGAGATATCATTTGTCAGTCCCGTGCGGCGCCGCGGCCACCGCTATTTCGACTCTTTGTCACCTCATCGAGCTCGAACGGGAACTTCACGTCGAACGCCCAGTTGCCGCGTACGTCGCGCGTGGCGAACCAAACCGCATCTTCGAGGTCCGAACTGTCGTGGCAGTCGTGGGCTCTCCAACCTCCTCTTGTCCAAATGCGAATTCGACTCGCAGATTCGCGCAGAATTTTCTTGAAGTTATAGATTAGCCTCTCGCAACTGCCACCCTCTGCCTCGAAACCACTCCAGGATATCTGCACTGAGAACCATTTCTGGTCTTTGGCGATCAACATATCTTGCTTAACGATCCACGCTTTTAGTGCCAACAAGAGCGACCCGTCCTCGACGAAATTCTCCTTGAGAATGTTCCATGCGCCGTTCTCGTGCTGGAGCACCAACGTCTTTTCGCCCTCTTCGTGGTAGTTCTCGATGTCGTACTCCTGCCGAAACTTCACGGTCACTCGTGGAAGACGCCCCTTCGACGGCTTGCCGATCTTCACATTCGAAAGCGTGACGCGAATCTCCTTCGCCGTGGATGCCTGCACCTTGAGCCGCTTCAGAAGCTGCTCTCGGTTTCGCCGCTTGTCGAGCTTCACAAACTTCGGGTGATAAAACCGCCGCATCGGCTCGACGCCATCCTTCGGCGTCGCTTCCCACGCCTTTCGCCACGCCTCGATAAACTGTTCTATTTCGGTTCTCTCATCCGCGGCAAACCCATGATCCGCTAAAGACGCCAGGGCGAGAGACGTGCCGGCAATTCCCACTGCGACGTTTCGAAACATCACGACCCCGATTATCCCCACGAATCAACACTCCGTTCAAGCTCGCCCTTGCGCCACCGTCATTCACCGACGATCGCGCGCAAGTCGTGCTCCGCGGCCGACAGCAGCCTTGCGGCCTCTTCACGGTCGGCCATAGAGCACTTTCCCCTCCCTCAAGGAGCGGCCGATGATGTGATTGCGCGAGTGTCGCCAGCGTTCGATCTCCGCGCGGCTGTACACGAGGATATCTTTCGCCACCGCGAAACGCGCAAGCGCGCGCCAGAGTCGAGTCAGCTCGGCCCGCCGGTCACGGCCCGAACCGAATGGCGCCGACTCGATGACGAGCAGATCGACGTCCGAATCGGGGCGGGCGCCGCCCGTCGCGTGCGAGCCGAAAAGAACGATTGCCTCTGGGGACACCTCGCGCGCCAATGAGGAGGCCATTTCGCGAAGCAGGTCGTCGGTTACGGGAGTCACCACTTACCGATCCATATTACGATCGGGCGAAACGTGCGGCAACAATCAGGACTGTCTTCTTTCACTCATCATCCTTGTCGCCGATTTCGTGCGCCGCGACCATTTCCGCCGTGCGCTTTTTCTCGGCGCGTGTCAGGAACCCGACTGCAACCAAAATAAACCCGAGCGCGACCCAGTCTTCGGTTTTCGGCGCCTTGCCGCCCCAAAACACCCAATACGCAAGCGTCGCTGCGGTCCCAGCCACAAGCGACGTCAGTCGATTAACGAGCCCCGCGAATGTCGCCGTTCGCCCTTTGAACATAAAAATGAAAACCGAGAAAAACGCCACCATGCCGTACGCACTACCGGCCAGCACGGCACCCGTCCAGTCGGGCTTCGGCGTTTCAATCGCCGCGCGGAAGACAGCGACCGGCCTCGCCTCGACGCCGAACCACGACGTCGCATTGAAAAACGCCAACCCGATGGCGACCATCGCGAACGACGCGGCGATTTGCTCGAGCGCGAAGAATCCCTTGTTGTCGAGCGGCACGCCTCGGCCACGCGTATTCTTGTAATAGTTCATGATGTAGATGCGCACCATGTACGCGATGACGTACGCGCCGAGGTTAATCATCGCGGGCGCCGACTCGAAGAGCGACGGGCGATCGCTCTTGTTGGTCGACCAGAAAATATTCACGCCGACCGCGCAGAGCGCAAAGACAACCGCGATATTCTCCTCCCAATAGACGCGCTTCTTGAGAATGCCTTGCGCAATTTGAATTGCGTCGACGGCGCGGCTGATGACGATGACGCTGCCGCGCGTGATGACCATCGCGACCATCACCGACGGCAACAGCATGTAGTTAAGCGTCGTCGTCGGAATGATGACCGCCGTGCATACGCCCGACGGGATGATGTAGAGCAGCTCGCGCGGCAACCGCAGTCGGCCGAGCGCCATCGTCGCGTTCGACTTGAGCCGATACCAGCGAAGCCCAATCGCGACGCCGAGGCAGATCACGCTTCCGCCGACGGTGCTGTAAACGAGAAATTCCATGTCGTGCATGGCGGGGAAACCGGCACGCACGTCCGTGAAATACTTCACGGTGATGCCCGTCACGATGTAAAAGAAAAAGTACCCTGCGCAAAGCTGAATAAGCTGTGCGGTACTCCCTTCGGCTGTCTTAAAGAATCGGCGCATCAGAGGCTCCCTTAAACGCCTCGCGCGCGGTGCACGTCAAGGAAAATCGCGTGCCTACGGCCCGGGCGTCGCCCGCGCGAGCCTCACGAAGTCCGCGACCGACAGCGTCTCGGCGCGGCGCGTGCCGTCGATTCCCGCGTCCACAAGCTGCTCGGGCGCGAACGTGTTTCGCAACATCTTTCGCCGATGATTGAAAGCGTCTCGAACGACCGCCCGAAACGCCGTGCGCAACTCGGGCGAAACGACCGGCGACGCGACCGGTGCCAATCGAAGCACGGTTGACGCCACATTCGGCCGCGGAAAAAACGCGCGCGGCGAAAGTTCCAAGACGCGTTCGACGGTCACGTACGACTGCACAAAAAGAGAAAGCGCGCCGTAGGTTTTCGACCCCGGCCCGGCGATCATTCGCGCCGCGACTTCCCGCTGCACCATGATCACCGCGCCCGCAATTGGCGGCATCGCTTCAAGCACGCACTCTAGCAGTGGCGTCGTGATGGCGTACGGCAAATTGCCAACCACGGCCATCGGCCCGTCGCTCGCCGCGGCACGAAAATCGAACTTGAGCGCGTCCGCCTCGACAATTTCGATTTCCGTTCGCCCGCGAAACGCCTGGCGCAAATGCGCGGCCAGCCCGCGGTCGATCTCTATCGCAACGACGCGACGCCCCGCCTCGGCCAAGAGCCCGGTCAGCGCCCCCGTCCCCGCGCCGATCTCCACGATGACGCGCGCCGCATCTGGCACCGCCCCAACAATTTCCCGCGCCGCGCCCGCATCAATCAAGAAACTCTGACTGAAACGCTTCTTTGCAGCGAGCCCCGCGCGCCGTAAGATATCGACAACGTGTTTTGTTTCTGCATTTTGCATCCTTGGATGTCGAGCGTACCGGATGAGGGTCGACTTCGCATAGGGCCCGACAGAGGGTGACGGCGCCACCAACAGCACAGCGCTCCGCGACGACATGGCGCCATTTCAAAATCCTGCGGCGCGTCGGCGTTGGTGGCATGGGAGAGCTTTTTCTCGCCGACGACCTGCGCGAATCCCCTCCGCGCCGTGTCGTCTTGAAGCGCCTCCATCCGCACCTCACGGCCGACGCCACGGTCGTGAAAATGTTCGCGCGCGAAGCTGAAATCGTCGCGAGCCTCGCGCACCCAAACATCGTCCGCTTCATCGGTACGGAACGCGACGGCGACACCTTTGTTCTTGTGCTCGAATATGTTGATGGCCACGATCTTCGACAGCTCCTCGACCGAAGCCGCGCCAAAGACAAGAAGCCGAGCGAAGCCATCGCCGTCTGCATCGGCCTCGACGTCCTCGCGGGGCTCGACTACGCGCACCGCGTTCGCACAAGCCTCGCGGACGGCAAGAGATCGCATGGGCTCGTTCACCGCGACGTGAGCCCGCAAAACATTGTCGTTTCGCTCTCAGGGACCGCGAAGATCATCGACTTCGGCGTCGCAAAAATCCGCGGGCGCACTCAGTCAACGCGCATCGGCGCGCTCAAAGGGAAATTCGCCTACATGTCGCCCGAACAAATTCGTGGCGAACCGCTCGACGGCCGAGCCGACCTCTACGCACTCGGCATCGTCCTTTACGAAATCGCGACGCTCCGCCGCCCGTACGCCGGACTCGACGGGCTTCGCCTCATGGACGCCATCCTCGCCGGTAAATTCACCGCGCCGCGCACGGCTCGCCGCGACCTGTCGCCCGCCTTCGCAACCTTCCTCGCACGCGCCATCGCGACCAACGTCACCGACCGCTTTCAAACACCCCCCGACATGGCCGCCGCCCTCTTGACCGCTCTCGGCAAAAAGGCACTCGACCCGATCGCCTCGACCCGCCTCGTCGAAACAGTGCTCCGCCCCGCGGTCGCCGCGTGGGTCGCGAAAAATGCGCCCGCACCGGTCGGCCCAGACACTGGCGACAAATCGCCCGACTCTCAAGTCTCCATCCCTTTTGGTATCAATCCGTTCGACGCGCTCCCCGTCCGGGCCGACATCGACGGTGACGAGGCCCAAAGCGACGCGACGCACCTCGGCGACTCCCTCGACCCCCGCGAACCTGAAGAGGAGTGAGGCGACTATCGCTCTTTGGCGTCGGGACACCGATTGCTGGAACTCGACCGACTCCCCCAGCCATCTTGCGCGCCGCGTGCCTCTTTCGCGAGGTCGGGTCCGATCCGCTCGCCGATTTCGCGCTCGACCGCATCGCCAAGCGATGTCACGAACCGCATCAGCCGTTCATAGGGTGGCGCTTGCGACGAATCTTGTGGTGGTACCGCGAGCCCAGCGCGCTCTTGCGCGAGCTTATGGTAGACGCGCCGAACCTCCTCGGGATCCGCGCGCGACTCGATCACCTGCTGCATGACCGCCGCATTGACATGACCTTCGCCGCCGTCCGTGAGGTCACGATAGATTTTTTCGATTTCGCTCCAAGTTCGCTCGTGCGCCTTTTTAAAGACGTCGTCGATCGCCGCACGCTCATGGTCGCGAATCCCTAATCGCTCGGCGTCTTTCTTTGAAAACTTGGTCGGCTCCCTGCGATGGTACGACGGGACATCCCACCGCAGCTCGCACTTTTTCGCCATTTCGAGCAGCTCTTCCTTCGGCAAGTCATATGACTTTCGTTTGAGTTTCTGCTTTTCAAGCGCCGATTCGCCCCCCGCCTTGATCGCCTCGATCTCGCGCTGCAGCTTGGCGATCTCGGCGACCAGTTTCTTCTCGCGCAGCGCCGCAGCCCCTCCATCCACAACAGCAGCGGCTCCCGCTCCCGCACCGGCTCCAGCACCCGCTTCCGCAACCGCGCCCGCGCCCAATCTCGCCCCCGCGCCCGAACCCGCCGCCGCCAACACGCTCGGCGCCTTGTCACTCGCAAGAACCGCCGATTGCCCCGCCTCCAGCGTCACCGCGCCCCGATTCGTCGTCGCCGTCACGCGCCCTTCATAGAGCGTCACGATCACCGTTGCCGCCAAGACCGCGCCGACCGACGCGCCCGTGAGGGTTGCTTTGCGATTCGTCATTTCGTTTACCTCCACACGGAAACACGTTCCAACCACATGAACGGTTCCCGCAGGCGTTCGAACCACGAAATCGCCCCCCTTCCCGACGCGATAAAAAATGTTGCCGCGCGATTGCACAACTTCGCCTACACCACGCGCATTTAGTCGCCATTCCAGTGTTGCGTTCGGTTCCGCAACTGCAACCACCCTGTCGCCGATCGAAATCGTTTCACGAACGAACACCTCTCGCCGCCCAACGCTTTCCCCGGGCACTAGCACGACGACCGCAACCGCCGCCGCGATCATCGCCGCCGCCGCGAAAGCTCCCGCAACCACGCGACGCCCGCGAACGTTGCGACGGCGATCGGGTTCCACTTCGATCTTCTCGCGTTCGACGCGCCCCATCACGCGACCCGCGAAATCGGACGAGGGCGATAGAACCGGCCACGCGTCGAGGGCCGCCCGCTCTCTCGCGCTGAATTCATCGACTCGATTCGGCGTTTCGCTCATGGCCCCTCCTCTCCAAGCGCCGCGCGCAACGCCGCGCGCGCCCGTGCGATGCGCGATTTTACCGTTCCCTCTTCAACACCGAGCGCGACCGCGATCTCCGCGTAGTCGAGATCATGGAACGCACGAAGGACCAACGCCGCGCGAAAATCCGCGTCGAGCCCCGCCATCGCCCGCTCGATTTGGCGAAAACCATCCCGCGCTTCGATGGCCGCGAGGCCATCGCGCGCACCCCCAAGGGCCTTCGCTCCCGCAATCGCCTCCGTTCCCGATCCCGATTCCTCTCCCGCCTTCGTTCTTACCCGTTCATGCCGAAGCCCGTCGATTGCAACCCGCGTCGCAATCGTTAAAACCCATGTCGAAAGCCGCGCCAGGCCACCGGGCTGAAACCCGGGCAACCCGCGCAGTACCTTCATGAACGTCTCCTGCGCGAGGTCGTCGACTCGCGATTTATCACGCCCGACCCAGATTCGCGAAATCAGCGCAAAGACGCGACGCTCATAACATCGAACCACGGCGCCTTGGGCCGGCCGATCTCCGCGGCGCGCGCGCGCGAGCGTCACCTCGTCGATTTCGTCCACCGGCGCATCCCCTGGTTCCAAGCGGCGAAGTCTATTCATGTGAGACAGACCCACGCCACTCTTACACGATCGAGCGCCGAGAAAGTTCCCGACATTCCACGGAACCACAAAAGAGGCGCGAAATAAACTGCGCGGTTGGTTATTGCGGTTCGCATTTTGTCCTGAAGACCCACAGTGAACCACCCGCATTCACTGCGTTATTTAGCTGCTTTTCGCACTACGGGCTCCGTTTTCATGGCACTTCACTTGCTCGTATTTTCAGCCATGCTGCAGCCCCATCTGATTCAGCCGCACTCCGATCGGATCGCCGTCCTCTTGAACGCCAACGCGAAACAGGTCACGCCAAACGTTGCGCGTTCGCTCGCCCACCTCGTCGGCGACGGCGACCTCTACCTTTCGCGCTCGCTCGACGAAGCCCGCGACTTCACGCGCGAAATCGTGCGCCGCAGCTACCCAACCGTCTGCACCGGCGGCGGCGACGGCACCGTCGCAAACTTCGTGACCGACCTGCTTCAATCGATCGACGCCGAGAATTCACTTCGCCCCTACGAGGAACAGACCGCGTGCCCGACGCTCGGCGTCCTCCGCCTCGGCACCGGAAACGCCGTTGCGTCGCTCGTTGGCGCCGGCGCCGCCTCCGACGACTTGAAAGCGCTACGTTCGGGCGACGCCAAATGCGCAACACCGCTCAGTTTTATTGAAGCAGAAGGTCGCCTCTCACCGTTCATCGGCCTCGGCCTCGACGCCGCGATCATCAACGACTACTTCGAAATAAAAGACACGTTCTGGGGGCGGCACTTCAAGTTCGCCGCGTCGATCCTTTCGAAGAGTATCCCGCGAGAAGCGCGCGGACGCTGCCGAACCGAAGTCGAAGTCGTTAACCGCGGCGAACCGGCGGTCGCGCTCGACGTGAATGGAAATCCGGTGGGCGATCCGATCCTCGCGGGCGAAGTGCTTTATCGCGGACCCGCGTGGATTGTGGCCGCGGGAACCGTTCCTTACTACGGCTACAACTTCAAAATGTTCCCGTTCGCCCTCGACCGCCCACAAAGGATGCAGCTTCGCATCTCGTGGACCGGCGTCGGCGAAATGCTCTGGAACCTGCGCGACTTCTGGCGTGGCCGCTGCCAAAAAGACATCGTCGACTTCGCGTGCGACGCCGTGAGCCTCCGCTGCTCGTCGCCGTTCCCTTACCAAAGCGCCGGCGACGCGTTCGGGACGCGCACCTCACTCGACTTTCATGTGTCGCCACGCACCGTCGACATCGTCAACCACCGCGCGCCGGTCGCCGCCTAGATTCCAACCTATCGACGACCGTCGAGTTGATCTTTCGATCGCGCTCTTGTTACGCTGATGTTAATGGCAGGTGAAGAACCTAAGCGCCCCGTTTCCGTGCTCGTCGTCGATGATGAAGTGGTCATCTGCTCCGTTTTGTCTGAGCTGTTAACCGATTTCGGGTTTGACGTGACGACCGCGACGACTGGAACCGAGGGCGACGCGAAACTTTCGGACGGGCTTTTCGACATTCTCATCACCGACAAAAACCTTCCAGGCATCGACGGGATCGAGCTGTCGCGGCGGGCGAAAGCGCGCGACGCCGACATCGAGATCATCCTCATCACCGGTTATCCGAGCAGCGAGTCGATCGAAGAGGCGTACCGAATCGGCGTATCGACTTACCTCACGAAGCCCTTCGATAACATTCAAGACGTGCGCGACAAGGTGGTGCTCGCCGTTGAACGACGACGCCAGCGCGTCGAGGAGGCACGAATTTCAAGCGAAACGCACGCGGTTCTTCACGCAAAGAAGAGCTGACTAAGTTTTAGGCACGCTCCAGCGGAACGGAATATGGTGTTGAAAAAGCTGGCAGCGGCGTGTTACTCCGTTTCGTACTTAAGTGAGGTCGCAAAATGATCACGCTTCGAACTTACACATTTCTCGATTCGCTTCAGCCGCAACTCGCGAGCTTTATTGGGACGACGGCGAAAGGGTATTTGCCGGTCCCGTTTCAGGCTTCGCTGTTCGTTGAGATAGCGCCGGGGATCGCGATTAACCGCGTGACGGACGTCGCTCTCAAGGCGACCAAGGTAAAGCCCGCGTTGCAAGTGGTTGAACGCGCTTACGGTCTTCTCGAAATCCACGACGACGATCAGGGCGAAGTAAAATCCGCGGGCCGCGCCATTCTCGATGCGCTCGAACTCAAAGAGGACGGGCGGCTCAAGCCAAAAATGTTGTCGAATCAGATCATTCGCGCGGTCGAACCGTACCAGGCCCAACTCATCAACCGAAACCGGCAGGGATCGATGATCATTCCGGGGCAGTCGCTCTACATCTTAGAGACGGAGCCGGCTGGGTACGTGTCACTTGCGGCGAATGAGGCCGAAAAGGCGGCGCACATCACGCTCGTCGACGTGCGGCCATTCGGGGCGTTTGGGCGAATGTACCTCGCGGGGACGGAATCGGAAATCGACAGCGCGAAGCGAGCGGCGGAAGCGGCGCTTGAGGCGGTGACGGGGCGCGAGGGAAAGTAAAAGATAAGAAAAAAGAGAAACCACAGAGGCACAGAGACACTGAGACAGGAAGAGGTAGGAACAAATGGCGGAAGCACTGGGACTGATTGAAACCAAAGGGTTCGTGGGCATGGTTGAGGCGGCCGACGCAATGGTCAAGGCAGCCAAAGTCGAGCTCGTCGGATACGAAAAGATCGGCGGCGGCTTCGTGACGGCGATTGTGCGCGGCGATGTCGCGGCGGTGAAAGCGGCGACGGAAGCGGGCGCGCGCGGGGCGGAGCGCGTTGGCGAGCTCGTGAGCGTGCACGTCATTCCGCGGCCACACGTCAACATCGACTTGGTGTTGCCGCTCGGGCGGCGCGCCCAGGCGACTGAAGAGTCGAAGTAGCGCGGCGGGCGGACGGTTAAGCCATGTTGGTGGGTCGCGTCGTGGGGACGGTTGTGGCGTCGCAAAAGGAACCGGAGCTCGAGGGGCTCAAGTTTTTGCTCGTGCGGCCGTGCGATCTCGCCGGAATGCCGACGGGAGCGCCGGTCGCGGCGGTTGACGCGGTCGGTGCCGGCGTCGGCGAGGTTGTGCTGTTTGCGGCCGGTTCGTCAGCGCGGCTGACGAAGGTCACGAAAGACCGGCCGGTCGATGCCACCATCATGGCGATTGTCGATACGCTCGAAGCAGCGGGCGAAGTGACGTATCGGAAGAGTTAACAGTTAACCGTTATCAGTTGAGAGTTAAGAGCTGGGAGTCGGAGACGTGAGGCCAGCCCGTTTGGAAACGCGATTACCGAGGCGTCCTTGGATTTAAACGAAAAACAGATTGCGGCGTTGGTTGACGAAATTGTTGCGCGGTTGAGACCAGCCGCGGAATCAAATGCGCCAACGCCGAAGATGAGCGGCGGATGCGCACCGGCGCCGATCGTTTTGCCGACTGCACGAGAATCCGCCAGGGCCACGAAAACGACGGTGTCGACAGGGCGCGCGGCTGCTGGAAAGAGCGGGATTTTCGACGAGCTGGATGGCGCGGTTGAGGCGGCGTCGCGGGCGCAAGCCGAATGGGTGAAGCAAACGCTCGAGCAACGCGCGGCCGTCATCGCGGCGATGCGAAAGGCGGCGCTCGATAACCTCGACGCCCTCGCGATGCGTGCCGTGGCGGAGACGGGGCTTGGGCGCGTCGAAGACAAAGTCGCCAAGAACCGGCTCGCAGCGACGAAAACGCCGGGCATCGAGATTCTGCGGCCGGCGCACGTGCAGTCGGGCGATGATGGGCTGACGCTCGAAGAGTACGCGCCGTTTGGCGTCATCGGATCGGTAACGCCGACCACCAATCCGACGGAGACGATCATCAACAACGGAATCTCGATTATCGCGGGTGGCAATTCGGTCGTTTTTAATTGCCATCCGTCCGCAAAGGGCGTGTCGGTTTGGTGCACCCAGCTTTTGAACGAGGCGATTGTTGGCGCGGGTGGTCCGGCAAATTTGCTCGCGGCCGTCGCGAATCCAACGATTGAATCCGCGCAAGCGCTTATGAAGCATGCTGGGATTCGACTGCTCGTTGTGACGGGAGGCCCTGCGGTCGTCAAGCAAGCGATGGGGTCTGGGAAAAAAGTCATCGCCGCGGGTCCCGGGAATCCACCGGTGGTTGTTGACGATACGGCCGACCTAAACCGCGCAGCGCGTGGCATCATTAAGGGGGCTTCGATCGACAACAACATCCTTTGCACCGCGGAGAAGGAAGTCATCGTTGTTGATGAAGTCGCCGATGCGCTCAAGAAGAAGCTCGTCGAGGCTGGCTGCATCGAAGTTAAAGGACGCGACGTCGCGCGACTCGAGAAAATCGTTTGCGATGCGCACGGCCCCAACAAGAAGTTTGTCGGGAAAGACGCGAGCGTTATTCTGCGCGAAATCGGCGCGGCCGCTTCGTCCGAATGCCGGTTGGCGATCGCTGAGGTCGACGAGGCGCATCCCTTCGTGCAGCACGAGCTCCTCATGCCGGTGCTGCCGATTGTTCGCGTGAAAAACGTCGACGACGGAATCGCCATGGCAAAACGCGTCGAACACGGCTTCGGACACACGGCCGTCATGTACTCGACCGATATCTCGGCGCTGCATCGGATGGCACGCACCATCAACACGTCGATCTTCGTTAAGAACGATTGCAATTTGGCGGGACTGGGCCTTGGTGGCGAAGGGTGGACATCGTTCACAATCGCGAGTCCAACGGGCGAGGGGCTGACGAACGCGCGAAGTTTCTGCCGCCTGCGCCGCTGCACGCTTAAAGAGTATTTCCGAATTGTGTAGGGCCGCATAAATGCACGAAGCGCTTGGCCTACTCGAACTCTCGCGTGTTTCGCGCGGTTACGTTGTTGCAGACGCGGTCGCAAAGAAAGCGCCTGTTCTCCTTGTGCGTGCGAGCCCGATCACACCGGGGAAATTCCTTGTGCTCTTCATCGGCGATGTCGCGTCGGTCGATGAAGCGATGCGCGCCGGGACAATGGCCGCCAGCGACACGTTGGTAGACAGCGTTTTCTTAGCGCAAGTCCATGCCGCAATTCCGCCCGCGCTCGAACACGCTCCGCACGCCGCCGCCATCCAATCGCTCGCCATCGTCGAAACGCTGTCGGTCGCATCGACGATTCTCGCCTGCGACGCCGCGCTCAAGGCCGCGAACGTCACCCTCATCACGATGCAGCTCGCGCGAGGACTCGGCGGCAAAGGCTACTTTGTTCTGACAGGGACGCTCTACGACATCGAAGCTGCGGACGCCGCCGCCACCCAGGCGATCGACTCCGGCCTGCTCGCCGGGCACGAGGTCATCGCCGCCCCCCACGACGACCTCGTCGAGTCGCTTCGACACCCGGCGCTCCAGCGCCCGTGATTCACGGAACCGGTTCGGCCGATTCGCCAAACAGAAACTTTCGGTACGGCTCGTCAACGAACAGCTCCATAAATACGTCCGGCCGCAACAGCTGCGTGAAACCGAACTTCGCATAGAGCCCGTGCGCCCCCCGCGTCGCGAGAAGCCATCGGCGCAGCGCTGTCAGATCGGGGTGCGCGATTGCCGCCGCGACAAGCGCCTTCCCCACGCCCGCGCCACGTTCCCGTTCGTCGACAAAAACGTCGCAAAGATACGCAAACGTCGCACGATCCGTTACAACCCGAGCAAAGCCCACTTGCGCATCACCGCGAAACGCGCTCACGCAAATGCTGTTCGCGATGGCACGTCGCAACCGCGCTTCCGAAATCCCCTTGGCCCAATACGACTCATGAGACAAAAACCGAAAGACGACCGAGAAGTCAACCTCCTCAGTGCGTGTCGAGATACGAAGGTCGGACATCTATCGATTTCAGTTGCGCTTGATTTGAATATCCTTCAGGACAACTTCGGTCGCTGGCCGGTCGTTCGGCCCCGTCGCGGTGCGCGCGATCTTATCGACGACATCGAGCCCTTCGACCACTTCGCCAAATACCGAATGCCGGTTGTCGAGGTGCGGCGTCGCACGATGCGTGATGAAGAACTGCGACCCATTCGTGTTGGGCCCCGAGTTTGCCATCGATAAAATCCCCGACTTCGAGTGGCGCAGGTTCGGATGAAACTCATCTTCAAATCGATACCCCGGCCCGCCGGTTCCATTACCCAGCGGGTCGCCGCCCTGAATCATGAAGCCGTCGATCACGCGATGAAAAACCGTTCCCGCGTAAAGCGACCGGCCCTTCACCGTCTGTCCCGATTTCGGGTCACGCCACTCCTTCGTGCCGGTCGCGAGCCCAATGAAGTTCGCAACCGTCTTGGGCGCCTCTTTCTCGAACAGCCGCGCCTTGATTGTCCCCATTGTCGTCTCAATCACCGCAAACGTGTCGCCTGTGGTCGTTGCCATATCGCCTCCTCCTCGCGCGGCGAGCCGCGCATCCGCCTGATTTGTCGCCGAACCCGATCGCGACGCCGCATCGGTCGGGCCATCCTTCTTGCACCCACCCCCGATGGCCGCCGCAAACAGCCCCGAAAAAACGCCAATCGCTGCCAATTTCATTTACGAACCTCCAAAAGAGTCATTGGGTTAGCGCGGCGAAAAATACCGCCAGTCGGCGCCAAAGTAAATGTTGTTCCGCCCGGTTCCCGGTTAACGGGCAAGACCAACGCGGGGCGGTCGGGTTTGGGCTCGCTCTGGCTCGCGGACGTCCTCGGGGCTGACGTTATGCGAGAAATGCCGAATCAATCAAGCGCTATGGCCACGGCAAATCCACGCCTGTTCGACACCTCAGCCCCTCCGGACGCGAGCCTTTGCTTGCCCAGCCCCGCCCGCCCAATCAGAAACTGGCCGTTTTCCTGGAACGTCGCTTAGGAGACTTGGGGGTCGATCGATCGTCAGCCGATACCCTGCGGGTGAAACCTTCGTACCGCCCGCAAGCCCAGAAAACACGTCTCCGGAAAGCGGTCCGCCGGGATTTGCGTAGGGTCGGCAGGGGCGCCGCAGAGGCGCGCATCATTCCCATGTTTTCATTTGAGCGACTTGCGAACGGATTGAGGGCCAGACCCGAGGACGTCGGCGCGCCGAAGCGGGCGCCTGTCGACCCTCACGCTCACGAGCGAACGGACCGGTTAACCGGGGATTGGGGAAAACTCAACCCTCATTGGGCGGTGTGTTACTCTGGCACCCATGACGCGAACATCCGTCTTCGCGCTCACGCTTGGACTCTGCTGCGCCGCGATCGGCCCCGAATCAAGCCGTGCGCCGGAAGCCGGTCCTGCCCTCGCCCCCCGTCCGTCGCCGGCCGAAGTCCGTGTTTGGAACGGTTTCTTCGACAGCGGCGAACGCCTCATCGACGCCGCCCGAGTACGCGCCGACACGGTCGCGCTTATCGACCTCTCACGCCGTCTTGCCGAAAACCGCGCCGATGCGGAGCGCCGACACGGGTCACTTCCACCGGCCCTCGCACGACGCGCCACCGATCTTCGCGCAGCGATTCGCGCGACCCTTGAAGCGCTTTTCGAGTCGGGCCAAACCACGGGCAAAAAAACAGCGTCACTCGCGATCCCGCAAAGGCCTGTGCACGAGAACCGCGCGCTCCCGGGCGGATTCGATGGCGTCCCGTCTGCGCGAATTCGTGAAGACGCGGGCGGGCTTTTCACGTTTCGGTGGCCGCTTCACAACGCCGTGGTTGGCGTTCCGTTCGGCTACCGTCGTGATCCCATCGATCGCGACCGCCTCGGATTCCACGATGGCGTTGACATGCTGGCGAATATTGGCGATCCCGTGTTCGCGGCAGCCCCCGGTGACATCGTTAGCGCCGGTCGTCGCGGCGGTGGCGGAATCGTCGTGACGATCCGTCACGGAGCCGGCTATCGCACGCACTACCTGCATCTTTCGCGCGTCTTCGTAGAACCCGGCGACCGCGTTTCGGGCGGCTCTCTCATCGCACTCGCTGGCAACACGGGCCGCTCAACCGGACCGCACCTTCATTTCACGGTTCAGCGACACGGAAAACCCGTCGACCCCGTGACCATCATCGGCCTTCGCGTGGGCCGTTAAGCCTCAATCGTGTTCGCGAGATAAACACCGTTTCGCGTGGCGCGCTTGACGGCGTACATCGCCTGATCCGCGAGGCGCAGCAAATCCTCGCGCGTTTTCGCGTGCTCGGGAAAACTCGCGACGCCAATCGACGCCGTCAAAGACACCGTGAGCCCCTCACGCGCAAGGAACGGGTGCCGGGCGATGCGGTCGCAAATTCGTTTGCCGACGTTCATTGCGCCGCCCGAACCACAGTCGTGCAAGTAAAGGACGTATTCGTCGCCGCCAAACCGAAACACCAAGTCAAACTCGCGAACCGTCCGCTGCAGCACGCGGGAGAGCTCGATGAGAACGCGGCTTCCGTTCAAATGCCCGTGCTCGTCGTTGACCAACTTGAAGTTATCGAGATCGAGGAAGAGAAGGCTGAAAACGCGCGACTCATCGGCCGTGGCGAGGCCGATTTCGCGGTTCAACACGACTTCGAGGTACGTTTGGTTGTACAGCTTCGTCAGATCGTCGAGGTACGCGAGGCGTTTGGCGCCCAGATGCTTTTCCGCGTTCTCAAGTGCGCGCCCAATCTGGATTCGCAAGAACGACAAGTCCGCGACCTCGTCGTCGCGCAAAGCGTCTTGATTGGGACCGCCAAGTAATACGAAATAGCTGTACGCTTCGCCCCGCACGTCGCCGCGGGCGACGACGCTGCGTCCAAACGCCTCAAGCAATTTTGCCTTGGGACCCCAATGGCTCGGGCGAGGCTCAACGACCATCCCGTTGGATCCAAAGGGCAGCGCCAACAACTCGGACGACAAATCGCCAAGCGCTGGAAGCGCCGCCTCCGAAAAACCACGGACGACCGCTGGCGGTCCGCTCGGCGTGCGCGGGTCGACGATCCACCCTGCAACCGAGCGAGACGCGGCCATCATCGTGTCGAGCGCGAGACCACCAAGTTTTTCCGACTCAATGCAGAGCGACAGTCGCTGACTGGCCTCGTAGAGCCTCAGGTAGCGCCGAAGGTCTTTGTTCTCGCGAAGAAGCCGCGCGTGTTCCAGCGAGCGACGCACGGCGAGACGAAGCGTCTCCGCGGAAACCGGTTTGACGAGGTAATCCAGGGCGCCCGACTTGAGCGCGGCGACGGCGGTATCAACCGAGGCGTGCCCCGTCAACAGTAAGATAGAAACGTCTGGACACTTGAGAACCACACGGTCGACAAGCTCAAGCCCATCCATCTCGGGCATGACGAGGTCGGTCACGACAACATCAAACGTTTGCCGATCCAACAGTTCGAGCGCTTCGTGCGCCGAGCCAACCGTCACGGTTTCGTGTTTTTCCTCGGCGAGAAAATCGCTGTAGATTTTCCGCGAGAGCCAATCATCGTCGACCAGAAGAACGCGCGCACCAGCCACGGCCGTCAAGCTACCACGTCAGGTCGGTCTTGTCACAACGTTAGGAATCGCAAGGCGTGTTTTTTTGAGCGTAATCAACTATTCAATTGAATAGTTGATTATGGCATTGCGGACTCAACACACGTGCATCTCGCCCCAGTCAATTCACTTAGTCCCGACGTCACACCCGAGAATGGGCGGCTTCGGCGCGGGCTTCAGATACCACTCGGCGAGCCCACGAAAACACTTTCCGAGCGCGGGCACGGCCATCATCTCGCCCCATGCGGATTTGAGCGATCCATATGCGACCGCCCACGACGCGCGCCCTAGCGGCGGCGGCGGCGTCACAGGCGGGCAGTTCTCGTCGGCGCACGGGATATTCGGAAGCTTCTCGCACTCTTTCTTTGTCTCGCATCGGCAGAGTCGCCGCTGTCGACACACCTCGTTTTTCCAAGCCGAAAACGCCTCAGAAAAAAGTTTGGGGGCTTGGCGCTTCGGATCGCACGTCCCTTTCTTGTCGAACACGAGTACCTTCCACCGATCCGCGCGACCATGCCCAACGGCACACAGCCCCCCACAGTTGAGGGCCGCCTCGCGCGCGGCCACCTTTCCTTTGATACCGGTCGCGTCCTTGATCGCTGACGCCTTCGCCGCATGTCGCGCATGTGCGAGCGCTGCGGCCTGAGGAAGTTCGTAGCCGGCCATGAGCAACTCGAGAAGACCGGCCTCGTTCGGATTCACCAAGCACTTCTCTGGGTTAGCCGATGCGGCCACCATAAAAGCCGTCACCGTCAACGTCGTCACGATTCCCATTCGTGACGTTAGACGATCGGAGACGCTAAAATATTCAATCAGCGCAAAGGGTTATGCCCACTTCTGCCCACATCGTCGCTGTTCACCCGAAGCGCGCGCCCGAGCAACACGGCGCACATGGCGCGTCGATATGCAGCGGTCGACCGAAAATCGGTAATGGGGATCGCGTCGCTTTCGGCGATCGCCACGCGCGCGCGCGCAATGACGTCGTGGCTTAGGATGTTGCCTTCAAGTATCGCTTCTGCGTGCGTCGCGCGAATCACCGTCGGGGCCACCGCGCCAAGCGCGATGCGCACGTCGGAGAGCCGCCCGCGACGAAGATCGGCGACGAGTGCGAGCGAAACCTTCGCGATCGCCATCGAGGCGCGCGGCCCGAGCTTGAGAAAGGCCGCGATGTTTCGGCGGCGCTTGGCGAGCCGTATCTCGGTGATGAGCTCGTCCTGTCCGAGACACGACCGCCCCGGTCCCGTCGCGATGTCGACCGCCGGGATAACGCGTTTTCGTGCGCCACGCTGAATGACGACTTCCGCGTCGTACGCAACAAGGGGGACGACACCATCCGCCGCGGGGCTCGCATTCGCGAGGTTCCCGCCGAGCGTCCCCATGTTGCGAATCTGCACCGAGCCGATTTCAGCGCACGCCTCGACGAGCGCCGGCAGCACGCGCCGCACCACTTTCGACTCAATGATCTCCGTATAGGGCGTGGCCGCGCCGATGACCACGCTCCCACGCGTTTCGGAGATCCCGCGCAGCTCGCGGATCTGCGCGACGTCGATCCACGTCGCGGGCGCGAGTTTTCCGTCCTTCGCCTTGACAACCAAGTCGGTTCCCCCCGCAACGAAACGCCGCGCACCGCGCACGCGCGCGACCATCCTCGAAAGTTCGCGAAGTGATCGCGGCCGAAAAACATCGATGACGTCGACATTCACCGCGCATCGCCCTTTCGTATCGTCCGTGGGGTGCCGGCCCGCGCTGCCCCGTCACGCCCTTTCCGCGAACACTCAGCCGCCGCAATCTCAACCCCACGCGCAACCGCCACGCGGATCTTTTGATACCCTGTGCAGCGGCAAAGGTTCCCTTCGAGCCCTTCTTCAACCTCGCGTGCCGTGGGCGCACGCCCGCCGTGACGCGCACACGCATCGACGACCGCCGCAGCCGCCATCACAAACCCGGGCGTACAAAAACCACACTGAACCGCTCCGCACTCAAGAAACGCCGCCTGCACTGGGTGTAACAAATTCGCATGCCCTTCTCCGAGCCCCTCGATCGTTCGCACGCGCCGCCCCTCAACTTGCGCCGCCAACATGAGACACGAAGTCACAAGCCGCCCGTCGACTTCGACGGTACACGCCCCGCACTCGCCCTTCCCGCACCCTTCCTTCGATCCCGTAAGACCGACGTCGTACCGCAAGAAATCGAGAAGCGTCGCTCCGGGCGCCACCTCGCGCACGACCGCCACGCCATTCACCTCGCACGCCACCCGCATCTTCTTCATCTCCACTTCCGCTCTTTCGTCGTCGTAGTCGTGCCCGTGCTCGTCATCGTGCTCGTTCTCGATCAGCTCCGGATCCGCACCCGCACCCGCTACCGCCTCCGCTACCGATCTTCTGTCTTCCTACCAATTTTCTTCTCTCTTTTCTTCTCCCAAACCATCTCCGCAAGCCGCTCCGGCGTGATCGGCAACCGCCGCGCCATGACACCCACCGCATCGCGAATCGCGTTCGCAATCGCCGGCGCCGGCCCGACGATCGGCGTCTCCGCAAGCCCCTTTGCGCCGAAAGGCCCCGCCGAATAAGGCGCCTCGACGAACCTCACGCGAATCGCCGGCGAATCGGCCATCGTTGGCAAAATATACCCCGTGAAATTTCCGTTCTTCACCGCCGCGCCGTCGAGAACGACCTCCTCGCAAAGCGCATACCCCATCCCCTGCACGACTCCCCCCTCAACCTGCCCCTCGGCGTCGCCCGGATTCACGACGCGCCCGATGTCGTGCACGCTCGTCACCTCGACGACGCGTGTCTCGAACGTCTCGAGATCGACTTCGACCTCCGCGACATTCACCGAAAACGCATAAACGACGTACGCGTCGCCGCGCCCATTTTCATCGAACGACGTCGGCGCCGCGACCGTCCAACCCTGCGTCGCGACTGGTAATCGTCGCCCATACGCCTCGGACGCAACGCGCTGAAAGGTGAGCGCCTCGCCGCCGCTCGCTGCGCGGTATCCATGCGCGTCAACCATAACCGCTCCGGGAGCGACTCTGAGCACGTCCGCCGCGACTTTGACGAGCGTCTCGCGAATTGGCCGCGCGGCATCGAGAATTGCGTTGCCGCTCATCAGCGTTGTGCGCGATGCGACCGTTGGCCCGGAATCGGGAACGCGCGTCGTGTCGATGTCGAGGAGATGCACAGCTTCAAACGGCGCCCCGAGCGCCTCCGCGGCGATTTGGCAAAGCGATGAGCGCGCCCCCTGCCCAATCTCCGTGTTCCCGACCGCGACGAGCACCGTCCCGTCTTTTTGAACCTGCACGTGCGCGCCCGCCCGGTCGATATATTTTCCAGCGGCGCCAAGCCCAACGCCGTAGTAGTTCGCGGAAACGCCGATCCCGCGCGCCACGCGACGTCCCGCTCCCGCTTCCGCATCCGCACCCGCTCCCGCGTCCGCACCCGCACCCGCATCCGCACCCGCTCCCGCACCCGCACCCGCAACCGGATTCAACGCCAAGACGCCAAGGCGCGAAGGCGCAATGACAGAAGCCTCTTCCCTTTGCGTCTCTGCGTCTCTGCGTTGAGCTCCCCTCTTCTGCTTCTCCGCCCACCCCGATTCCCGCCGCGCGACCGCGAGCGCCTCACCAAACCCGCAGCTCTCGCGAAGCACTTGTCCCGTCGCCGTCTCATCGCCCAGCCGAAGCGCGTTCTTCTCGCGCAGCTCAAACGGATCGATTCCAAGCCGCGCCGCGAGCTCATCGATGAGCGATTCCTGCGCAAACGTGATCTGCGGCTGCCCAAACCCGCGAAACGCGCCGGGCGGCACTTTGTTCGTCGCCACCGCGAACGTGTCGACGGCGACATTGGGGATTCGGTACGGCCCGACCGCATGCACCGTCCCGCGAAAAAGCACCGCCGGCGACAGCGTCGCGTACGCGCCCGCATCCAAAATGTAGTTCACCTCGCACGCCGTGATCGTCCCGTCGCGCCGCGCGCCGTACTTAACGCGCGCAAATGCTGGATGCCGCTTTGACATCGCCAAAAAATCTTCTTCGCGCGTGTAAACAAATTTGACCGGCCGCCCCGTCACATGCGCCGCGAGCGCCGCGTGAACTGCGACAATCGACGGCACGTCTTCCTTGCCACCAAAGCCGCCGCCCGTCGGCCGCTGCACGATCCGCACGCGGTTTTGCCCAACCCCGAGCGCCGCCGCGACCGCGTCGTGCACATAGAACGGACACTGCATCGACCCTGCAACGAAAACCGTTCCGTCCGCCTCAACCTCCGCAAGCATCCCCTGCGTCTCGATGTACGCCTGCGCTTGATACGGCGTCTCGAACTCCGCTTCGACCACAACGTCGGCCTCCGCAAACGCCTTTTCGACGTCTCCGCGACGCACCCGAAACTTCTTAAAAACGTTGTCTTCGCCAAAAACTCGCGGAGCGCCCGGCTTCAACGCATCGCGCGCATCGAACACGCCCGGCAAATCTTCGTAATCAACCCGCACGAGCGCCGCCGCGCGCCGCGCCGCCTCGGGCGTTTCCGCGACGACGAGCGCCACCGCTTCGCCAACAAACCGAACGACGCCGTCCGCCAAAAACGGGTAGTCGTTAATGATGAGCGGCATTCGATTTGTACCGGGGATGTTCGACGCCGTGAGAACCGCCTCGACGCCATCGACCCGACACGCCGCGCGACCATCGATTCGCTTGATGCGCGCATGCGGCTTCGCACTTCGCACCGTTGCGCCGTGCAAACACCCCGCGGGCGCATAGTCATCAACATATTTCGCGCGCCCCGTGAGCTTGTCGCGGCCGTCGGCCCGCTTGACCGAGCGCCCGATCCACGACGCGCCCTCCGTCACCTCATCTGTCGCCATCGCCGCGGATTCTCGGCCCGGAGCGAGAGCGTGGTCAAGGCGTTTCGACAACACCCCTCAAGCGATTCCTTTCTTAGATGGCTTGGGAGTCAGACGTCTCTGCAGGTCCCGACAATGTACGGTGATATCGCCGGGCAGCGCTCCGCCATGCACCGATTCTTGTAGACCGTGCGATTCGAGCAAACGAGCGATTGTGTCGTCGGGCAGGCGCCGCAACTTTGGGAGTAATTCCTCGTTACGTTTCGGCAGATGCCGATCGACGTGCGCGAATAACCAGAACACGCGCACGCGTTGCAATACGTGCGATAGAGCGTGCCACTCCGGCAACGGTACGCGTTCGACGCGTATACGCATTTGTTCTGGCAGCTCGACGGGCACGCGCCCTGCGATTCCTCGACCGCAACGAACGATCCCGCCAATAACCCGAGAACCGCGAAAACCGACCACGCTTTCATACGACACCTCCCGACCATTCAATTATTAGACGAAACGGCGCACGAATTATTCATTGAAAAAGATTCGCCCAAATGTCGAAGTAGGTATTCACCTTCTGCTGCCAAACCGCCGTCACCACGCCAGTTCCAGATATAACGAGGGTCGGGCAGTCGGCAGGCGACGGGCAGATCGAGTCGGGCTGCGTCGTCTGATCGGTGTCTCCGGCGTCGACCGAAATCTTTTCAGCCGTCGTCCAACCCGCGTCGGCCGCCTCGTATCGGCTCGACCAAACCTCAAACGCCGGCGAATCGCCTTCAAACCACGTCACGACTGCATTCCCCGTTGGGGCGACCGCAAGTTGCGGAAAGCTCGCGCCTGCATCGTTCGTCGAAAGCCGCACGAGGTCCCCCCACGCACCCGCGTCCGCGCTGTAACGTCGCGCCTCGATCCAGTACGGCAGCGGGCCATCTTTCCAAACCACGACAAAGTCCCCGCTGCCTGGAATCGCCTTCACCGAATACGACTGTGGCGGCGTTCCCGTGCTCGGGTCGCTCACGATCTGCGTTGCGCTCCACCCCGCGTCCGCGAGCGCGTCGAGTCGCCGCGCGTAAAGGTGGTCCATGCCGGCCACGATGTCCCGCCCGCGCCAAACCGCGACGGCGTTCCCGACCGCGTCGACCGCGACCTGCGGGAAGTCGGGGTAATCGGAGCGCGCGTATCCCGGAAAGTTGAGCGACAACCAAAACACGCCGGTCCATGCGCCCGCATCGACATCGAAGCGATTCCCGCGCGTCGAGTAATCGGACTTCGACCAGACGGCGAACTGGTTCCCGGCCTGGTCTTGCGCGACGGTCCGGCTGAGTGCGCACGTCTCACCCGCATCGTCGGTCGAAACTTTTCCGCTCGGGCCCCAAGTACCTGACACGCCGTCAACGCGCCTCGACCAAAGAACCGATGACGCGATGCTGCCGCCCTGCATCCAAAACGCCGTGCCGTTCCCCGCGCGATCGATCGACGCTCCCGCCCAACCTGCGAAAACGCCATCCACAGCGATCCTGGTTGGGCCGGTCCACGCGCCGCCTTCCGCCCCTGCATCGGCGACGAAACGGTTTGCCCAAATCTCGATCGGGTCTGTGGAACCCGCGTCTGTTTGCTGCCAAACGACAAGTGCGCTTCCCGCGTCGGAAAGGGCGGCTTTCGGAACCTGTGCGTTCGAACCCGTTCCGATCTCCGAGATGAGCCCTGCGTCCTGCCAACCGTTCGATTCCGGCGAAAACCGCGTCGCCCAGATCTGCGCTTCGGACCCGACGGTCTGTTCCCACGCCGCAAACGCGTGCCCCGAGCAGCTCACCGCGAGCGAAGGGTTGCCCCACGCGTCGCCGGAGCTAAGCTCAATCATTGTCGCCGAGCCCCATCCGGCGCCTGGCGCATAGCGGTTCGCCCAAACGTTCTTTGAGCCACCGCTGTATTTGATCCAGACCACGTGGACGTTTCCGGCGCAATCGATTCCGACCGTCGGCACAAACGAAGTACCCGAACTGTTTTCGTTTATTCGCAGAGCGGTACCCCACGCCATCGGGCCTGCATCGACACCCGCGTCCGCGCCCGCATCCGCACCCGCATCCGCTCCTGCTCCCGCATCCTCACCCGCGTCCGCACCCGCATCCGCTCCTGCATCCGCACCCGCATCCGCATCCGTGCCCGCGTCCGCACCCGCATCCGCTCCTGCATCCGCACCCGCATCCGCATCCGTGCCCGCGTCCGCACCCGCATCCGTTCCCGCACCCGCGCCCGCATCCGCACCCACTCCCGCATCCGCACCCGCACCCGCGTCCACTCCCGCATCCGCACCCGCACCCGCTCCCGCATCCGTTCCCGCACCAGCGTCGACACCGCCCGACACACCGCCACATCGAAGGCTCGCAACAACCGCTACGACGCCCATGACGTGCCAAACAACGGGTTTCATCATCGTCTTTTCATAGTAAAGAACGGTCGCGACCTTTACCACCAGGACACCCGTTCTTTCCGATAATGACGACCGGCTTAAGGTCCCACATCAAACGTCAGGACGCGCCTATTCCCCCGATCGCCGACGTAGAGACGCGTGCCGGTCCCATCGACGGCGAGCCCTTTGGGGTCACTTAAAAACGTTGACGACAGGCCAGCATTGCCCTCGCCCCAGCCCGATTGCCCAATCACGTTGATCGCGGCCGCGCCGGTCGCCAGGGTCGCTCCGCTATAAACGACGACGCGATTGTTATCTGCATCTGACACGAAGAGACGCTGGAATACGCCGTCCCACACCATTCCGCCTGGACTATTGAGCCCAGATGATGACGCGGACTCGTCGCCCGACGTGAAATTCGTCTGCCCTAAAACGTAGCTCGCGGCCTTCCCATTCGTGAGCGTCGTCGTCTCGAAAACCATAACGCGATTGCTGTCGCTGTCGGCGACGAATAGCCGCCCCGACACGGGATCCATCGCAATGTCGCAAGCCGACGTGAAGCGACTTTGCGTCACTCCGGCGTCATTTGACGTGAAATCAGATTGTCCAAGGACCGCGATGGCGGCCCCGCCCGCGTCGATCTCCGCGATGTCGAAGACCATCACGCGCTTGTTATCGCAGTCGGTCACGAAAAGACGCGAACGAATCGGGTCGACGACAAGGCTGTCCGGACTGTAAAAACTGTTTGCGGAGAGGGCGGTATCGCGGGAATCGAAGTTGGGTTGCCCGAGCACCGCGATCGCGGGTTGTCCGGTGACGACGTTCGACACGTTATAAATGACGACTCGGTTGTTGCCGGTGTCGGCGACGAAAAGACGGCTCGAGGCCGAGTCGTACGCGAGTCCGCTGGGTTCGTTGAGCGCCGATGCGCCAAGGCCAGGCGCGCAATGCGAGAAGTCGGGTTGACCGAGAACCGCAAACGCTCGCGATTCGGGGAGACCGGCGTCGTCGAGCCTGAAGACGAGGACGCGATTCACGGTGTCGTTTGTGACGAAGAGCCGTCGATTCGAGGTGTCGACCGCGGTCGCAATAAAATCGTTCGAGCAGACGGACGCCGGGCCGGGACCGTTGGCACAACGTGTGTCAAAGAGCGGCGCGGCGGCGTCGGCGACGTCGGCGTAGCCGAACGCGTGAACCGCGTTTTCGCCGTTTGTAATCGTCGTGACATCGAACACCATCACGCGGGAATTGTCGCGGTCGGCAACAAACAGGCGACCCCCGTCGGAATCGAGCGCAAGGCCCACCGGAACTTCCAGCGCACTCGCGGAGGTTCCGCCCTGCCCCGCGTCGAAGAAAGACTGCCCAAGCACGTTCGTCGCCGGCATCCCGTTCGTCAGGGCCCCGGTGTTGAAGACCAGAACACGGTTATTGCCCGTGTCCGCGACATAGAGACGTGACAAAAACGGGTCGAACGCGAGCCCTTCGGGGAATAACATTGTGGTCGCGGATGGATCGATGCTGGATCCCCCCGCGTCAAGCGTCGGTTGCCCCAAGACCCAGGTCGCCGGCATCCCGTCCACGATTCCGCCATCGAGACCGAATACGACGACCCGATGGTTTTGGTTGTCAGCGACGAAGAGGCGAGCGGCCACGGGATCGTACGCGACGTCCTGTGGCAGAATTAGACGGTCGGCGGCGAAACCTGCGAGACTCGACGTGAACGTTGATTGTCCGAGAACATTTGACGCGTTCATTCCGTTCGCGAGACCATTCGTATTGAAAACGAGGATTCTATTGTTGCCTGAATCGACAACAAAGAGGCGGCCGGAGATCGAATCGAATGCGAGACCAACAGGATCGTTGAGCCGAGACGCGCCGATTCCGTCGAAAGAAGCGTCAAACGTATCTTGTCCGATGACGGTGCTCGCCGGTTGTCCCGACGTGAGAGACGCTAGGCCAAAGACAAGGACGCGATTGTTGGTCGAATCGGAGACAAAGAGCCGATTTGACGCGGGATCGAAAGCGAGGCGTTTTGGGTTGTTCATCGACGTCGACGTCGTCACGGGAGAATCGCAGTCCGTGAACGTCTGGCGGCCGAGGACGACATCGGCTTCGAAATCGATGAATCCGTTTGTCGCGCTCAGCTGGTGCGCAACCACCCGGTGGTTCACCGAGTCGGCGATGAAGAGCCGATTCGATGCGGGCACGAACAGCACGCCGGACGGGAAGTTCAGCGTCAGCGCGGTCGGGAGTGACTCGCAGTTTTGCGTGAAGCTCGATTGGCCCGTCACCGACGCGGCCGGAAAGAGACTCGTTTGCAAGTCGGTCCCTGCATCGACCAGCTCGACGTTTCCCACAACATCGGTCGCCCGCGACCAAACCCGATGGAAGAACCGCGGCGCGGCGAAGAGCGACGCCGACCAGCCCGTTGTGCCGGTTGCAGCGATCCAACCCGCATCACCGCCCGTCGAAACATCGACGCGTGCGACCCCCGAAACAGAATCGGATGCACTCCCGGTGACAACGATCGCCGATCCGTAAGGGACGGGCGACGCCGGGGACTGAACGGTCGATTGCGGTGGGGTGACATCCGCCGTCCAGGCGTAGACCGACGCGTCGCCGACATTCCCAGCGTCGTCGGTCGCGCGAACGGCGAGCGTGTGTTGGCCGTCGGCGAGCCCCGAAAACGAAAACGGCGACGTGCAGTTCGCGGCGCCACCGTCGTCGAAGGTGCACGAAAACGATGCGGGCTCGGTCGCCGCAAACGCAATCGTTCCCGACGCCGCATTCGTAAGAGCCGCCGGACCGCCATCGAACACCACGGCCGGGCCGGTCGTATCGACGGTCCACGTGAACGACGCAGGAGTTTGGTCGCGAACCCCAGCGCCACTCACGGCACGAACTGCAAACGTATGGGCGCCATCGGCGATCGCCGTGAGCTGAAGCGGCGATTCACAACTCGTCTCCGTGGCGTTATCGAGCGAGCACAGGTAACTGCAATTGGTGGCCGAGAGACAAAAAAACGAAAAACTCGCCGCGGCCGAATTCGACAAGGTGGCCGGCACGACCGCAAACGCGGTGTCCGGTGGCGCCGGAAGCGGGTTGGACTTGACGCAAGCGTTGAGGCAAAGGCCATGCAGCAGCGTCAAACCGCGACCGAACAACTTGGCCCTAGAAAATCCCAACGACCTCGCCATCACAAAACAGTGTACGACAAGCTCGTCGAACGCCGCCACTCGCCGCTCGTCCATCGCCTGCTGTCCGTTCACCCGACGGAACATCAAGCTTCAATGACAATCTGGCCGGCGCGTCCATGCCTTGTCCGTCACCGTGTCGGTTTGACCGGACATTTCCCCGACCTTTATACTCTTCTAGGAGGTCACACAGGCGTCCCGACCGATCGGTCGCCGACAGAAATCGTGGGACAGCGATTTGGCAAATACGAACTCTTGAATCGCATCGCCATCGGCGGCATGGCGGAGATTTTCCTCGCGAAACAAACGGGGCTTGAAGGGTTCGAGAAGCTCGTCGTCATCAAAAAAATTCTGCCGCACTTGACCGACTCGCCGGAATTCGTGCAGATGTTCCTCGACGAGGCGCGCATCGCCGCGCAACTCAACCACGCCAACATCGTTCAAATCTACGACTTGGGAAAAGTTGACGAAAGTTACTTCATCGCGATGGAGTTCGTCGACGGTCGCGACCTCCCGGCGATTCAGCGGCACACGCAAGCCACCGAGAGACCGCTTTCCATCGAGGCGTCCGTTCGAATCATCTGCGGCGCCTGCGAGGGGCTTTTTTACGCGCACACGAAATGCGACAACCTCGGACGTCCGCTCAACATCGTGCACCGCGACGTTTCGCCGCAAAACATTCTCGTGTCGTACGACGGCGTCGTCAAAGTTGTCGACTTCGGGATCGCGCAAGCGACGTCGCGCTACGCCAAGACGCGAACCGGTGTCCTCAAAGGGAAGTACGCCTATATGTCGCCGGAGCAGGTCCTCGGCCAGCCCGTCGACGCGCGCTCCGACCAATTCGCGCTCGGCGTCGTACTCTACGAAATCACGACCAACACGCGGCTGTTTCACCACTCAAGCGAACTCATGATTCTAAAACAGATCACCGACGGCGCCGTCACGCCACCCTCGAAGTTTCAGCCGGACTATCCGCGCCCGCTCGAGGCGATCGTCCTTCAAATGCTCGCGCGCGACCCGAACGATCGTTACCACGACATGCGCGAGGTTTTTCTGGCGCTCGAGACTTTCTTGAGCCGGAGCGGTCGATTGTTCAGCCACATCGATATGTCGTCCGCAATGAAGACGATGTTCAGCGACCGGTTTTCCGATCGCCAAAAGGCTGCGGCCGCGGGCGAAAAAGTGGAGTCGGCCGTCACGCGTGAGTTTGCAACGGACCCCGATCGCTCGCCGTCCCAGATTTCGTCGGTCGACGCAACAGCCCACATCAGCCGAAAAGACATCACGCGAAACTCCGTGGTGGTTGATACGGCGCCCGGTGCGCGGCGTCGACGACTCGCGGGTGGGATTGCGGCGGCGTTGTGCGTTGCGGCGGTTGGGATTTTTTTCGCGACGCGAGGCGGAACGAAAGAGGTTGAGCCGGTGGCGCCAAACCCGACGGCATCCGCTCCTGCAGCCGCACCCGCTCCCGCTCCCGCACCCGCTCCCGCGCCCGCTCCCGCACCCGCGCCCGCTCCCGCACCCGCGCCCGCTCCCGCACCCGCTCCCGCACCCGCTCCCGCTCCCGCGCCCGCTCCCGCGACCGCAGCCGCACCCGCTCCCGATCACCGTGGTCGTGCTCGTAAACGTGATCGTGAACGTGCTCGTGACCGTGATCGTGCTCGAAATCCTCTGTCTCCCACCGCTCAAACGACTCCGATCACCACGGCGCCAACCGTCCGCGCCGTCGAACAACCACCGACGCCGCGCTCAACCGAACCTGGAGCGCTGAGCATCGACGGGAATCCGCCCTGCGATGTCTATCTGGGTGCACGAAAGATCGGCGAGACGCCCGGCCAGTTTTCCGACCTGCCATCTGGACGCCAAACTTTTCGCCTCGTCAATGAAGCGGAAGGCGTTTCGAGAACGGTCACGATCGTCATTCCGCCCGGAGGGGTAGCGAAACACCGGTTTAACCTAGAGAAAGGGCAAGTGGCGTTCGACGCGACACCTTGGGCGGACGTTTACCACAAGGGGAAACTGCTTGGGCGAACGCCGCTCAAAGCGATGGCCTTTGACCCTGGCCGATACACCTTTAGGCTCGTCAACCCCGAAATGCAGAAATCAAAAGATATCCCGATCGAAGTCCGTCCGGGAAAGAAATCGATCATTAAGGAGAATTTCGAATGAACAGGGAACGACTCGCCGCGTACGGATTGGGCTTCGTTGTCGCCATGGGCCTCGTCGTTTTTCCGCGCGATGGTGCTGCGAAATCGGATGCGCTCGAGAAGGGCCGAAAACTCTACGAAGAGCTCGAATACGAAAAGGCAATCCCATTGCTCATGACCGCCGCCGCCGATTCGATCGCGCCTAAAGCCGACGTCGTCGAGGCGTTTGAGCTCCTCGGATACTCCAATGTCGCGATGGGGCGCGAAGCCGCGGCGCTCGAAGCGTTCATTAAGCTTTTGAAGATTGACCGGTCGTTCACGCTGAAACCTCGGACATCGCCCAAAATCCGCGCCATCTTCGACCGCGCGAAAAGCCTCGTCCCCGACGAAGTTGTCGTGGTGGCCCCGCCATCGCTTAGCCACGTGCCAATTTCGACACCGCGACCCGGCGAACCGCTTCGCATCGACGTCACCGTGGCCGATGCGTCGCGCCGCGTGAAATCCGTAACGCTTCGTCATCGGAGCGCGGGCGTTCTTTTTCAGTCGCTGCCGATGCGCGAAACGGGCGTTGGACGTTTTTCGGCCACCGTGGACATCGCACCTGGAAAAACCGCGGTTGAGTACTACTTCCTCGCGCGCGATGAGCGCGGCATCACGGTCGCGGCGCTTCGAGACGAAGAGGTACCGTTTCGCGTGTCGACGCGCGCGACGACGCCCGTCGTGAAGGCCGAAGGTTCCGTCTTTAAGCGATGGTGGTTTTGGGCGGCCATCGCCGGTGCGGCGGGGATTTCCGCGACCGTCGCCGTTTTCGCGTCGGGTGGGTCATCCAGCACAACCGATTACGGAAACACGCGCCTCATCGTGAAGTAGGATTGCTGAAAAACTACGGAATCCACTTTTGAGCACCTTGCTCGTTCTCCTGAAAAAAAGAAGCGACGCTGGTCTCGGCTTCCCAGACGTCGACGCGCGCGAGGTCGCAACCCAACGCGCGAACCTTCGGCGCGATTCGCTCGAACACAAGCTCGGCAACCCGCTCGGCCGTCGGACTCTTCGACGCAAACGGCGCAAGGTCGTTCAAATGAAGATGATCGAGATCGTCGATCGCGGCTTTGAGCATCGCCTCGAACGCGCGAAAGTCGAGCGCCATCTCCATGCCGTTCAGTCTGCGCGCCCGCGCCGCCGCGACCACACGCCAGTTGTGCCCGTGGAGCGGCTCGTACGAACCGTCGTCCTCGCGCACACGGTGGCTCGCGCAAAACCCCGCAGCGACCTTGACCTCAAACAATCGACATCGCCTTTCTAAACTAAATCCCCAGCAGCTTCGCGACCGCCTCGCCAAACCGCGTCGCCGCCTCGGGCCCCTCGGCCGTCACCACGCGCCCGCTCACCACAACCGGGTCCTTTGTGTATTCGACGCCGCCCTTCTTGAGCTCGGCGAGCGACTCGGGCGACGCCCAAACCGTCCCCTTCTGGCCGCGCAAGAGTCCCGCCTGCGCCGGAAGTGCACCCGACAAACAGATGCCGCCGACGACTTTCCCTGCGCCGTGGGCGTCGCGAAGCAGCTTGAGGAGCGTCGCCTCGTTCCAAAGGTACGTGGGCGAACCCATGCCGCCCGCGACAAGCACCGCGTCGTAATCGGCCGCGCGCGCCTCAACAAGCGCGAGGTTTGGCTTCACGCGCCCGCCCATCATCCCCATCGCGTCTCGCGTCGACCCGCATCCAATCGCAACCTCCGCGCCACGCTTCTCCAAAACCGCCTTCGGCTCGAAGACCTCCTCGTCACGAAACTGGTCTTGCGCGACCACAATCAACACCCTCTTCTTTGTTGGCGTTCCCATCGTCTCTCTCCATTTCTCGAAAACCGCAAAAGCGCCCCGTACGCCCGCGTCGTTTTCGATCACAAACTTGAGCGCGCCCCACGCATCGGCAATGGCGCGCACCGCATCACTCGAAACTTTGCGCCGATTCTCGAAGTATTTTTGATGCAGACCCCGAGCCTCTTCCTCAAGGCGCGCGAGCATCGCCGCCCGGTCCAAGAGGCGCGCGAGGGCGTCGGGCCGGAGGCGCTCTGGCAAGTTGACGCGCGACTTGTATTTCGACAGCGCCTTTACAAAAGATTCCGCGGCCGCAAAAAAACCGGTTCCTGGTTCGACGGTCTTGGCGAGCGTTTCGGACGAAACGAAATCAAGCCGTTCCGCCTCCTCCAAAAGTTCGGGCGTCTTAAAGACAACGCGAACATCGCCGTCGCCACGATACCCAGACGCTCTGCCGACTGTCGTTGGATTTCCGTGCGCGCGATGCGCCCGCCGTACGGTGTGCCGCCCGCGCGTCACATTCGGCCGTGCCGCAGAACCGTGGACCGCTGTCACTCCCGCCGACGCCACTTTCGTCCCCACGAGCGGCCGCGCAGCCGGACGCGCGCCGCGACGCCGCACCGCCGACTTCGCAAGGCGCTTCCCCTTTCGGGTCCGCCGAGTGCCTCCACTTTTCTTCATGCGCGGCTGACCTCCGTTGCCATCGACTCTCGGCATAACGTGGCCACTTTGCAATTTCAAGCAGCCGTCGTTGACGCAGCTGGTCTGGTTTGCTACCGAGGTGTCGGCTCGCGGGGGATTCGAGGCTTCTGGAGGGCAAAAGGGCGTGGGGCTTAGGTTCGCAGTCAGCCAGCGGGGACGCCGCATCGTCGGCCGGTTTTCACGCGGCGTCGAAATTGTCGAAGGGCTGCTCGCGCTTTGCCGAGAGCAAAAGATTCACGCGGGCGAGTTGCGTGGCCTCGGGCACCTCATTTCCGCCGAAATCGCACAGTTCGATGAAAAGGGGCGCTCGTTTCGACCGCCGCGTTCACTGAAGACGCCGGTTGAGCTGATCCATCTGTACGGCAACATCTCGATGCTCGGCGGCGAGATTGTGCTTCGCGCGCAAGCGTCGCTTCTGCGCGACGACAGCGAAGTTGGCGGTGGACTCACGGTGCTCGGCGGGCAACTCGTGCGCGGCGTCGCGCATTCGGTTGAGTTCGTTGTCGAGGCGTTTGACGACTTGACGATGCGGCGCGAGCTCGATGCGGAAGCGGGGTTGCCAGTCTTGGTGGTGGCAGAAAAAGCGGAAGAGAAACCACAGAGGCTCAGAGAAGTTGAGGACGGACGAGAAAGAAAGACACCTGGCGGGATTCGGGCGAACAATGAACCAGCGCCGATGGGTGCGACGGCGATCGATGCGAATGGAAATTTGGTGTCGTTTGGGCGAGCGCCGCGCGTTTCAATTCCTGAGCCCAAGGCGTTTCAATCGCCGCTTGACGACAACACCCCGCTTGAGCGTCCGAAAAAAATCGCGGCTGAGCACGAAGTCGACGATGGCGTCGCGGAGACCGACAAGGAGATTCACGTCGGTGACTGGCTTGAGCACCCGCGGTTTGGGCGCTGCCACGTGCAGCGAATCGACGACGACGAGGACCGCGTTACGGTGCGGCTCGAAAACCAGCGGCTCATCGTTTTGGGCCTCGAGGTTCTTAAGGTCGAATTCCTGCGCGAGGAAAGCGGGCAGCAGTTTTTCAAGGTGCAGCCACGGCGGTAAGTTGAATATCGGATTTCGCACCCTATAATGATGACCAAAGCCCCTAATTGAACGAGGAGGGTTCCATGTCGAAAAGGTTTGTCAATTCTCTTCTGGGTCTCGCGACGGCTCTGACGGCAAGCGCGTGCGGGAAAACGGATTCGAACGTCAGCACGACGACGGCCACGCAGTCGACGAGCTCAGCCTTAACAAGCGAGCAGGTTGCCTCTTTCGTCGCAACAGCCGCCGCCGAGGGCGCAACGACGCTGACATGCAGCAGCGGCACCGCCGCCATTTCGGGCTCGATCGCGAACGCCTCGGGAACCGTGACCGTCACGTTCACCAACTGCAAACTCCCGGGGCTTTACACCGGAACGCTCAACGGAACCGCCACAGCAACCGCGACGTCGGCTCTCTCGGGTGGCAACGGCACTGTGACCGTCACGTTCACGAACCTCACCTCGGCTGGGACCGTTTACACCTACACACTGTCTGGGACCGCGACACTCACCGTCGCTGGGTCGGCCGGTGCGCGCACGATCACGATTAACGGCTCGTACACGTCAACGGTATCGGGCAAGAGCTACACGCTGACCTTCACCAACTTCACGGCCACAACGACTTACTCTGGCAGCACATTTTCGATGACGACGTCGGGCTCAGTTTCGGTTTCTGACGGCACGGGCAAAGTCACGCTCACCGCCAGCAATCTCGTGATCTCATCCACATCGATCACGGGCGGATTCACGCTCACGGCGTCGGATGGATACGCGAGTTTGACGGTGACGGGGACTTGCTCGCTCACGGCGTCCGTCGCAACGTGCACCGTCAGCTCGGGCCTACTTAGCTACACCGTCACACTCTGATATTCTCTCCGCGTGTTCCGGATCTTCGCAGGCCTTACGCTTGTCGCCTTTGGTCCGATCCTTGTCGCGCGCGGCAGCGTCACGCTTCCAACCGCCCATCCCATCGAGCTTGGCGTCATCGCGACGCTCGCGTTCATCGGCGTCGGCGTTATCGCGTGGGGCATCGCCGCTCTTCGGCGCCTCCCTCGCGCGCCCGGTCCGAGGCGCCTCTCCAGCGTCTCCAAACAGTTCCTCGTCAACTGTGGCCTGGTTGCCACGATCACGCTGCTCCTTTTCTTCAAAGTTGGGGCGACAACGGCGCACCGCGACACCGCCCCCGACGCGCGGCTCTTCTACTTACCGGGCGGCTCCGAGCTTCGCGTCCTTGCCGGTGGTTACCGCGAAGCGCTCGCCGATCTTCTCTGGGTCCACACCATCGCTTACTTCGGCGAACATTTGCTCCGCGGCCGCCGCATCGATTACCTCGAACGTTACTTGGAAGCCATTATCGCCCTCGACCCAAGATTCAGGCGTGTCTACAAATGGGGCGGCACCGTTGTCATGTACAACCTGCGCAACATCACGCGCGCGAGCGTCGAGGCGTCGACCCGCATCTACGAGGCCGGCCGGCGTCGCTTCCCGAACGACTGGGAGTTTCCGTTTCGCATTGGAGTCAACTACTACTTCGAAATGCAAACCGACGACGAAGCGGAACGAAAACAGCTTCGCCGAATCGGTGCGAAACACGTGCGCGAAGCGTCGCTATTGCCGGGAGCCCCAGCGTATCTCGCAAGCCTCGCGGCAAAAATGTACTCGAAGTGGGGACAGGCGGAATTGGCGCGCGCACACCTTGAGGAGGTGCTCGTCACCGTCAAGGATCCGCGCATCCGCGAATACGCGCGGGCGCGGCTCGCCGAGATGCTGAAGACGACCGAAGAGACGTCGAGTGTCGAACGCCCGTATGAAGCGATTGCGCGCGAGCAGCGAAAGAAGTATCCATTCCTGGGCACCGACCTTTTTATTGTCCTCAAGGAGTGAAGGAACACGAACGGATGAAACGAGAAACCATCGAGCGGATCCTCAAGCAGGGTCGCCCCTTCGAGGCGGGCGCGGGCGGCGTTTTTAAGGTCGTGAATGGGGCGAGCGTGACGGTGTACGCGATTCGCGGGAAGCTCGTCGTCGCGAAAGTCGTGCGCCTTTTGCTCGCCGATGACGCCATGACCGTTTGGACCGACCGCGGCGAAACGTACACGTTTGAATGCGAAGGCTTCGCGGCGCTCAAAGTCGAAGAGTCGACGGTCCGCGCGGCCGGGCGGCCAGGGTTTGCGCCCGACGCTTAGTTTTTTAGAAGACCACAAGCCTCTGCGACCAAGGAGAATCAATTGCAACAGCACAATGAAACGATTTCGCCACACGGCGGTAAACTCATCAACCGGATTGTCGAGGGCCCGGCGCGTGACGAGGCACTTCGAGAGGCCGCGGGGCTTGAGAGGCTCACGTTGAACGCGCGCGAGATGTCGGATGTCGAGATGATCGCGACTGGGGTATACAGCCCTCTCGAAGGATTCATGGGGCGCGAGTCGTTTGAGAGTGTCGTCGAGAAAAGCCATTTGCCGTCGTCGTTTGGCCGCGCACCGGGCGGTGGCGCATGGCCGTGGACGATTCCGGTGACGATCGCCGTGAAACGCGAGAACGCGGCGCGGTTTGCACCAGGACGCAAGGTGACGCTCATGGACCCGGCGAAATCGGTGATCGTCGGAACATTCGCGATTGACGATCAGTTCGAGCCGGACAAGAAGCGCGAGGCCGAGCGCGTGTACCGCACGACCGACGCCGCTCACCCCGGCGTTGCGGCTGTGGAGCAGATGGGCCCGACTTATTTGGGTGGCAAGATCACCGTTTTGAATCGTCCGACCGCCGCCGCGTTCACTGCGTACCGCCGCGACCCGGCCGACACGCGCCGCGAATTCGCCCTGCGCGGGTGGAAGCGCGTCGTCGCGTTTCAAACGCGTAACCCCGTCCATCGCGCACACGAGTACATCCAAAAATGCGCGCTCGAGATCGTCGACGGCCTGCTCCTTCACCCGCTCGTCGGCGAAACGAAGTCGGACGACATTCCCGCGGACGTGCGAATGCGATGTTACGAAGTGCTGCTCGAAAACTACTACCCGAAGGATCGTGTGCTCCTGCGTGTCCTGCCCGCGGCGATGCGGTACGCGGGTCCACGCGAAGCGATCTTTCACGCCATCATGCGCAAGAATTACGGCTGCACGCATTTCATCGTCGGGCGGGACCACGCAGGCGTCGGCAATTATTACGGAACGTACGACGCGCAAAAAATTTTCGATGAGTTTGATCCGGCCGCGATGGGTATCACGCCGCTCTTTTTTGACCACACGTTTTTCTGCTCGAGCTGCGGCGCGATGGCGTCAACAAAAACGTGCCCGCACCCGGCCGAGAGCCGCGTAGCGCTTTCGGGAACGCGCGTTCGCGAGATGCTGGGGCGCGGCGAAATCCCGCCGGTTCAGTTCACGCGACCAGAGGTTGCGGAAGTTCTGATTGCGTCGTATCGCAAAGGATAGATGGAGTGAGTCTTTTCGGAGGAATCAGGATGAATTTTGAAGTGCGGCATACGTTTGACTGCGACATCGCGACGTACGAGCGATTGTTTTTGGATCCCGGCGTGGCCAACGTCTTGAAGGTTGGGATGCGGCAGATGCAGAACGTCGAGCTCTTGGAGCACGAGGACAAAAACGGCGCGGTGAAACGCAAAGTGCGCTACACGCCGGTGCCGGGGCACTACAAAGTTGGGCCGAAGACGGTCCCCGCGCACTGGGCGGTGATTACGGAAGAGTCGCTCTTTGACCGCGCGCGGCACACGATGCAGTTCAAGAACACGCCCAATATTCCGGCGATGCTCCGCGAGCGATTCCACAACACGGGTCGGGTCGAGCTTCGTGATGCGGGAAACGGCAAAACGGAGCGCGTCATTTCAGGTGAGATTGTGGTCAAGATTTTTTTGCTTGGGAAGATCGCGGAGAGAATCATTCACAAATACGGCGTTGAGTTGCTCGACGAAGAAGCGCGCGTCATGCAGGCGCATGTGCTTAAGGAGACTGGGAAGGCGGCGTGACACCCTGGCTTCGCGTCGTGGCGGTCTTACTTTTGGGGGTGGGCTTTGGCGGCGCGCTCGCTTGCTCCGCGTCGATCCCGGAGATTCGGCTTTACATCGAGCCATCGCGCGGATTCGTCGACACATCCACAATTGACAGTTGGATGCGCAGTAAGGGGAGTTTCGGGGGGCGATACTTCGGCCTCATTTCGGCGATCAAAGAGCCGGATGACCAACGCACGTATGGGAAAGTCGTGGATTGGGGATATTGGCCCGGGGGCACGTGGGGTAAACTGACGGGAAGCCCGGCCGGGTATTACACCTATGTTTACCCGTACTGGCTTGTGTGGCGCGGGAGAAACTAGTTGGGAGAGATGGCCGAGTGGCTTAAGGCGGCGGTCTTGAAAACCGCTGGACGATGAGTCCCGGGGGTTCGAATCCCTCTCTCTCCGTAATTCCCTAACAGGATGCGGAAAAACCGCATTGACGCCTCTGGGGCGACTAAAACGCCCGCCATGCGCACGGTTGGTGCAGCAGCGACTCTGAGGGCGCATCAGACATCTACGGGTTTCTGTACGATTATGGAATCGCCCGAAGAGCGAGCAGACCAAGAGGTCTGCGAGCTTGGAGCTGCGGAGCCAACCGGAGCGCGCGGCGGCCGTTTTTCCGCACCCCGCTAACGCGACGTTTGAAGCGCGATCTCCATGATTCGCCGCATCGGCTCCCCCGACTGCGCCCGATCGCGATAGCGCGGATCGATGAGAAACGCCTGAGACAAATATTCAACCGCGCGCTCCTCGTCACCCGCTTCGGCAAGGCACCGCGCCAAAAAATAGGTTCGCTCCGCCTGCAGACGCGCGTCCCGCCGTCGCTCGTCCGCTCGCCGCGTAAGACGAAACGCATCAACCTCGGCCATCAACGCGTTCAATCTCGCCGGGCAAGAGTCGAAGTCGGAGGGTCCCGGTAATTCGCGCGACGCAAGATCCAAAAACGATCCCCAACGCCGCTCCAGAAGCGCCATAAACGGCTCGCTCCCGATCATCGTTTCCGCCTCGCGCAGATGCGCCGTGGCACGCGCGAGTTCAGCCCGCATCTGCATCCGCTCACGCGGGCTCTCCTTCATGATCCGCATCGCCCGCGCCAAATGCCGATCCGCGAGAAGTGGGTGATAAGCCACGACCGAAAACACCGCAGCCGCGCCGACAAAAAAAGCAGATGCGGCCGCCACGAACGGAAGCACCGGCTGCCGACGCCGCCGTTCGGGAAAGTTCGCTCGCGCACATCGCTCGCTTCGCCGCTTGACGATGGTTCGAATCAAGGCCGTCCCGAGAACGGTCATCGTGAATAGGAGCGCGAAGAAATAAACGACGATCTCATGCGCAAAAAACCCAACGTCCATCGCCGCTACGCCGCCTCCGACATCATCTCCGACAACAGTCCAAATCGCACACCACGATCCGACGCCCACAAGGCGCCGCGTTCGAGCGAGCGCAACACGCGAGCAACGATGATCGCCCCGGCCAAAATCACATCCGCGCGTCCGGGCGCGAGGCCACGCATTTTTCGGCGCTCGCCTAAGGTCGTCGTTCGAAACAACTTGATCTGCCGATCCACTTCGCGCCAATCGAGCCGCGCACCGTGAACCTTCGACGGCTCATACGGGTCCAGCCCCAACGACACCGCAACAAGCGTCGTGACGGTTCCCGCAACACCAACAACAGAGAACGCGCCACGACGAAGACTGCGCGGCACCACCGATAGCGCGTCGTTCACGCACGCTGAGATTTGCGCCACCGCACGTTCGCTCGGCAATTCGCCGTCGATAAATCGTTCCGTCAGCCGCACGGCACCGATGGGGAGTGAGATACGATCGACAACCTCGTTGCTCACGACACGCGCAAGCTCCGTCGAACCGCCGCCCACGTCGAACACCAACTTTGTTCCCGTGGGCAGCGCCGGATCACCCGACGTCGCGCGCGCAACGAGGTCCGCTTCGCGAAGGCCGTCGATCACCTCGACCGGAATCCCCAAGCGGTCGGACGCTGCCGCGACAAAAAGACTTCCATTCTCCGCAACGCGTACCGCCGCCGTCGCGACAGCCTTCAGCCGCGAGACACCGAGTTCGCGCGCCCGCGAAACAAACCGCGATACCGCAACGAGCGTCCGCTCAACCGCAACCTCCGACAAACGTCCCGTGCGGTCGACCCCTTCGCCGAGACGCGTGATGTCGCATTGGTCTTCAACCACGCAAAGCGGTCCTTCCGCCACGCCAGAATCAGCAACAGTAAACAACACTGTGTTCGTGCCAATATCGATGGCACCCGCTCGGGCCATGATCTCATGGTAGGCATCGGCCGCGCGCGGGTCAAATGCCAGGGTGCCCCCGCGTCAAAGAACGGTGACAAACCCCGCAAAGAAGTGCAGAGCCGCCGCGCCCATCGAAGAGACACCGATGATCGGCGCAAACGGCTTCGCGAAGTCCATAAACCCGGCGGCCGGACTGCCGCTCGCCTCCGCTTTAGCGCGCATCGCATCCGAGATCAGTATGAGCCCGACCGCGATCGACAAAACTCCCGGCAACAGATGCTCGACAAACACGGTCCCAAATCCCGGCCAGACAAGCCGCAAGGCCCCAGCGCTGAGCGTCGCGATTCCGAGCGGCGTTGCGTACGGGCGAATCGCTTCTATGCGCCGCCGCAAATCTGGAAATGCCTTCGCAACAATTTCAAGCCCAAGATACGCGCCGCCCAAAAGGCCCCCAACCATCATCACCCACGACGCCAAGATCTGGAGATGCGCCTCGAACCAATACCCAAACGACATGACACCTCCTCCGATTTCCGCGACGGATGATAGGGTCGACGTGCCGCGCAATCAAGCGCGTAAAGCGGGGCGCCGGTTACCGCCTTAATCGGCTTTGAAATTGAGCGTAATGGTGTGTCCGTGTCGCACGATCACGCGTTCTGTCGCCGAGTTCCTTCGTTGAATCGGAAAAAAAACGCGGACACGATAGGCACCGGCTGGGAGCTCGTGCCGAATCACCGGTGCCATACCAACGTTCCGCCCGTCGATAAATACTTCCGCGAACTGATTCGCGTTGACGGTCAGAAACCCAGGGCCCGTGGCGCGAGCGCTCGTGGTCGACAGCAACGGGGGCGGCGAGATCGGAATCTCCTCGCGGGCCGCCGACGACTCTTCGCGCGCGGTCTCTCGCGCCGACGGACGCACCGCCGCAGCTCGACGGCGACGCGCGCTTTCACGTGCACCGGCTCCAGCCAGCGCCGGACGCGCCATCTCATCCTTTCGAAAAGTCCGCGCACCGTCCCGAATTGAATGACCCGTCGCGCCCTCGACCGCGCCCCGCGGTTCGCTCACAGCGCCGACGCCCTCGCGACGTCCATCTGCCGGCGTCACCGACGGACGGGTTCTTGCCGCGCTCGCCGCCGAAGCGGATTCCCCAGCGCGACGCATATCTCGTGAGTCACCGATTGCGCGCTCGCGAACAGAATCACGCCGCGCGCCAGCGCCGTCGTCGCTGCCCCCGCGCACCGATTCCGCACCCACGGCCGAATTCCCTGCCCCGCCACGCCGGTCAGACGCGATCATGACGACGCCCGCGACGACGACCGCCGTCAGAACCATGATCGCCGCACCCCAAACAAGGCGCCGCGACTCACCAACCCGCGACCGTGTCGACGCATCCCGACGCCGTCCTTCATCCGCAACCGGCGACGGAGGAAATATCCCCGGCGAGCTCGACGGAGGAGCGTCCCAGGGAACGACGCCGCGACCCCCCTCGCCTGGATCGGTCGCCGCCCCATCGAACGGATTGGAGCTCGACGAGCGCCGCCCGGCGCGCCCCGTCCCACCGCCAAGCCCGTCACCACGTCGGCGATTGGTTTCTCGCGTGTCGGCGTCGTCCCGGCCTGACTCACCCCGTGACCCGATATCGATCGACGCGTCACCCGCACCCCCGTTCCCCGGCGCCGACTCCGGCAACAAAGTCGAATTCGTTGCAACCTCGAGTGGCCGCGCGCGCCCCGGATCGGCTTCCGGAAAAACGGTCGCCATGAGTTTCGCCAGGTCGTCCATGTCGAAGTCCAAATACTGTGCAAACATGTAACGCCGCAGAGCCGTCGCAAACTCGTACGCCGACTGGTATCGATCGTCGGCCCGCCGCGCGAGCGCCTTCAACACGATGCCATCGATTTCAACCGGGATCTCCGCGCGCCGCGTCGATGGCGGAACAATGTCGGCCTTTCGGATAAGGTCGAGCAGCTTGAGATCGTCGGGCTCATCGTAAAGCATACGCCCCGTCAAAAGCTCGTACAGAACAATTCCCGCCGAAAACAGGTCGCTCCGGTGATCGATCGGATCGCCCCACGCCTGCTCCGGCGACATATACGAGAACTTCCCTTTGATAACGCCCGTCTCGGTTTCGCGTGTTCGCGTCGCGGCCTTTGCGATTCCAAAATCGATGAGCTTGACCTGCCCGTCAAACGACACCAAAACGTTTTGCGGGCTCACGTCGCGGTGCACGATGCGCAACTCGCGACCCGTCACATCGCGCTTCGTGTGCGCGTAATCGAGGCCGCAAACAATCTCATGCGTCACATAGAGCGCCGCTTCGAGTGAAAACGCGTCGCCCCGCTCGCCCAAGCGACGCTGCATCCGGTAAAGATCTCGCCCGTCGATGAATTCGAGCGCGATGTAGTACGCGTCGTCGACGCGCCCAAGATCAAACACCTGCGCGATGTTGAGGTGCGTCAGCTGAACGTTGATCTTCGCCTCGTCGATCAGCATCTTGATGAATTGCCGGTCGGCGCAATATTTCGGGTGGATGCGCTTGACGGCCAGCACCTTCTCAAACCCATGCGGGCCGCGGGCTTTCGCGCGATACACCTCGGCCATTCCGCCGACGGTGATTCGCTCGATGAGCGTGTAAGGGCCGAACGATTGCGGAAGGATCATGATTCTGGTCTCTGAATGATGGTAACCCGCTTGACGCCTACGGGGAAGGGGCGGACCATTCACGTGTGTTGCCAGAGTTATCGCGCCGACTCGCCCTTTCGGGGATTGCACACATCGGGTTTGTGTCGCGTGCGCGATTCGACACCGACGCGCCGTCTGGGTTTCGCCTCGGCGAGCTCGCCCCTGGCGCGGAGTCGGTCGTTGTCGCCGCAAGTGCGGGTCGTGACTTTTGGGAGAGCTTCGCGCGTTACGCGAAGGAACATCCGGGATGGCTCGCGCGCGAAAACCCGCTCGACGATTTCACACGGATCGCCGTCGACGAAGCAACGCGCGAAATGACCGACGTCGTTCGTGCGTTTTTCCCCTTCTTTTCGTTCGAGCCTCGCCTCCCCTTCCAGAAGCTTGGCGTTCTTGCGGGCCTCGGGCAGCCGAGCCCCCTTGGTCTCCTCGTTCATCCCGCCCACGGCCCGTGGTTCGCGCTTCGCGCCGCCATCGCAATTGCCACGCCGGCGCCCGACGTACCACCGCTCGCGCGCGTGTGCGACACGTGTATCGAAAAACCGTGCATCACGGCGTGCCCGGGCCATGCTGTGACCGTCCAAGGCTGGGATGCCACCCGCTGCGTCGCGGAGTGCCAAAAAGGCGAGCCGTGCGCGTCGGGGTGCGATGCGCGCCGCGCGTGCCCCATTGGCCGTGATTCCGCGTACAGCCCCGCAGCCGTTCACCACCACCACACCCGTGGATTCCTCTCGCACTTTCGTATCATAGAAGATGGCGCTAGAAACTAATCCCAGCGTATAATTGGAACGTTTCTGGGTCCAGGCGGGCCCGATGAAGGGGAACCTGAACGCGTGAGCCCGTTGAACCTTCAAGACCCCGAAGCGGCCGAGCAAATCGCGAAGGCGCTTCCCGCTGACGCCATCGAAGCCCTTACGGGTCAACGGCTCGGCGACCTTGTGCGCTACGCCTCCGCGCGCTCGCCCTTTTACCGAAGCCGCCTTGGCTCACTCGCCCGCGCCTTTCTCGCCGAACAGCCGATCGGGCCCGACGGCGTTCACAGCGCAGACGCCGAACCCGTCCGCCGAAACCTCGCCTTGTTGCCCGTTGTCCAACTCGCCGAGCTCGCACGCGACGGTGCCCGTGTCCTCACCGATCCCCGCGTCTCCGTCGACCAATTGCGAAGCCTCGCGCGAAACGGGCGATCGTCGGGACGATCGATTTGCGGGGGAACCGCTTTTCGTTTTGTGTGTGGCGCCAATGCAACGCATGACCTTTTTTTGCCGTTCAACGAAGACGAGTGGCATGAGCAAACGGCCGCCCTCCTCCACCGCACGTCGGTTCCAGCCGCACTCACACGACCCCGTCGGCCGCGCGTTGTGAGTTTCACTTCGCCGCACGCCGCAGGAGGCCCTGAACGCCTTCTCTCCAAACTCGGACTCTGGCGCCGCGTGCGAACAAAAATTCTCCATCTCCCAGCAACCGCGGGCGACGCCGACGCTCGGCGCATTTACGAATTCGACCCGACGACGCTCTGGGGACCCGCGGGCCCCGTCGAAGTTTTCGCGTCTCACGTCATTGCCAACGGGTGGCGCACATCGGTTGAATGGGTCGTGGTCCCGGCGGGCGACCTCACGCGAAGCCGCCGCGCCCTCATCCAAAAAGCGTTCCCACTCGCCCACGTCATCGCTTGGCTTGGCGCATCGCTCGGCCTGCCGATTGCCGCGTCATGCCTCCCGCACGGAACCCTGCACATCGTTGCAGACCACTTTATCGTTGAGCCGGTCGATCGCGAGCTCCGACCCGTTCCCATGGGCGTCGAAGGTTCCGACGTTTTGATGACCGCACTTCGACTCCGCACTTTCCCCATCTTGCGGGTGCTGCTTCCGTTTCGCGCGCGCCTTCTTCCATCGTGCCCGTGCGGCAGCGCGTTGCCACCGCTTGAGCTCGAGGGCCACGACGGCGACCTCGTGTGGATGGCCGATCACCGCGGCGACCTCGTTCCGGTCGCGTCCGGGAACATCGTCGAACGCCTTAAGCTTCTCCCGGGCGTTGCCGATGCAGAGGCACACCTCGCCCCCAACGGGTCGCTGCGCGTCACGTTTGCGACAAACGTGGGCTTTCGGAACGACCATGTCGCCGCGCAGGTCTTGACCGAGCTTAACTGCGCCCTTCGCGGGTGGCAAAACGGCGCACGGTTTCGCCTCACAGTCGAAGAGGTCGCGGAGAACGACGCGTCCTTCAATCGCACACTGCGACCCGCGCTGACCGAAGACCATGTCGTCGCGCGCCCCGTCCTTACGGAAGTGAAGTAGCGCGTGGACGTGTCACCGCCGCCACCAGAAACATCGACGTCAACGCCGGATTCCGCGGCCTCTCGACCGACCGCGCGCAACCCCGCTCCCACGCTCAGCTTCCGCCACGGCAAAGCCATTGTCCGGTTCCCGTTGACTCTCGTTCACCCCTGGCTCGAAATCACAAACCTCGAAGTTGCGTTCCCCGAGGGCGCCCACGCGAGCGCCGCTGGCCAAGGGCTCTCCGCTTTCAAAACGCGGCGCGGCGACTTGGTGCGCGTCGACTTGCGAATCATCGCGCGTGCGTTCGGCACGCACATCCTCAACGCAGGGGACGATTCCGCGGAGAACTCAGGAACAGCGTGCGAAACCGCGGTGACCCTCGGCCCGCACGGCGCGCTCGTTGAATCCCGGTGGCGAATCGAATCCCGCGAGGCGGTTCTGACTTCGCGCTTGGGATTGGCCGCGGATGGCGCGTCCATTCGAGTCGTTGCATCAGACCCCGCTCTTTACGCATGGCTGCCGGTCTCTCTGCTTGAATGGTTCGCACGCCTTCTCGCTCCCATCGCCCCGCATGTTTCGTTCGATGGTCCCGCCTCAATCCGCATCGCCCCGCTCGCACTCGCGGTGAAGTCGCTCGTCCCGCGCTTCGGCTTTAAGATCCCGAGCGTGACGGGCGTCGTTGTTCACCGACTGCGACGCGACGGCGCCGACTTTGTTGCCGAGTTTGCGGCTGGGCCGGCGCTCGTTCCACCCGTCCCATATGGTGCGCGAGCGGTTGCCACGCCATTTGCCGCGCCGTTGCCCGAGGGATTCGACGCCCTGCTTCGCGAAAACCCGCGCGTGCGCTCGGTGGACCTTCCCAAGGCGCGCGATGCCGCCGACTTCGCGTCAACGCGTGCGTGGCTCGACGTCGCGCACGGCAGCAGCTTGGAAGAAGCTCTGCGCGTTTCGGAGCGTGCTCTCGCCGTCGACGACTCGCAGATCTGGGCGTGGAACATCTTGGCGCTGACGCGTGAGCAAGAGATCGACCATCGCGGCGCGTGCGAGGCGTTTCTCAAGATGGCGGACCTGTGGTTTGCCCGCGGCGAAGTCGTTGATGGGCTTCACGCGCTCTTGGCCGCCGCCCGCTCCATTCGCTACTTGGTCCCGGCGAAGGCCGTCGAGATTCTCGCGCGGGCCCATCGCGAAACGCCCCAAAACGGTTCGGTCCTCCTGGATCTGCTCGGTGCAGCGCGAGACGCCGGCGACCGACGCACGCAAATCCGCGCGCTCGAAGCCCTTCTCGCGCTTCCAACGCGTACCACGGACGAGCGCGGTCAGGACTTCGTTGAGCTTGGCGAAGCGTTATTGGCCGAGGGGCGCTTTGAAGATGCGGCTCAGAGTTTCAGTCGTGCCCGCACCGTTCAATCGGTCGCTCCGCGTGCCACATGGGGTGAAGCGCGCGCGCGGCTTGGCGCCGGCGATTCTGCCGCGGCGCTCGCCCTCCTCGACCCACTCCTTCCGGCAGCGCACGGAGTTGACGAGTCGCTGTGGCTCGCGGCCAGCATCACGTGGGTCGACGCTCTCGAGCAGGCCGGCCGATTGCCCGAGGCGTTTCATGAGGTCGAACAGCTTATTCAATCTCAGGCAAGACTCGGAGACGCGTCCGAGGCAAATATCATCGAATCGCTTCGGCGCGGAACGGCGCTCGCGGAGCGGCTCGGCCACAACAAAACAGCGAGGCAGTGGCTCTACGCACTGATCCAGAAGTGCGATCCGCGTCGCGAGAAGGGAGCGGTCGACGCAAAACCCAATGAAGCCCAATCCAATTTGGTTCGCGAGTGGGTCGACGCCGAACTTCGCCTCGCGCGGATTCTCTCGTCTGACGCGGACGTCGCACCGTTCGGCCACCCCGACCAAATTGAGGCCGCGGACGAAGCGCTGACGGCCATCGACAACATTCTCGCTGTCATTAAGACGGAGCCCTCTGCGCTCAAGCTGCGGCCACGTCTCCTCCGCTTGACCGGCCGAATCGGCGAGGTCGCGGAAGCCCTCGCTCAAAGCGTCAAGGACGAAACGAACGACACCGTTCGCGCGGACGTTCTTTTTGAGGCGGCGCTCACGGTTGCCGCGTCACACGGCGACGAGCGAGAAACGCTGCGTTATCTCACGTTGTCGCTCGAGGCCGACCCGACTCGCCGCGATGTCCACGAGGCCCGCGCGCGTTTGCTCCAACAGCTTGGCGAATGGCGTTCGTTTGTGTCAGCAAGTCGCGATTGGTTTCGGGTGTGCGAAGGATCGCAAGCGGCAAGAGTCGCGCACGAAGCCGCCATCGTTCTCGCCCACCGGCTGGGCGACTCGACGGGCGCGATCCGGCTCCTCGCGGAAGCCCTCAACTGCGATGGCCGTTACCGGGCCGCGCTCGAAATGCTCTCAAATCTCGCCGAAGAGACGGGCGATCTTGCACTTGCGGCCCGAGCCCTCGACGGCCTCTCGGATGTTGTCGCCGCCGATGAGCGGCCGCACATCGTGACCCGACGTGCGAGAGTCGTTTTGAAAATGGGGCGTGTCGACGAGGCAGAGGCGCTCCTCGCAAATCCCTTGGTCGCATCGGATCCCGAGGCGCTCGAGGCCCGTGTTCGCATTGCGCTCGATCGAAATGACGTCGCGACAGCGGCCAAGACGCTCGAAACGCTTGAGACCGCGATTCGAAACGCGGCGGGAACCGCCAAGGCCGCGCAGATTTTCCTCCTCAAGGCTGAAATCACCCACCGGATGGGAGACGCAGCGTCCGCGATCACGACCTGTCGCCGGGCCCTCGACCTTCATCCGGGCATCGACGGCGGAGCCGAGCTTCTCTCAAAGCTCCTCGAAGGCCGCGTGCTTGCCGGCGCCGACGTCCACGCTCCCACATCCGCGCCCGCAACCGCATCGGCTCCCGAATCCGCATCCGCGCCGGAATCCGAGATCGCCCTGGCTCGGCATGAGGGCGAAGCAGTGCGTTTGACCCGCGAGGCCGAGAGCCTTCGACAGCGGCCGGGTGGGCTCGCGGACGCCATCGCGAGACTCGAACAAGCGGTCGCCAGCGACGCCGCTTTTTCACCCGCCTGGCGTCTCCTCTCTGAGCTGCTCGTCGAGGCGGAGCGTTGGAATGAGAGCCTGGTGGCGCTCGATCGATTCGTCGCTACAAAAGATGTCGCGGAAAGCGCGGTGGCAACCTCCCGCGGCTCCGACGCTGCTTTGCCGCACAACGTCGACCCAGCCGAAATCCGCGTGCGGCGTGGCCAGATCCTCGAGGCGCTTCGGCGGTTACCAGAGGCTGAGGTGGAATATCGCGCGGCCATCGACGCGGACGGAGCGGCGGCGCTGGCCCGAATGGCACTGGCGCGCCTGGCCGTTGCAGACGGCCGATTCGCGGAAGCCGCCGATCTGTTTGAACGAGCGGCAACGCTTTTCGATTCAAACCGCGCATTTGACCAAGCGACCAAGGCACTCGTTGGGAAGGCCGAAGCCGCCCAGCAACTCGGCGATCTCGAAATGGCGATTGGCGCCCTCGAGCGAGCCTCCCAAGCGTCGCCCACGGATCTCTCGCTGTGGCAATCGTTGCGCCCGCTGTACGAGCGGACCGGCTCGTGGTCACGTTACGTCGACACGGCCGTGAGAATGAGCGGCTCGGCGAAGGCAACCCGCGATGAACGCGATCTGTTGTTCGACGCGGGCCGCGCGGCGCTCCAGAACCTCAACGAAGACGAACGCGCCTTCGAAATCCTCCATCGCGTCTTTGAACTCGAATCCAACCACCCACCCCTCATTCTTCTTCTTGGCGAGTACCATCTTTCAAAAGGCGAGCCCGACGAGGCCGAGGGGTTTTTCAAGCGCCTTGTCGATCACGACGGTCTCGGATCCGCCGAAGAGCGGGCGCTCGCGTGGCAACGGTTGGGTGAAATCGCAGACGACCGCGGAAACGCCGACGCAGCGTGCGTCGCATTCACGAACGCCGTTCCGAGCTCCGTCACCCTTCCCACAGCCGACCCTGCGTTTGATTTGCGGCGCGCCCGGGTTTTGCGCCTCGCCGGACGTTTGGTCGAAGCGGCTGAGTTGCTGATGGCCGTTGGGACACCCGATGCAACCACCGAAATTGCGCCGTGGCTGCGCGCCATGGCGGCGTCGATTTCCGGCCGCGACGGGTCCGCGCTTGACGCCACCGAAATCGATCTTCTGACACGCGCCGGCGCCGCGTTTCACGCGCACATCTTGTCGTGCCCAACGGAGGATCCCAAGTCGCGAAATCAGGCGCTGGATGACGCCGCTGCCGTCTTGGCGTCGCTCATCACCGTCGCGCCCAGAGCGCGCGAGGCCCTCCTTGACGCACTGATCGCCGAGATCGCGCAAGGCCTGTCATCAACCGACCGACTTGCTGAACTTCTTCTCCGCGGCGCTCGCGCCATCCGTTCTGCCGAAAGCCCCGCGACACCAGCTCTCCTTGACCGCCTCCAGGCGTGGATGTCGCACGCAACCGCCCATCTCGACTCGGCTCCACCGAAAGACAAGACGCTCCCTCCCGACGCGGCTCTCCAAATCACAATCGCCGTCGCGACTTTCCTTGAAGCGCCACTCGACGACGCGGTCGCCGCCGCAAAAGCGTGGGCGCGCGCGGCCCAGCTCGCACGCGAAACTTCCCTCGAACCATCCGTTGTCGACGGTTATTTCTCAAGGGCCATTCCCCTCGCCGAATCGAAACCGGACCATGAACTTTGCGCGGCGCTCCTCGCATCTCGCGCGGAACTCTATACGGGGCGTGACCGCGCGGCGATTCTCGCGGACGCCGCAGAGGCCGCGGTTCGTGCGAACAGAGAGGCGACCGAGGTGGCGGACCTCCTCGCTCTCGCCCATGAAGCGGACCCAACGTGGACAAAGCCGTTGTCGCGAGCCTTTTCACTTCTCGTCCAATCCGGACTTGCGGAACGGGCAGCCGAAGTCGCGGCAACGTGGTGCAAGGTTGCGCCCCCTTCGGAACGCGTGGCGATTCTCGGTGAACGCGCGCATTTGCTCGCAACATCGCTGAACGATCCCGACGCCGCCATTCGCGACTTGCGCGCGATTCTGACCATCGAACCGCACAACATCGAGGCGCACAAACACCTCGCGCAACTCGCTCTGACGGCGGGTGATGCCACGACCGCAACGACGTCGCTTGAAACCGTCGCCGCCCTTTCGACCGACGCCGCATCGGTCCACGACGCACGTGCCTCGCTGGTAACCGCTTACCAGACTTCTGGTCGTCACGCGGAGGCGAAGCAACTCGCGCTCGGCCTCGTCCTCTCGGACCCGACCGACGACGCAACGCTCAGTCTGTTCTTGGACACCGTCGGCACGTCCGCGGACGACCAGAACGACCTCGATCGACTCGACCGCATCTTAGCTCTACTTGAAGCACCGCTTCTTCGCGCGAAAGCGCTCGTTGCGCGCGGGGGAATTCTCCTGAATCGCTTCCACAGGCGCGACGACGCTGAGCGCGACCTTCTCGCAGCGCTTCGGATCAACCCGCAGTGCGTCGGTGCGGCACGAACCCTTCGGCGAATGAAATTTGAACAGGGTGATCGAATTGCCGCCGCCGCCCTTTTGAGACAGGAGATCGACGCGACGCCGCGCCTCGACGAGCGAAGCCTCCGCCTCGTTGAGCTTGCGCGACTCTCGTTCGAACTCGGGGACACGACCGGTGCGCTCGAGGCGGTTGATGAAGCGCACACCTTGACCCCAAACTCTCGCGAAGCGTGGGATTTCCGAAACGACGTTTGGATCTCGCTGGGGCGACTCGAAGAGGCCGAAGCAGCGCTGCGAAAGCGAATTACCGAAGACGGCTTGAGCCCATCAACCTCTGGTGCTCGCATCCGCCTGGGCGAAGTCTTACGTCGTCGCGGCGCCGAAACCGACGCGGAGGAACTGTTCCGCGAAGCGTGGAAATCAGGCGACACCCGTGCGTTCGAACCCCTCGCGGCCCTTCTTTCCGATCAGGCCCGTTGGGACGACCTCTACGAAATTCACTGCCGCCGCCTCGACAGACAAACCGAACCGGCCGATCGCGCACACACAATGTTGGCGATGGCTGAGCTTCTCGACGAACGACTCGGACGCCCGCAAGCCGCGGTACCCTTGTATCGGCGCGTCACCGCCATCGACCCGACCAACGGCACAGTTATCGACCGCCTCACGGCGCTCCTCCTTCGCCTCGAGAACTGGAACGCCCTCACCGACCTTAAAGCATCGATCGCGGCTCAGGCCCCAACGGGCGCTCTGCGCGCATCGGCCCTCCTCGATGCGGCCCGGTACGCGGCTGAATCTGGCCGCAGCGAAGATGAAGCGCATTTCCTGCGTCAGGTCCTCGAAAATGATCCGCTCGAACCGAAAGCCCTGGCGATCCTCGGTGAACGAGCGGCGCGTGCTGGCGACGCGATGGCAGCCAGCTGTTTCGCAAGACTTGAAACCGTGCGAAAACTCTCGCTCGAAGAGCGTCTCCTTTGGGCATCCGTTGAAGAGCGCGCGGGCCGAGACGGTGCGGCGCTTGTCCAACTTGATATTGCCCACGCCGCGCTGGATTCTGCGTCGCCCGAACAGAGTCTCACTTTTTGGGAGGCGAGTGCGCGGGTCCGATTGCACGTTGGCGATCGGGCCGGCGCCGTCGAGGCGAGTCGGCACGCTGTCGCCATTCTTCGCGTGTCCGACCCGGTCCACGCCGCGCGCGTGCTCTTCCCAGTCGGGAGAGCAGCTTGGGAATCGGGGCGCCTCTCGGACGCCGTCGAGTTGTTTGAAGAGGTTGCCGAGCTTGACCCAACACACGACGAAGCTCTGACCGCTCTCGTCGAGCTTCACGTCGCGGCCAATCGCGGTCGGCACGCGCAGGCGACGCTCGATCGGCTTCTCGCACTCGCACCGAACGACGCGCGTGCGTGCGCGCTTCTCATGCGCATCGGCGAAATAAACCACGACCTCCTGCGAGATCTTGACGGCGCCGAGGCCGCGTACCGTCGTGCGATAAGACTTTGCGAGAATGAATGGCTTCCGCACCGTCGCCTATTTTTCGTCCTCGTCGAGAAAGGTGACACGACGGCGGCACTGGAAGTCGGTGAAGCGATCGCCGGGAAGTTTGCCGCCAACATCCTCGACGCTGATTTTTTTGCGTCGTGGGGCGATCTGGCGCTCAAGGCCGATCGTCTCGCGGCGGCGCATGACGCGTTCAACGAGTTTCGCCGTCTCCGCCCAGGTGATCCACGAGGACTTCACACGCTCGCCGAGATTGCCCGGCGAACCGGCGATACGGAACTGGCCGAGCGTTACATGGCTGAGGCCCTTGATTCAGGCGAGCGCGACACGTCACTCGGCGCACGCGAACTTCTCGAGCTCGCACGCGTCATCATCGCGGAGCCCAACAACGCCAATCGGATCCCTCGTGCGCTCGCGGCCCTGCGCCGTGCAGTCACGCTCGAACCGCTCCTTGAAGCCGAACTCCTTCTCGCGTCGTTGCTCGCGGACAGCGGCGCGAATCGCGACGAAGCCATCGCGCTCTTCGAACGTCGGCTCGACGCGATTCCATTTGACGCTGAAGCGCACCGCCGATTGGCATCGCTGTTTGCATCGAACGAACCGGGGCGCGCCGCGTTTCACGGTGCGGTGGCCGCATTCCTGAATCCTGCTTTGGGCACGGTGGCGCCCCCACGCGGCGAGGACATCCAGGCGGTCGCACGCCGCGTTTTCCGCGACGGCTCGATTCCGCCGATCCTCGTCCACCCCGCGGATCACGGCCCCGCTCAGGAAATGCTGCGCATCGCCGGGCCCTACCTCGCCGACCTCGTCCCCAACACACGCACGCGCGACGTCGAACCGTACGCAGCGCCCGCCGAGGTCCAAGGAATTCTTCGAGCCGCTGGCATCCGCGCGCTCGCCGTCGCCATCACCAACGACCCCACCGTACGCTTCTCTTTTGGCGCCACGACGCCGCCCACGCTGGTGCTTGCACGTTCCGTCGCCACGTCCGCATCGGCGATCGACTGGCGGTTCATCGCAGGACGCGCGGCGGCACTCGTTAATGCCGGGGGAACCGCGGTTGAACACTTGGGACCGCGCAGCGTCGAGGAAATCCTTCAGCTCATTTGCAAGTTGTGCGCGTCCGACGTCGACATCGTTGGCGTTGATCCGGGCCGCGTCGCGCACTTCCTGAAGCGACTCAAGGCGCTCATCCCGCGCGCCGTGCGAAAGCAAATTGCGCCGTTTGCCGAGGCCTATGTATCTGCCGTGGACTCGATGAGCTTTACAACCTTTGCGTTTGCCCGCCACGCGACCGCCAATCGCGTTGGGCTTGCTCTCGCGGGCGATTTGTCGTCGGCACTCAACATCATCGCCCGCCTCGAACGAAGCGTCACGCAGCTCTCCTCCGTGTCCGACGAGCGGCGGACACTCCTCCTCGCCAACGAGGCCCTTGCGGATCTCGTGAAGTTTGCGGGTTCACCCGACGGGCTGCAGCTCCTTCGGTCGCGGCGCACGTGAAAGCGAAGAACGGCGTGATTGGCCGAAGTGTCGAGGGTCGCCCCATCACGACAACAACGATCGGCAGAGGCGCGACAACGCTCATCGTCATTCCTGGCGTTCACGGCGACGAACCCCTCGGCCCGCGTTTGGCGCGCCGCTTTGCGCAGAAACTCGCGAAGCGCCCGCCGCGCGGTGTGCGCGTCATCATTGTCGACGCCGCGAATCCCGACGGCCTCGTGCGAAAAAAAAAAGACAACGCCGGGGGGGTCGACTTGAACCGCAACTTCCCGTCCCGCAATTGGGGACGAAATGTCCGACCGGGATACTGCCCCGGAAATGAACCGGCCAGCGAGCCCGAGGTAAAAGCCCTCCTCGCGCTCGTCGATCGTTTTCTCAGAGTTGGTCGCATCGCCCAATCCGCCAAGCACAAACCGAACCTCTACATCCTCACGCTCCACGAGCCGTTTGGATTCGTGAACTATGACGGCCCGGCCCGCCGATGGGCGCGCGCAATCGGCTGCGCGAACGGTTACGCGGTCAAAGCGAGCATTGGCTATCCGACACCCGGCTCGCTCGGGACTTACTTCGGTGTCGAACGTCGAATCCCGGTCATCACGCTCGAGTGCATCCGCGAGCCGATCGCCATCGCGTGGCGCCGCCATAAGCCGGCTCTCGACGCAGCGCTCGCTTTCATTGTCGGTCGCGAACGCGCAACGCGCCGTTAGCGCAACGCGCGAAGGCCCTGCAACACGGCTTCAAGGTCGTCGGGCAGCGACGCGCACAGATCGATTCGCGCGCCCGTCACGGGATGAAGTACAACAACGCGCGAGGCGTGCAAAAACGGCCGAGCGAGGCCTGTTGGGTCGACAGCCTGCTTGTGCTCGCTCTGAAACGTCGCGTCCCCTGCAAGCGGATGTCCCACCGACGCCAGGTGGGCACGCACTTGATGTCGTCGTCCCGTGCGCGTCTCGACACGAATGAGCGTCATTGTTGCGCCGAAAGCCTCAATCGGCGAATACCGCGTCTCCGCGTGAAGCCCATCCTCTTCGACGCGAACCACGTGAGCGCGTCCCCGCTTTCGAAGCGCGCCCGTAACGCTCACAGCCTCTGCGATTCGCCCAAGCACCAACGCAACGTACTCTTTATCGACCTCGTGCCGCGCGAACCTCGCTCGGAGCGCCGCGTACGCTGCCGCCGTTCGACCAACCACCACGACACCCGACGTTCCGCGATCCAGCCGGTGCGCGATCCCCGCCTCGCGACGAGGTGAAATCGCGGCCAGCTCGGGAAACTGAGCCACAAGCCCGTTGGCCAGCGTACCGACCTCCTCGGACCGCAGAGGAAATGTCGCAATCCCAGCCGCCTTGTCGACCGCAATCATCGCGTCGTCCACGTAGAGCACGCGAATATCAACCGCTGGATTCGGCTTCGGCGCAAAGTCGGTCGCGACAACATCGATCGCCGTCACAGCAACCTCGTCGCCCACTGAAACAACTTCGCCCTTCGCCGCGCGCCGCCCGTTGATCCGAACCAGCCCGCGCTCGCACAACTCCACGGCCCGCGCCCGCGCAAGCGCGAAATGCCGTCCAACCACCCGATCTAAACGCTGTCCCGCGTCCGTGGAATCAACAACAAAAGTCTCAGCGGTGTTTCGTTCCACGATGATTTCGAATCACGCGGATGGGCGCTTCGCAACAACCCGTTACGGGGTGACCCACGTTGGGACGTACAGACCCAGCGCCTTCGCCTCTTCAGGCGTCGGCCGAATTTGCCGGTGCGAAGATGCATCTGCAAGAACCGCCTTGGCCAGTCGATTGTTGAGGGTATGGCCCGAACGGTCCGCCCGAAACCGCCCCACGACAACCATCCCAAACAACGCCAAATCACCAAGCGCATCGAGAACCTTGTGACGCACGCATTCGTCGGCAAACCGAAGCCCGTCCGGGTTCAAATAATGGTCACCGTCCAGCACGACCGCGTTCTCCAGCGAACCACCCAGCGCCAGCCCCCGCGCACGCAAGGCGTCGACTTCTTTCGCAAATCCAAACGTCCGCGCCGGAGCGATCACCTTCGAAAAATCCTCACCACACAAATCAACCGTAACCTTTTGCTCGCCCAAGAGCTGGTGATTGAAATGCACGCGGTACTCAATCGACAAGCCCCGCGCCGGCGCAAGCTCCGCCCACTTCCCCGGCTCCTCGACCCGCACCGCGCGATCGATCACGAAAAACGTCTTGGCCGCGTCCTGCGTTGCGATCCCCGCCTTCCGCGCGAGCGCCACAAACGGCTCCGCGCTGCCGTCGAGCGCCGGTATCTCCGGGCCGTCCACCTCTGCAACAACGTTGTCAATTCCCATCCCGTAAAGCGCGGCGAGCAGATGCTCGACCGTTCCAACCGTCGTCCCACCGCGCCCGAGCGTCGTCGCCAGCGTCGTGTCAACGACCGACTCCACAGTCGCGGGAATCTCAACGCGCGCCGCCCCGTCCGTACGCACAAACCGTACTCCGCTGTCCGCCGCACCCGGCTTCAGCGTCAAGGTGACGTTTCGTCCCGTGTGCAGGCCAACGCCCGCAACCGCCACTTCCGACTGAAGTGTCCTTTGTCGATACATCGCGTCCCTCTCCTACCACATTCTCTACAAAAAAGTCCCCTGGCCATGCGCTTTCCGCCCAAAGTGCTCGTAAGCGCGTGGCGCAGCAACACGTCCCCGGGGCGTCCGATGAAGCAACCCCTCCTTAATGAGGAACGGCTCATACACGTCTTCAATTGTATCGGCCTCTTCGCCAACGGCAGCCGCGAGCGTTTCGAGCCCAACCGGCCCACCTTGAAACGTATCGATGATCGCGAGCAGGAGCCGCGTGTCCATCTCGTCGAGCCCGCGCTCATCGACCGCGAGCCGCCTAAGCGACGCCTCAGCCATCGCCACGTCGATTCGCCCCGTGCCCTCAACCTCCGCGAAATCGCGCACCCGCCGCAACAGCCGGTTCGCAATGCGCGGCGTCCCGCGCGCACGCCCCGCGATGACCCGCGCCGCATCATCATCGACGTCAACGCCAAGAATTTTCGCCGATCGACGAACGATGAGATCGAGCTCATCCTCGCCATAAAAATCGAGCCGCATGACGATCCCAAAACGGTCGCGAAGCGGCGACGTCAAAAGTCCCGTGCGCGTCGTCGCACCGATCAACGTGAAGCGATTCAACTTCATCCGAAGATTCTTCGCGTAAGGACCCTCGCCCAGCATCACGTCGAACCCAAAATCTTCCATCGCGGGGTAAAGATTCTCCTCAACCGCCGCCGACAGCCGATGAATCTCGTCAATAAAAAGCACGTCGCGTTCACCGAGATTTGTCAGAAGCCCCGCCAAATCGCCCTTTCGCTCGATCGCCGGCCCTGACGAAATGTGCAGTTCGACCCCAAGCTCATTCGCAATGACGTGCGCGAGCGTCGTTTTCCCCAATCCCGGTGGCCCACAAAAGAGCACGTGATCGAGCGCTTCACTTCGCCGCTTGGCCGCCTCGACAAACACCTTCAAATTGTCTGTGACCGCGTGCTGCCCGACATACTCGCGAAACGATCGCGGGCGAAGCGTTGCGTCGACCAACTCGTCATCGGTCGCGGCGCCCGGCGCCACGAGCCTGTCCCCTTCGTTCTCCTTCACGCCGCCGACCTAAACCTTCCCCACGATCTTAAGAGCGTCACGCAGCAAACTCTCGACCGATTCCGACGACCGGTCTTTGAGGCGCGCCGCCGCACGCTCCGCCTCCGTCGCCGAATACCCCAAACTCACGAGCGCCGCCGCGAGCTCATCCATCGTTCGCCGCTTTTCGCTCCGCCCCTCAACCGGCCCCGCAAGCGGCACCGTCTTCCCACGCAAGTCCATCAAGATCCGTTCGGCCATCTTTTTCCCGATTCCGTTCACGCGCGACAGCCTCGCCACATCGCGCTCCTCAACCGCATCCGCCAAATCCTTGGCCGTCAACCCGGACAAGACCGCCGTCGCGACTTTCGGCCCGACACCCGACACCCCCAAAAGCAATCGAAACGCCTCCCGCTCCTCGCGCGTCGCAAATCCATACAGCGCAAGAACATCCTCGCGAACGTGCGTGTGGACAAACAGCGTGGCTTCCGTGCCCGCCTCCGGCAACGCCGCGAGCGTCGTGACCGAAACCGCCACATCGTACCCAACTCCGCCCGCCTCAATCACAACACCGCGCACCGCCTTCTCCGTCACGCGTCCCCGGAGCGTCGCGATCATTTCCCTGACCCCGCTTCCGGATCCGGATTTAACGCCAAGGCGCCAAGCCGCAAAGACAGAGCCCCTTCCCTTAGCGTCTCTGCGTCTTTGCGTTGATCTCTTCCTCCTCGCCTCAACCCGCCGCTTCGCACCACATGACAAAGCGCAACCGCCAGCGCATCCGCCGCATCGGCGGCCGGCACTTCGCCAAGCCCCAGCACCGCCGCTATCGCCCGCGCGACCTGCTCCTTCTCGGCGCGCCCGCTCCCCGCAACCGTCGCCTTCACCGCCGCCGGCGCATACTCCGCAACATCGAGCCCCGCGCGTCCGAGCACCGCGAGCGCCACGCCGCGCCCGTGCCCAAGCATGAGCGCGCTTCGCGCAAACCCCGCCTGAAAAACCCCCTCAACCGCTGCGGTAACCGGTCGCTCCCGCAGAACAACTTCGCCGAGCGCCCGATCAATCTCCGCAAGCCGCGCCGCGAGGGACCCCGCCGCCGGCCGTATCACGCCGTACGCCACGTGCACCACGCTCCCGCCCCGCATTTCGACAACCCCCCAACCGACGCGCTCCGTCCCAGGATCGACACCAATGGCGCGCCCCCCACTTGCCCGACCAGCGCCTCCGTTCGCACTCAACCGCATCACCCCGTTACCGCCCTTGCACCCAGCGTTACGCCATCAGCGCCGGGTCGATATCCGCGTTCGAGTAAACATGCTGCACGTCGTCGTGGTCGTCGAGCTCCTCAAGCAGCTTGAGAATACTTTCTGCTGGTTTCCCGGTCAGCTTCACGGGATTCTGCGGCTTCATCGTTACTTCGGCAACGATCGTCGCCCACCCCTTCCTGTCAAACGCCGCCTTGAGCCCGTCGAACGCCTTGGGATCGCAATAAACTTCAAACTCCTTCTCACCCGCCACAACGTCATCGGCGCCATTGTCGAGCGCATACTCCATCACGTCGTCCTCGCTCGCGATCTCGCGCGCGCACACGATCACGCCCTTCTTGTCGAACGCCCACGCCACGGCCGACTGGTCCGTCAGCGCCCCATTCAGCCGCTCGATGATGTTTCGAATCTCGCCAACGGTGCGGTTCTTGTTGTCGGTCATCACTTCCATCAAAACAAAAACACCGCCCGGCGCCGTCCCCGCATAAACAAGCTCTTCGTAATTCACGCCTTCGAGTTCGCCCGTCCCCTTCTTGATCGCCCGCGTGATCGTGTCGCTCGGCATGTTGCTCGATCGCGCGTCGGTCACGGCCTTCCGCAGTCGCGAGTTGCCATCGATGTCACCGCCGCCCATGCGCGCAGCGACTGTGATTTCTTTTATCAGCTTGGTAAAGACCTTCCCGCGCGCCGCGTCGGCCTTGCCCTTCTTGTGCTTTATCGTGCTCCATTTACTGTGGCCCGACATGGCGCATCCTCCTCCCGAAAATTGGGCGCAGAACCTAGCAGAGCGAACGAAACCTGTCAACGAACGGATTCCACTTAATTTTCAGCTAGTTGCGCTGTTTCGCCAGCGCGGTCGCCTTCTTGACCAACGCGGTAAGCGCCGGCCCGATTTCGGACCACGACGGAGCGCTCGCGAAAACAGCGGCAACGCGCCCCTGACCGGTTGACACGACAATGTCGATCTCGATGGCATCCCGCTCACAAACGGAAATCGTGTACGGAGAATCGGGCTTGTCGAGCGCGTCCGCAAATTGGGGGTGCTCCTTTTCGAGAATCGATAGAACGGCGCCATCTCGTCCGGCGGTGCGCGGCTCTCCGGGCGCCTTACATCGCACAAAGCTGCGAAATGACGGACGCTGCAACGTCTTGGAGGGGGAAAGGTCGTCGGTCCAAAGCCGAACCAGCGGTCGCGCCGGGTCGCCTGCACCAACGTTCGCGAACAGCCTGGCGAGGCGTGAAGCCGCACCGCCATCAGGCGATCTAAGCTCGGCGGTCGAGTGTGTCCACGAATTCAGCTGGATGACATACGCAAGGTTCGCGATGTAAAGGCCGACCTTGGGCGCAAGGTAGACGGCGCGCGTGAAAGCCTTCTCGGCATCCTCCAAGCGATTGAGACTCGCCGCGACGACACCGATGGAATTCAACGCCCGCGCGACATTCGCCTCGTGCGCCGCGTGACTCTTCGCGGGCAAACGCGCAACGGCATCGACGAACGCCTGATACGAAGCCGCCGCGCGCTCCCAGTCCCCTTGTTTTGCGATGGCATCGGCAAGCCCGAGCGCCGCCACGACATCGCTCGAATTCGTCGCCACAAGGACGCCGTACCGCCGCTCCGCTTCGGCGTACGCCCGCATCTTAAAGTACCGCGCCGCCTCGTCGTGATCGACGCCGCCCAAAGCCAAGCTGAAAACGAAAGTCGTGAAAACCATGCCGTCGAAAATACCATAACCGATCTCGATTCCCGGGTAACGGCCAAGTCCAGAGCGGGGCGGCCGGGTTCGGGCTCGCTTCGGCTCGCAAAAGTCCTCGGGGCTGACATGAAATGTGAGTCTGCACGAAACGAATCAAGCATCATGAGAACGGCATTCCCACGCCCCATCGACACCTCATCCCCTGCGGATGCGAGCCTCCGCTTGCCCAATCCCCGTCCGCCCAATCAGAATTCGGCCGTTTCCCTGGAACGGCGCTTGAGAAACTTGGGGGTCGCTCGATCGTCAGCCGACACCCAACGGGTGAACCCTTCGTACCGCCCTCAAGCCTAAGGAATGCCTCCCGGGTATGCGGTTCGCCCGGATTAGCGTTGGGTCGGCAGGAGCACAGCGTCGGCGCGCCTCCGCAGGGTCTGGGGTGCCATGCCTGCATGAAACTGCGCCTATTCGCATATTCTCGTTAGTGCGGGTTGCGCACGCGTTGAAAGCCAGACCCGAGGACGTTGGCGCGCCGAAGCGGGCCCCTGCCAACCCGACGCCCTCGAGTGAAATCACCGCTTAACCGGGGATCGGGGATCTCGATTTGATCCTCTGCGATCAGTTTTCTGTCGAGCGCTGATAGATTATCCATCTATTTCGACGGCACAGCCGCTGCACTCCCGCCCGCCGCTGCGCGAAAAGGTCGCGCGCACAAAGAGGATGGATAAAGCGATGAGAAAGAGATTAGGAATCGTGGCGGGCTGTGTGCTCGCATTCGGCGGTTGCGGTGGCCCCGATGGCCTCGGCAGCGATGGCAATGACATTTTGGAATCCGACGGCGCCATTGCCGAGGGTGCGGAACTGGACGGCAAGGCCGACAGCGCGAATATTCCGTTTCGAGTTGTGAATGGCTTTCAGCTTGCGGCCAGTATCGGACGATCCACGAGCTACCGCACGTTGAAAACGCGAACCGAATTCCGATCGTATTTCGGCGCGTCGGCGCCGGCGTCGATCGATTTCTCGCGCGAGTGGGTCACATTCTTTAGCGCCGGCTTAAAACCGCGTGCCGGCTATGCGGCGAGCATCGTGCGCCTTCGCACGAACACCAACGGGTCGGTGCTCAAAGTCACGGCCCGCCTCGATTCGCCATCGGCAAGCTGTCTCGCGCCGCTTAACCAAACGAAGCCTTGGGTCATGGTCGCGTACAACAAACCGCAATGGGCCGAGGCGCAGCGGTATTATCGCAGCGACACGACGCGAAACTGCGACCCGCCCGCGACCTGCGCGTCGGTGCGGTGCGCGAGCGGCACTTACTGCGAGATGGTTTCTGGGCGCCCAGCGTGCCTCGCCTACGACACCTGCAGCAACACGAATAGGGTTTGCTTTGTCGGATGGCACTGCGAAGACCGCATCCAGGCGTGTATCGCCGGCACATCATGCCCACCGACAACACCCGAATGCGTACCGAACGCGACGTCGTGCTCGCAAGTCCGCTGTGCCGCGGGAACGTACTGCAACATCGTGTCGGGTGCGGCGTTCTGCACACCTTACGACACTTGCGCGAGCGCCACATTCGTCTGCATCGCGGGCAGCCACTGCGAAGACCGAATCGTCGCGTGCCCGGCCGGCTCGTATTGCCCACCGACTCAAGTCGAATGTGTCGCAAACCCGAACCCATGCGCGTCGGTGCGCTGCGCGGCGCTAACGTATTGCGACGGCACGAACGGCGTCGCGGTCTGCCGCCCGTACCTCACTTGCGCGACAGTTCGATGCGCGAGCGGGTATCGCTGTGAGGACAAACTCCAGGTGTGTTTCCCAGGCCAATACTGCGCACCAACATCACCCGCGTGCGTCGCGACGACAACACCGCCGCCAACCTTTAATTGAGCGTTGCCCACGTGATAGGCGACCGTACCCGTTGGCGTAAACGTGAACGTGATCGTGAACGAATTCTCGCGGATCGAGCACGACAACGACTACGTAAGAATGCAGAAGACCAGAAGTCTTACTCAAAATAAGCTGAGTGGCCTTCCTTCGGAACGTAACGATCGCGAAACCGCTTCTCGTCCTTCAGTCGGAAATGCAACACCGCGAAATCGGTGAACCGAAAACCGTCGATAAATCCAAGGTCCGCGGGTTCACTCGCCCCTTCGCCGATGAGCTCGATGGACCATTCAAGCGCCTCAATCCCGCGCCGCTCAAGGAACTCCTCCATTCGGAACCCCTTGTTCAGGTCCTCCCACGCGAGCGCCTCTTCCCACGTGGTCATCTCTTCTTCGAGTTCCCACTTGTGCGCGCAAACCGTCGCGTAGTCTTCCTCGCTCAAAAACTGAACCGCGAGGTCGGTCTCAGTCACCGCATCGAGCCGCACCCAAACCGTCGGCTGCTCGAGCCCCTCCGCGAGCTGCGCCGCCATGCCAACGTCCGACGCGTGCCCGTCGTCCTCGACGATCGAAACCCAGCCACGGCAGATCGGCGAAATCGCGATACTCCGAAACGTACGCCCCGCCTCGATCTCCTTCGCCTCGCTGCGCCCTGGCTCACTGAGCCGCCGCTCAATCGCTTCGTAACCGATCGACCGCATGTACGCGCGAACCGTCTTTTCCACGTCGCGCTGCGGCGCGTTTTGAATGTGAATGGTCGAATAGACCGACATGGCGCGCTGTGATAACAGAGTTCCCAATGCGAAACAACGATTTTCTTCCAGGGATCAAATGTTTTTCTCGATTCACAATGGGCGTCTTTTGCATTTTTTTCGCCTGCTCGAGTCGTGGCACCACGACACCTTCGCCCGTCGATTCCGGCGTAGCGGACGCGGGACCGGGTGCGGACGCGGGTGCCGTCGCGGATTCGGGCGCATCCTGCTGCAGCGGCGTGACGGCCGCTAAGACGGGCGGCACGACGATCGACGGCGGCGCGATCTACTCGTCAACGCGCTTACTTGTTAGCTGGACCGCCGGCACAGGTTCGCTCGCGCGCTACCGCGTTACATCATTAGATAGCGTCACTGCAACCTCGTCGATCGTTCTCGTCGACGCCGGCACATCTTCCACGACGCTCACCGGCCTCAAGTCTGGAACGGCGTACACCATCAGCGTCGCCGGCTGCGTCGATTTCGGATGCACAGCGGTCACCACGGCCGATGCGTCGGCCAGCGCCACAACCGAGGAAGAGTATTGGCAGATTCAAGGTTCAACCACCAAAGATAACTTCGACGGCGGATTGCTTATCGTCGCCGACGGGAACACGAAAGCTTATTCGATTCGATACCCGACCGACGCTGGGGCGCCGGCCAGCGTCGCCGGAAAAGTTCGCCTTTACTACGATGCGATCGGCACAACGCGAAAGGGCGTTAACATTGCGCTTTCGACGAACATCGCGACGGCCGATGCGTCGAGCGTTAACAGCTTCGTGACCCTGGGCGCCGACGCCGGCCTCTTTCTGCCGTCGTCCAACACGACCTACATCGATACGCTGCCTGGAATCTTAACGTCGCAATCCATTCCGCTCCCGGCCTCGATGGGCGCGAAGATGCGATTGTTTTTCGAGGCGGAGGGCGCTGACGTCAAAACGCGTATCCTCTCGCTCGACAGCAACGACGGCTACCTTGGCGAAGACTTTAATTCGGGCGCCTCGATGCGCTGCCAAGATGCCGGGGATTACAGCGGCGGCGGCTGTGTGCCGACGGTGGTCGTGGGCGTCACCGCAGACGATGCCGGGACGGGTCTCGTGAACGCGCGCCAATTCAAGATTGGATACCCGGTCTTATCGTCGTGGATTTGGGACGGCGCGGCCGGAGCCTTCATGTTCATCACGGCTGAAGATGCGTGCGGCACGACGACGAACGGACTCGCGTATGCCACGTGGAGCGGCACGACTTGGTCCACGGAAAAGGTCGACGGCGGATCGTGTCCGCGTTTCCTAACCGCGGCGGGGCACGGCCCGGTCGTCGTCCATTTGGGCGGCGTTCGTTACAAGCTCTACTGGGAAGATTCGACGAGCGGAAATAGCAACAAGCCGCTTCGCGTCGCGTACGCCGATGGAACCCGCACGGGCGCTGCCACGACGGTCGAATTCGACGACTGGGAATCATCGGCGACGGCGCGGCAGGTCCATTTCCTGTGGCCGAGTGGCAACAAGCTGTCGGCGTCGAGCGAAAGCGGGCTCGGCGACCACGTGATCTATTGTCCAACGGGCGACGTCAACATGCAGGTCATGTACATGAACTTAGGCGGTGTGGACGACCCAACCTGGAACACCGCACCCGCGGGGCTCGGAATGGCGGTGCTTATCAATCCCTAAATTGTGGTAATCTATCGGCTCTGGAGGATTACATGCGTCATCGTCGAGTCGCAGCTTTTCTGGTGTTGTGCAGCTTGAGCGTCCCCGCGCTCGCGGCCAAGCGAACACGGTCCGTCGGAAAGGTTTGGAAGGATTCCGAAGAGCCGCTTGCGGCGTCGATTTCGATTGAAAGCAAGCGACTTGCGGTTTTGTACGAGTCGAAAAAGATCCAGATTTGGGACCTCGCGACGCGCTCAGTCACGAAGAAAGTCGATGGGCTCGGTGACGAGGTGCGGGCGATCGTCATTTCGCGAGATGGTGCGCTGGTTGCGGCTGCGGATAAGGAAGCGGTGCGGATTTGGAACGTCGGCGACGGAAGCGAAAAGACGACGCTGACGGAGTTGAAGGAGGCGCAGACGCTGCTTTTTAGTCCGAACGGGGCGATCCTGTACGCGGGTTGTCCGGACAAGAAGGTGCGGGTCGTTAACGTCGACGACGGGAAGGTCACGGCGACGTGGGAAGGGCACGAGCAGCCGATTCACAGTTTGTCGATGACGACCGACGGCGGAACGATCGTCTCGAGCGATGCGGCAGGGAAGGTAAAGGTCTGGCGCGCGGGGGATGGAACGGAGCTCAACTCGCACGCGGGTCATTCCGATGCGGTCGATTCGGTCGCGGTGAGTCCGGACGGACAAATGGTTGTGTCGGCGAGCCGCGACGGGACGCTCAAGGTGTGGCCGATGGAGGGGAAGCGGTATCGGTCGATTTTGAACGGGCACAGCGGCGCCGTATATGCGGTCGCGATTTCGCCCGATGGGCGGCGGATTGCGTCGGGTGGAAATGACGCGACAGTGCGCATATGGGACGCGAAGTCGGGAAGGCAGGTCAAAGTGCTGAAGGGGCACAAGAAGGCGGTGCATATCGTTTCGTTTCTCGCGAATGGGAAGCTTTTGACGGCCGCCTACGACCGGGTTTATAAAACCTGGAACGTTCCGTAGCGGGAATATCTTAGGGGCAAAATAGTCGAACGTTGCGGGCATGTGGCGTTTCAAGTGTGCGATGGCGTGACCGTTTTTCAAGCTGCTCAAAAACGGTCGGATGCAACGAGCCGAGAAGCGAGCGCCTTTTGACAATGTTGTTGGGAGTCAGGGCGACGAGAACCGACGGATGCAAGGCAGGCGCGAAGACCCGCGAGCGAAGGCGTACTCAGATGTACGTTGAAGCGAGTGGGTCCGTGCCGAACGCAGCAGCCGGAAGGTTATCGTCGCGCTGTGGCGGCATAGCCAAGCGGTAAGGCAGAGGTCTGCAAAACCTTCATTCACCGGTTCGATTCCGGTTGCCGCCTATTTTTTCGGTGTCTTCAGCGCAAGCCAGTGGCTTGCGCGTGCCGAAAAAATCCCGAGCGCCCCTTTAGGGAGCGCGAGGGCTACATAGCAATCCATCCATTGCCTTCTCAGCCTGTGGTCGCAACAAAACCATGCGCCCTCAAAGTCGCTGCTTCGCCGACCTCGGCACACGGCGGTCGCGAAGTGAGCGCGCGCTTCCAGAAGACTGGCTATTGAGTTTTGTGGCGGTTCGCGTTCGTCCTACAACTCGACGCGAGACGTCGTTACTATTTTCTGAGGATTCTAAAACACTGGTGAATTCTCGGATTGCGCTCGAAATCCTTGGGAATCGTCGCGCGCGTAATGTCGTTGACGTCGAGCCCAGGCAACGCCGCCGCGTCGATCTTGAAGCGGCGGTTGTTCGTCGAGAAGATGAGGATGCCGTCGGGGGCCAAGAGCGATGCCGCGCTGACAATGAGATCGGCGTGATCGCGCTGTACGTCGAGCGTCTCGGTCATCCTTTTGGAGCGCGAGAACGTCGGTGGATCGAGGAAGATGAGATCGAAACGACGCCGGTCGTTCGCAAGTAGCCACTTCGTCACGTCGGCCGAAATGAGCTCGTGACCCCCACCGCGCGGTAGCCCGTTCAGCGCGAAGTTGCGCGCCGCCCAATCAACGTATGTGTTTGACAGGTCGACCGTCGTCGTTGATGACGCGCCGCCAAGTGCCGCGTGAACCGTTGCCGTTCCGGTGTACCCAAAGAGATTCAAGAAGTGGCGCCCTTTCGCGAGCGACCGAATCATCGCGCGCGTCTCGCGGTGGTCGAGGAAAATCCCGGTGTCCAAATAGTCCGTCAGGTTCACGAGGAACCGGGCATCACCCTCGCGCACCTCGTAAAAAACGCCCGTGCTCGCAACCTTGTTGTACTGCGCCCCCGCGCGCTGGCGACGCCGCACCTTGACGACGACGTGTGCGGCGGGCACGGCAAGCGCCTCGGTCACGACGCGCGTTGCTTCGCGCAACCGATTTCGCGCCACGATTGGGTTTATCTCGTCCGGCGCCGCGTACTCTTGAACGTGCGCAAAGACTCCATCGGCTGCCTCGTACAGATCGACGGCGACGTTATACTCCGGAATATCCGCGTCGTACGCGCGATAGCACGACACGGCGTTCCGCTTGGCCCAACGCCCGAAGTGCTTCAAGTCCTTTTGCAATCGATTCGCGAAGCTCTGGCCGCCCGGCGACAATGACACGGGCTTCGTTCGTTCTCGCACGAACGATTTCTCGTCGATTTCGAAATGAAGGAGGCGACACTCGATTGCACCGTTCCATAGCGTGTGCATCCGCGACGCACGCAGCCCCATGACTTTCCCAAAATCCGCGTTCCCAGTCAGGACCGCCACGCGCCAACCAACGAAATCGCGCCGAAGCGCCACACCCAACTCTCTATAGAGGGCGGGCATCTCGGCCGCATCGCCCATCCGCTCGCCGTACGGCGGATTTGTAACGACAAGCCCCGGCGCCCCCACCTCGCGCGCACTCGCCGTGAGAGGCCGCATCTGCACCGACACAACATCTGCGAGGCCCGCGCGACGCGCATTCTCCAGTGCCGCCGCTACGGCTCGATCGTCGTGGTCGTACCCGCGCACCAATGGAATTCCACCACGCGCCGCTTCACGTCGCGCGCGCGCCTCGTCGAGCAACTTCGCCCACGATGCGGCCTCATGCCCACGCCACTTCGAGAATCCAAACGCTCGCCGCATAAGTCCCGGCGCGACATCGCCCGCCATCATCGCGCCTTCGATGAGAAGCGTCCCCGAACCACAAAGCGGATCGACGAGAGCGCCACCCCGAGCGGCGATGCGCGACCACTCGGCTCGGTGCAGAATCGCCGCCGCGAGGTTTTCTTTGAGCGGCGCCTCGCCCGCTGCCTGGCGATACCCGCGCCGATGTAGGGCCTCACCCGAAAGATCGATGCTGACCGTCGCTTCGTCGCGGCGAAGAAAAAGATTAACGCGAACGTCGGGATGCTCAACGTCAACGCTCGGGCGACCGCCGGTCGCGTCGCGGAATTGATCGACGATCGCGTCCTTTACTTTGAGCGCCGCGAAATGCGAATGCGTGAGCGACGATTCCACCGTCGTCGCATCAACCGCGAGCGTTCCTTGCCGAGAAACGTGGTCACGCCAAGCCACCGCGCGCACACCGTCGTAAAGCGCCTCCGGCGTCGGAGCCGCGAACCGCGCAATTGGCATCAGCACACGACTCGCGAGACGCGACCAAAGGCAAACGCGATACGCATCCGGGAGATCGCCGTCGAACGCAACGCCCGCGCGCGTTTCTTTTGCGGCCGCGATGCCTGTTGCGTGGAGCTCGTCCTTGAGAAGTGTCTCAAGCCCCTTCGGGCACGGTGCGAAAAAAGAAAACCGGTGCGGCATGGCTTCCCGACGCTACGCGCGTCCACCACCTTGTCAACCCTCCTCGATTCCCGGATAAGCAGCCAGTTCTCTTCCGCGCGTAGCGTCGGCAGGTGCCGCTTCGGCGCGCCGAGGTCCTCGGGTCTGAATGCGAACGACCGATCGAGCCACCGTTTTATGGCGTGCGAAAACTCGGAGATTCCAACCGATATTGCGCTGCAGACCCTGCGGAGGCGCGCCTGCGCGGTGCTCCTGCCGACCCCACGCAAAACCGGGCGGACCGCTTTCCGGGAACGTATTCTTCAGGCTTGAGGGCGGACCGAAGGGTTCACCCGTTGGGTGTCGGCCAGCGTTCGATCGACCCCCAAGTCTCTCAACCGTCGTTCCAGGGAAACGGCTGGTTTCTGGTTGGGCGGGCGGGGATTGGGCAAGCGACGGCTCGCGTCCGCAGGGGATGAGGTGCCGATGGGGCGTGGAATTGCCGTTCTCATGATGTTTAAATCATTTCGTACAGACTCACATTCCCTGTCAGACCCGAGGACTTTCGCGAGCCGGAGCGAGCCCAGACCCCCCCCGCCCCACGAAAATCTTGCCCGTTATCCAGGAATCAGGCTCAACCCTGCGAATTGCATCGTGCGATTGCGATCGTCATAATATTTAGTTAGTGGGCAAACGAAGATCCGAAACGACGTCGACCGACGAGGCGCGGACGCACGTTCGACTGCGCTTGTTGGGGCGCCTTGCGCTCTGCTGTGCGGTTGGCGCCATGACGAACTGTACGGGGCTTTCGCCGCGCGCGCCCGCGGGAAACGACGCGTCAATCGACAAGGGGGCCGACTCTGGCGTTGAGAAGGATGCTGGGTATGACAGCGGAAGCGATGCGGGCGATGGCGGCGCGATTGAAGTGGACGGAGGCGATGCAGGTGTTGACTCCGGCGACGATGCGGGGGTTGCTGAGGATGCAGGCGCTGACGGTGGAGCCGATGGTGGCTTTGATGCGGGCCCACCTCCGCTTTGGCCGATCCGCGATGGAAAATCTGCGAGCGACCAGGCGACCGCCGTTGCCGTCGATTGGTCGGGCTCGGTTTACGTGACGGGTTTCACCAGCGGGGATCTTTACAGCAGCTCCGGCGGTGGCACCGATTACTTCATCGCGAAATTCGACTCGACCGGAAACAACATCTGGGCGCAACAGGTTGCAACCGCCGGTGACGACAAGGCGCTCGCGATCGCGCTTGATACAGTCGGGAATCCGTACGTCGCAGGGTTTGTGGCCAGCGGCAGCACCGACGCATTCCTCACAAGGCACGATCCGACCAACGGTGGCGTTACTTGGACGCAAAAAGTTAGCACCAGCGCGGTTGATTACGGAAAAGCCGTGGCGCTCGATCCTTTGGGAAACGTTTACCTTGCGGGTGAAACGTTCGGATTCATCAGCGACGGAGGCGGCGGTGCCTCGGATATCTTTCTGGCGCGGTTTGAATCCGCGACGGGAGCGCGCGCGTGGGCCTTGCAATACGGCTCCGCGTCCAACGATTACGTTGGGGGTATGACCGTCGGAGTCGTCCCGCGACTTGAAGATGCCGGCGTCGGAGGTGTCACCGCTGCCCTTTACGACATCTACGTTGTCGGACAGACATTTACGCCTGGGTCGTTACCCGGCGCCGACAGCGGTGGTGCTGCGTACATCGCTCAATTCGACTCGGACGGTGGACACGACTGGACCTTCCAATTTGGCGGCTCAAACGACTTCGCGCGAGCCGTTCGAACTCCACCGACCCCTCCAACCAGGTACTTCATTCTCTTCGAGACGTCGGTCGGGTTCGGCGGCATTCCCCTTCTAGGCGGCCGAGACGTCTTTCTCGTCGAGTACGACACAGATTTCGCGATTCAAAACAGGATCGCCGTTCAGTCGAGCGCTAACGATTGGGCGAGTGGGCTCGCCGTCAACGGGGCGTATGCCTACTTCACGGGCACGACTTACGGAGTCGTTGCGGCAGGCGCCGACGCATCGGCCGGCTCGGACATCTTCATCGCGCGCTTTAACTACGTAAACGGAACCCTTGATTGGGTACGACAGTTCGGCTCGTCGGGCGGCGTCGGCGCCAACGGAATCGCTCTCAGCGCGGCCGGCGACTTGGGTTATGTCGTTGGAAGTTTCGATGGCGGCTTGCTTGGGCTAGAAGCAGCGGACGCCAGCGTAGATTATTTCGTCTTGCGTTTTCTGAACGACGGCGGGTTCTGACAGAGACCGCGACAATCGCAAAAGCCACTTGACATTTACGATATTGATAATTAGTATCACTATCGTTTTCGAACGGTCGTGCCTATTTGCGGAGGAGCCATGAAAAACGGATTCCGAATCCTCGCGTTAACCGCTCCCTTGATCGCCGGGGGCAGCATCGTCCACGCGGAGACCGTCGAATCGCCGCGAACGCCCGACATCGTCATCGGCGCGCGTGAAATTCAAACGTACGGCACGTCGTTTTACGAAGTGACCGAAGCGCTCGCCCTCCGCGCGGGCCTTACATTCCTTTCGAGCGGCGACACCGCCTCCGAAGACTGGATTCTCATCCGCGGCCTGCCGCGCGATTCGTCGCGCAACGTTCTCGTCCTTCTCGACGACGTCCCTCTCAATAACGCCGCGTCCGAGGGCGTTGAGCTGCTCGATGTCCCGCTCAGCCAAGTCACGCGCGTCGAAGTTTGGAAGCCGCCGCTCCCCGCACGGTTTGGCGGCTACCACGCCGTGATTCGCTTTGTGACGGCCGACCCCGAGCGTCGCCATGCGGCGCGCGCCCAAGCCGCGGGCGGCTCGTTCAGCACCTACCGCGCCGACCTCGGCGGTACGACCGGTGCCCGAAATCTCTGGGTCGCACTCGACGTTGGAATGACAAACAGCGCGAACCTCTCAGGCCTCGCGCGCACGCCGCCGCTCGAAACGCTGAAGTACCAAGACCGCTCATATTGGGACATCGCGCCGTCGCTCTTCGCGCACTTCTCCCCGCGGGCCGGCACCGACCTCCGACTCGTCTCGCTCTTTTTAAAAGGGCGAAAACAGTTCGCCGACGACGAGTACCGGAACCGCTGGTTTTGGAACACGAGCCTCGCGCTCACGCAGGCGCTCGGGAAGCGCGTCGAGCTCTGCGCGACGCTCTTTCGTTCGATGGAGGACTACTTCCTGCGTCTCAAGATGCACCCCGACATCTCGTCGCAGGAGCGCTCAAAGCAAGGCGGCCGCGCCCACGCGACGATCGCACTTCCGCTGCGACAATCTGTGACCACCGGCGCGGAGTTCGCGCTCAACGAAGTCCGCGATCCGCAAGGGTTGAGCTCATTCAACACGGCCGCCGCGTTCCTCGAATACGCCGCGACGCCCATCGATCCCATCGACGTAACCGTTGGCGTTCGCGCCGACGCCAGCGACCTCGGCCCGCCCGACTTCAACCCGAGTGCGACCGTGCGCGGCCGCCCGTGGCGCGGCGGCGTTGCAACCGCCCGCTGGTCGCGGAGCACGCGCTGGCCATCCGTCGGCGAGGTGACGCCCGGCACGCGCCTACGCGGCGAATCGCTCGAAGGCGTCGAAGCCGGCTTCCGCCAATCGTTCCTTGCCGATCGCCTCGCCCTCGGCGCCACCTGGTTCTACCTCTCGCTCGACCGCGAATTCACCATCGACGCTTCGACCGGCACCTACGGCAACAGCCCGCTTCGTACGATGTCGCGCGGCCTTGAATTCGACGTCTCGGCAGAAGTCATCAGCGGCCTTCGCGCGTTCGCGTCGTATACGCTCAACCACGTTCGCCGCGAAGGCGACGCAATCCCTGTCGCGTACGGCCCACCCGAACATTCGGCAACCGCGGGACTCTTTTTCGGCGATAAAAAAACGACCGCGCGCCTTTCCGCGCGTTACATCGGCTCGAAGTTCGGCACCTAAACGATGGGCGGCCAGCCGACTCAGATCGCCGACGCCCTGCTCATCGATGTCTTCGCGTCACGCGCGATCGCCGGTGGATTCAGCGCGTTCTTGAACGCCGGAAATCTCCTCAACGTCCGTTACGAAACGTTTCAAGGGCGACCCATGTTCCCGCGAACGCTGCTCGCGGGACTTGAAATGAAGACGCCGTAACGAGCCTTTGAAAAAGAATAGCGGTCAACAAGAAAAGGAACAAAGGAGGAACAGATGGCAACGAAAAGCTTATGGACACTGGGAATGGGGATGCTCGCACTCGCATGTGCAATTTCCTGTGGCGTGAAAGACAGAGAGGAACCGATCGGGTCGGGCGGTAATCCTCCGGGAACACCACCCGCGTCGGGCAGCAACGCTGCGACGACGGGCGAGAGCGTCCTTAGTGTGTCGAGCACAACCGAATGGGTCTACTGGAGCTTCACGAAAGGCGCGACGGTCGCGGTCACCGACCCCGCGATGTCGAACGAATGGGACCTGCGCCTCCGTCGAACGCAGTTCGCGACGAACAGCGGCACGAGCGGCATGGGGCAGGCCGGCGCGATCGACACCGCATCGACCAACTTCGCCGCGGTCGAGGAGTGCCCCGAATCGGGATACACGGCGGACGCCTCGCTTCCGCTCCCTGGCCCGCCGGGATCTGGGAACTTCTCTGGCAACGCCATTTTGAACGCCTGGTACAACTACGATGCGGCGACGCACGCGGTGTCATCGAAGGGCGCCGTCTATTGCCTTCGCACGGCCGCCGGGAAATTCGCGAAGCTCGCGATCGTGAACTACGCGAGCGGGCAGATGACGATCAAGTGGGCGTATCAGCCGAATGGCACGCGGACGGTGAAGTGAAGTGAAGCCGCCGCACTCGACCGAACGCCAACCGACACATCACCGGATGACCGTCGCGGATGGCCCCGTCTGTCGCGTCGACCACTGCGCATGTGGAATGTTTCACGTTGCCATCGGTCCCATGACGCTGCGCTTCGAACCCGCGGCTGCGGAATCTCTCGTCGCGACGCTTCAACAGGCGCTTCTCGCGCGCACAAACGACGCCCACACCCACACCAACAGCGCCCTCGCGGGACCCACTTTCACCGATAAGAACTAACCGCGTCTGCGATCTGCTCTTGTCGCGCGAACCCGTCGTGACAATCGCCGTTACCATGTACGACAATCTCTGCCCTTGATTCGCCTCTGGTTTCTCGCCCGCAAACTGGCGCCATCCCTGCATTAACGACGGACTGCACCCCATCAACGTCGACGGGGTTCGATCATAAAAAGGGAGAGCAATCCTATGAAGAAGATATTGACGCACACATTGCCATACGCAGGGTTCGCGTTCGTTGTCGCCACGGCGTGCGGGAATGCGAACGATGCGAGCACCAACGCAGCGAGCGCCAGCCAAGAGTTAAGGTCCAACCCGATCGCGGACGAAACCGACACGACCGCCGACGAGCAAATTCCGTTCACGCTCGGGAATCCCGAAGCCAACTTGGGGTACGACTCGCACGGAAACTACATCGGATGGGTCGATGCGGTCATGAAGGCCGGGTTCATCGACCTCAATTTCGCGTACGACGCGACGCTGAACAGCAACGTCTTTGACATCATCACGTACCGCGACCCCGGCAACGACAACGACGATGGGTTCTTCTCCATGGAGGAAGCGATCCCCAGCTACGACTGGAGCCAGGCGGTCAAGGACGCCGTCGCCGCTGGGTACCCGGTTCAGTGCGAAGCGCAAACGCGCGTTTCGTACAAGAAAACCTACTCAAGCGGCAACCTCAACATGATCATGAGGACGCGGGACAAAAACGGCCGCGTCATCGACTCGTGTGAGCGCAGGGTGACCGCCAAAGATGTCTGGCAGAAGACGACGTGCGGACCGCTCGCGTCGGTGTCGATGTACAGCCTCAGCATCTCCTTTGAATGCGCGTGGTCGTACCACTGCAAGATCGACAAGGTGAAATGTTACGTCGTGAAGAAAGCTGGGTTTGAGCGATTCCAGCCGCAGGGCCAGCTCAACAATCTTCAAACGTCGTATTGAACGCTTTGCAGACTCGCTCCAAATCCAACGCACCTCCATCGCCCATGGCGCCGCGCGCGCAAATGCGATAACCGTTCTTTATGACCCACGACGAACGCGTACAAGCCATCGCCGCGGATGTGCGGGCCCGCACCGCGCGGCGCGAAACCGTGTCGCTCTCGAAGGCCGCCGTCTCGCACTTCGTTCCGAACCCGCACGACCCGCGCCATTCGGCGCCGAAGGTCAGCATCCGCGATTTGAACAGCATCCTCGCGATCGACCCGGCCGCGCGCACGTGCGTCGCCGAACCGGGCGTCACGTTTGTCGACCTCGTTCGCGAAACGCTGAAACACGGACTCGTTCCGATGCTCGTGCCCGAACTCAAAACCATCACCATCGGCGGCGCCGTGTCGGGGTGCTCGGTCGAGTCGCTTTCGTATCGGCACGGCGGGTTTCATGACAGTGCGCTCGAATACGAAGTCGTGACCGGCACCGGCGACATCGTCATTTGCTCACAGACGCACGACGGCGAACTCTTTCATATGATGCACAGCTCGTACGGCACGCTCGGCATTCTCACAAAGCTCACGTTCAAACTCATCCCGGCGAAACCGTTTGTGCGTATGGACTACGTCACGTTCGAGCGCTTTGAAGATTTCCGCGACGCGCTCCTTGCACGCTGCGCCGACCCAAAAACCGAATTCGTCGACGGCATCATCCACAGCAAAACGAAGCACGTCCTCTGCCTCGGCTCGTTCGTCGACACCGCGCCCCACACAAGCGACTACACATTCTTGAAAATCTTTTACAAGAGCACCGCAACGCGCACCGAGGACTTCCTAACGACACCCGACTACTTCTTTCGCTACGACACCGAATGCCACTGGCTCTCGCGCCGCTTGCCGCTCCCCGGCATGGAGACGAAGTTCATGCGCTTCCTCTTCGGCAAACTTCTCCTCGGCTCGACCAACGTCCTCAACTGGGCGCGCCGCCTTCGCGCCCTGCTGAAATTCCAAAAGCACCCCGACGTCGTCATCGACCTTTTCATCCCGTCAAACCGCTGGGATGCGTTCAACACGTGGTACGCGCGCGACGTCAACTTCTACCCGCTCTGGATCGTGCCTTACCGCTGCCCCGCGCCGTATCCGTGGCTCGACGATCGCTACGTCGCCGAAACCAACGACCTCCTCTACATCGACTGCGCGATCTACGGCCTCGCGAACAACCGCCCCGACCTCAACTACTACAAGGTGTTCGAGGAAAAAGTTTTTGAATGGCGTGGCATGAAGGCGCTCATCGCCAAAAACTTTTACGACGAAGCGACCTTCTGGAAAATCTACAACCGCCCGCGTTACAGCGCGCTCAAGGCCCGCATCGATCCGCACGGTGTCTTCAAAGGGCTTTACGAGAAGTTCAACTTCGCGAAGACCTAAAATCGACGCCCGCGGAATGCCGCATCAATCCTCAGCGCGACCCGGGCCCTCGGCGACGACGTCGATCTGCGCGGGGAGAGTTTCGGGCGTATACCCAAGAAGTAGCGCAATGGTTCGCTTGGCGCCCACTGCGTCAAATCCGCCGACTCGCACAAGGAGCGCGACGATTTCGTCGGTCGACAATTTCCCGCGCACGGTCACTTTTCGGGCGCCCGCCGCATCCGCATCGGCGACCTCAAGCGTCGCTCCGAAGATCGTCACGCTTCCATTCGCTCCGAGCGGCAACGCGAGATCGTCAGCCGCACTCGTCGTTCCCGTTCGCGCGCGACGCTCAACCGCCACACCGCGCTCGAGTGGGCGCACCGCCATAAAGGACGCTCCATCGTCGCCCAGCCCGACTTCGAATCCCGGGAGCGAGCTTCCAATCGCCGACGCGCCCGCAGGTTCGACTATCGCAAGCGCGCCCTTCGCAACGACGACGCGCTCGGCAACCGCGGCCACGACTCCACTCGCATCGATTCGCCCGCGCGCGTGGTCAACCGCCGCGCGCCACGTGAAAAATCCTTGCCGCGAAAAAGCGTGTTGCGTCGCCGCGTCCGGCGTTGTTCCGTCGCCCCAATCGACTTCAACGCGCGAGATGCCGTCTGCAGTGACCGTCAAATCGAACGGCGCGCCAACGCGCACAACGCCCTTTTCCGACGTGACCCCCGCGGGCCGTGGCTCAAAGAGCGCCGCAAGCTGCGCATCCGGTCGCGTCCAGTAAAAGGCGCGATGCGTGCGCGACAGATATCGGTAAGGGTAAACGGTCGGGTTCTGCAGCGCGCCTGGCGTCCCCGCTTCGTCGCCTTCGATCGTCAGCGCCGCGGGATACCGATAGTCCGCCTCGCGCGCACGAATGACGCCCGTCGCGTCCTCGGTCACCGCCCGCGCCCGCAAGAGCCCCGCTTTCGCAGCCTGCACCGCCGCATCGTCACGCGCCTTGAGCGCCGCGCGAAGCGCAACACTTGTCTCGTAAACCGCGACCGCATGCGCCGCGCGCAGCCCAAACACCTTGAGCCCGTCGCGAATCTCGCGAACCCACGACGCCTGACTCGCCGATTGACGCTCAAGAATCGCGTCGATTCGCGCTGTCCATCGCGCGTAGTCGGCCGCCATCGTGCGAAGCGGCGCGAGACTTCGTCGCTCAAGCTCGGCGACCTTCGCATCGTCCCAAGCCAGCACGTCGCCCGGCGCCGGCGGCAGCGGATGAAAATTGATTCCCGCCTTCAGCGCCGTCTCTGTCGCGTCGTCGCTCCCCACGAGGAACCGCACGATCTCCGTGTCGCGCATGTCGACGACCTGCCGCGCCTCGACCTCGCGCCACACCGCGCGCACTTCGTCGCCACCCTCGATCGTCGCAAAAAAATCGTCCAAGCACCGCGCGTGCGTCATCGACAAATCCCACGCCATCTGCGCAACGCAGTAATCGATGAGCCAGTAACCCCACTCCTGCCCCGAACTAAAAAGCTCGTGCCCATAAACGCCCGTCTTCGACTTCGGATCGCTCACCACGAGGTCTCGCACCAAATCGATGTCGTGCTGCCGCGCCTCAAGCGTCGCCGGCGCCAAGAAAAGCGGCACCGGCAAATCGAACGTGAGCCACCAGCTCGACTCGGGGTAATGGACAATTCGCCGCTTGCCCGCTTCCCGCCTGAGCCACGCGAGCATGTGACTAAAATCGGTGTTGCCATAAACCGGCGCCGCGCGCTCGAGGTCATAGAACATCAGCGTATGAACCTTGACGCCAAGATTCCCCGACGCGAACTGCGAAAGGTCGAAAAACCGCACACCAAAATTCGGCGTCGGCGCCATCGCGGTGCCGTGGTTGATCGTGTAGATGTCGACGCCCGGATATTTCGACGACACGTAATCCGTGATGAACCGAATCCGCTCGACCGTCTTCACATCGTCGACCGGCGTGAATTCGTTCGCATTAAACTGAAACCCAAACGACGAGGGTGGCGGAAACCCGTCGCGCGGCCGCATCTGGCGGTCGATCGCCTCGGCAATCTGCTGCGACTCGGGACGCCGGTCGTCGGGACTCAAAAGCGGGCGCCCACCTTGCTGTGCGTTGAGCAAGTTCAAGCCGCCGCCCCACGGAAACCCACGCACATTGCGATAGTCCCCGATGTATGTCTCGTCGGTGCCATCGACACTCGACTGGCGCATCTTCACGTTCCAATCGATCCACCGACGCTGATACCCAGCCATATCGAGCCCGTGCGCACCCAGCGGCGCCACGAGTTCAATCGGATGCGTGCGATGCGCATGAAGATAGCGCTGTTGGAACGCGGGGCGCTCGACGACGCGAATCGGTTCGGCCGGCCACGCGATCACTTTCGGGTAAACCGTTTGCTCGGGGTGAAAGTAACGAACCCCGAGCCGCTGCAACAAATCGTAAACCGCCCACTGCGCCGAAAGGAGCCCGCCGCCGCGCAGCATCACGCGCCGTCCGCCATCGCCACACCGCTCCTCCGCGATTTCGTACGCCTGCGCATGAAGCGCCTCGCCGCCCTCGCGCTCGGGAACGATCCCCTGAACCTCGATGTGGGACTCGCCACGCACGCATCTCGCAGCCGGCCCCGCGACACGCTCGACCGCGCGCCCCGAAATGCGCCCGAAGTCCGCGACAAGATCGTCAACCGCGAGCTTCACCCCCGCGTGAAGCGCCTCGCTCGCGTGAACGACGATTCGCCCACTCGACCCCTCCGCGCGGCACCCGGCCACAACCAGCAACGCAATCGCCGCTGCTCTCCACGCGACGCTCGGATTTACGATTCTATTGTCGATATGGAACCTCACGTGACTCCTCCCACGCTTTACACGAGCGCTCTGCTCCACCTAACTCACCTAGAACCTTGAATAATACCACAAATCGCGCCCAATGTAGGGAAAAGTGTTCTTCGCTAAGGATTCACAAGCACAGCCATGATTCCAAACGGTGGCTGGGTCCCCTCGGTCGCCGCGCCGTACCAAACTTGGTTCGTCATGTCGCCCGTCGGCGTCAGCACCACGAAATCGTCCAAGTACCCTTCCTCGCCGTCCGTGAGCTTCTTCCCACTCGGCCACAAGAAGTGAATGTCGCGCGCGCCACTCTGCGCCTCCCAATCCTCGAAATCGACGCGCGTCACATCTCCCGTTTTCGCGCCGTTCGCGTAGATCATCTTCTTCGGCCCCGGGAACGGCAGCGGCGACCCCTGGACCTTCCCCGTCTGATCGTTGTTCTTGCCGTAGTACATCTTGTAGCGCACACCGCCCAAGTGCACCGGCATCGGCGCCTGCGCGCTCAAAAACGCCTTTGGACAACCGCCATCGTACTGCACTTGCCACGCATTGCTTGTCCAGACAGCGTACCCATACATGTTCTCGGTCGCGCACGTCGTCACGGTATTGAGCGTGAACACCATGAACGTCCCATCGGCGCCGTTCCACGCCCAGTCGTCCTGCAGCGGATACCCAACTTTGAATTGCCGCGCATTCGAGATGTTGGCGTTCGCCGAGACCGCATCGCCTTCGACGCCGATCGCGACAATCGGCGCACAGCCTCCGTCGGCGCTGTAATCTCCCAACGTGCGGCAAACGCCCGACGATCCCGCGTTGAAGTCGAGCCCCGTGTAACCATCCTGGCTGTCGACGTAATAGATGCGCGTCTTGCCGTCCGCCGCGCGCGCCTCAAAGAGGAGCCGCACCTTCGCGCCCATCGTTCCCGACAACGGGACGCCCTGGCACGCGTTCAGCTCAACGATGGCGCTCCCGCCCGCGTCGGGGTTCAACAGCCCCGCGTCGCCCGTGCGCACGGTGAACGACGCGACCGACGATGGCGACGATGTCGCAACCGATGTCGTCGTCGCAACCGCTATTCCTTTGTAAGTGAAATTGTTTGTCTCGTAATACATCTGCACTTTCCCAGCGAGACTGGCGCCCGCATCGGCCCCGTAACGAAACGCATGAAACTTGACGTTGCCGTCCGCGGGTACGCGCGTCGCGGCATCGAGCGTTTCGCCCGCGCCTTGAAGTTGCCAATATTCGGCTTCGGTTGAGGCGTCCGGTGCGGAGCCCGTTGCCGCAAGCGTCGATGTGCAACCGGCATTTTGGCATGCGAGGACCGTCACGAGGTACGAGGTCGCCGCTTTAAGGTCCGTGAGCGTATGCGATGTTAGGCCCGCATCGACGCTAACCGCGACAACGGTGCCACCGATCGTCTCGGATGCCGCAATCGCCATATGGTCGATCGACGCGTCGGTCGGCGAGGTCCACGTCACGAGCAGCTTCGTCGACGAATAAATGGCGCCGCCGTCAATCGTCGTGCCGCCCGTCTTCGAGACCGTAATGTTTGCCGCCCATGAGGCACCGACGCCCGCGTCCACGCCAGCATCAACGCCAGCATCCGCTCCCGTGCCGGCGTCTGACCCAGGTCCAGGCGACGAACCGTTCGAGCCCGAGGAGCACGCAAGCGCCCCGACCGATACCACCGTGAAGCGAAAAAATTTGCCCGAACCGATCATCAATTCCTCCGATTAGGGAAAATGTATCCGATTCGGCCCCGTAAATCACCCCACGCGGTGGGCATTTCGCGCGCCGGTCGCTACAATTCATCGTGGGGGTCCGTGGAGGCCGATGAGCGCAAAACGGCTTTGGGCATTCGGTTTTTTGTTTGCGGGGGCGAGTTGCGTCCGAACGTCATTCGGCGTTTCGCCACCGGACGCGTCGGCGCCCGCGACTTCGCCGTGGCGGGGCGAGCCACGACGTTTGTCTGAGGAGTTCACGTTATCCGTCGCGCAAGATGTTCGCCGCGTTCATGACGGTGGTTACGTTGCGGTGTGGGCCGATTCATTCGACGGGTTCACCGTTCGACTCTCAGCGACGTCGCTCGACCCGAACGGCGCAGAGATTAGGGTCGCGCGAACACCCGAAACGGGACTTGATAGCGTCGCGCCTGTGTGGGCGATTGGTGGAAATGGGCAGATCGTCGGACTCACGAGCGGAGCAAACAACCCGAAGGTACTCGTCTACGCGCCGGGCGCCGGTTGGACCGAGTCGAGTTTAAACGGCTACCCGTTCACTCCAGTTTCCAGCGAAAGAACACTGGGCCAGCCGACAACGACCGTTAGCCCTCTCGGCATCGTGACGATCTATTGGACCGAGCCGGCTTCCGCTTCTAAGACGATTTCCACTGACGACGCCGGCGAGGTCGACAAAGACGCGGGTGCCGAAGATGCTGGCGCCGACGACGCGGGCCTACCGGCCGGTCTCTGGTCCGTGACCGTCGCGCCCGACGGAACCGTTGGACCTCCAGAGCCGGTTTGGCTCGGCGATGTGGTCATCGTTACGGTCACGTCATCCGCTTCGGAAACAACTCTCGCCGCGTGGAGCACACCGGGTGGCGATGTTCTCGCGCGACGCAAGCTGGACGGCGGCTGGGGAACATCAGATGTCATCGTGGGCGATGCGAGTGCCGCGCCTCAATTCTTTCCTTACGTAAATGATCCCGGCGACGCGCTCGTCTTATTCCTCTTTCCGGGCGACATCGATCCGAATACCGTCAATCTCTACTCGGTTCGGTCGCACGACGGTGGTTGGAGCACCGTTGAACCGCTCCCTACCAACACCGGACGATACGAAGACAAAGTCGTGCCTCAACTGCAAGTCGGTATATCGCCGACTCTGGCAGGCGCGATCGATCCGCAAGGGTCCGCCCACCTCGTCTGGCTCGTTGACGCCGGATCGGCCACCCGCCTCGTTGCTGCGCATGCGGCGCCAGGTGCGGAGTGGACCGACGACGGGTTTCTCGACGAGCCGGTTTCGTACATTGGCTCGCGGTACCCACGGGTCGACACGAACAGCGCGGGCACCGCGATCGTCACCTGGGAGTCGCCGGGCCGAATTCAGGCGCGCCGCTTCACGAACGACGCAGGCTGGGGCGCCACTTGGCAAATCGACGCCGGCCCGTTCGCGGCTCCCGCCGTGGCGATCGATGAAGGCGGTCGCGCGGTTATCACTTACGGGCGCGCGCTGCAGACGTGGATTGTCGCCGTACCGTAAGCTCGAGAGCCGACTCTCGCGCGCCTACGGCGTGGTGCGAACCGCCCAGCTTTGCAACGTTCCGACGTCTTGTGCCGACGCATCAACCACGCGAATCGTCCACGGCCCCGCGGTGCTTAACCCGTTGAAATCGGACACCGGATAGCTCGCGGAGATGTTGTCCGTGGCGCCCCCCGAATGCTGGTGCAACGTCCGCGTGCGCCCGCCGTGCGTCACGGTGACGGCCAAATCGCCGATGTACGTGTGCGAGATATTAACGTCGATCGTCACACCACGCGCCGCGACCTTAACGGGAACATTGATCGTGTGCGAAACCCCATTGAGGTTGTTGTCGGGAATCGCGAGCCCGGGCGTCGCGCCGTAAACAAGCTCGGTCGGAATGGCCGTGCCCGCAGCCGGCGTCACCTTGAGCCGCCAACTCACAAGCGTGCCGACATCTTGCGCCGCGTTGTCAACGATTCGCAGCGTCCAATCGCCAAGCGCACTCGCGCCCGCAAAACCCGTTACCGCAAACGTCCGCGCGATGTTGTCGGTCCCGCCGCCTTCATGGTTGTGAAGCGTGCGCACAACGTTGCCCTTCGACAAAGTGACGCTGAGATCGCCGATGTACGTGTGTTCGATGTTCAACTCGACCGACACCGCGCCCACGACCACCCTGTCTGGAACACTCGCGCGACTCGAGATGCCGGTCGTGTTGTTGTCCGGAATCGCGAGGCCGCCCTGCCCGTCATACGTCCTCGTCGTCGGGAGCAGCCGCTTCGGGGCGAGCTCTTGCGACGCGCTCGTTCGGTCGTCGCCAACCCCCGCTGCACCGCTGTCGTCGACGCCACCAAAGTCCGCGCACGACGAAACCGCCGCGCACACCACAAAGCCGATCAATCGTTGAACCTGTGTTTTCATTTTTCGATCTCCTCATCCCCGAAAAAAGCGTTAATTGCGATTCATCGTTTAACGTCCACAGGTAAAGCAGATGCCGTGCCACCGAGCGGTTTCCAACCGTCCAACCGCCGATTCGGCCGCAACGTGCAATTCATAGCGGCGTCGAGATAATAGAAGGGTGAGGCCAAACACCGTGAAACGAATACGCTCTCGCAGATGGTGGACGTTTGTTGGGTTCGCGCTCATCGCAACGCACCTCCAGAGCCAACAAGCGCAAGCAATCACGCTCTACATTTCAAGCAGTGGCAACGACCGCGTCCTCACCTTCGACGACGACACCGGTGCCTTTATCGCCGAGTTCGTCACGGCCGGGAGCGGGGGCTTGAGCCAGCCGCGCGGACTCACGTTTGGACCGGACGGCCACCTTTACGTCGCGAGCTCCGACGGTGGAACGAACTTCATCAACAGGTACGATGGAATGACCGGCGCGTTCCTTGCGACCTTTGCAGACGGCGGCGGAATGGATGGTCCAGGCGATGTCGTCTTCGGCCCCGACGGCACCGGCGACTTTTTTCCAGACCTTTATGTTTCGAGCTTCTCCACGAACAACGTGCTCCGATTTAACGGCACGACGGGCGCGTTCGTCGATACGTTCGCCTCGCACGCGACGCTCTCAGGTGCCGCGGCAATCGCGTTTGGCCCGGACGCAACGGGCGATGGAGTCCCTGAGCTGTACGTCGCAAGCACCTTGAACGGCACGGTGTTGCAGTTCAACGGCGCGACCGGCGCGTACATCGGCGTCTTCGCGTCGAACCCCAACCTCATCAACCCGAGCGGCATCGCCTTCGGCCCCGACGGCCACCTCTACGTCACGGACGCCGCCACGACCAATGTCTTCAAGTTCCACGGACTGACTGGCGCATCGCTCGGCACCTTCGCGTCGGGCGCCGCGTTTGCTCAGGGTGGAAGCGTTCGGGTCTCAGCATCCGCGGGTGTTTTGGTGGCGTTTCAGTCGGGAAGCGTCTTTGAGTTTAACGGCGAAACCGGTGCTCTCGTGCGAACGGCGGCAGTTGACGCCGGCCTCGTGCGCCCAGCCGCAACGACGTACGGCCCCGACCACCTGACGTGGAGCGCGCCCACACCTTTCGTTTCGTACGCCAACATCGGACGCACCGCGTACGTCGCCGAGTACACGACAGACGCAGGGCCAACGCTGGGGTGGGTCCAGCTCCTTAAGAAAAAATCGCTCTTCCTTCGGATCAACGCGGGCCCGATGTACGAAGTGAGTGAGCCGTTTTTCGACCCGCTCTTTTACTCCGCGGCCAGTCTCTTTCCGGCGGCGCCACTCGATGCCGGATACGCCATTCACCCCGGACTTCTTCCGCGCGACTACAAAGGGCCTTACCCCGCACGCGGCCTCGTGCGCCCCAAAGCAAATCAGTCGCTCCTCCTCGGCTTCGCGATGCGCTTCAACGCACCGGCGATCGACGGGCTCGAGTTCGACCAGGCGTTTCGCCTCACAAACACCGGCGCAACACCGCTGGCCCTTACGGTTCTGGCCTACATCGACGGAACGATCGGCGCGTCGGGCGCTAACGACTCCGTTGAAATCAATCCGCCGGCAGACCTGGCATTGCCGAGTGGCGTTCCGAACTACGACCATTTCTTTTTCATCGACCCATCGGGCGTCTACGGGTATTTCTTCGCGGGGATTCCGTACTTGAGGTGGGAGATTGCCGAAAACACGGCCTTGCTTGCGAAGATGCGCAACCCCAATTTCGACCGGCTCTCGAAGGACGCCGGGACCTACCCTGCGGCGTCGATGGGAACCGACCTCGCCGGTGGTTTCGAATATCAGTTCTCCGTTCCCGCGAAGTGCTTTGTGAACGTGGGTGGCCCCGCGATTGAAGTAACGCCCGAAACGGTTTCGGATGGCGGCGCCGTTGAGTTGGGTGGCGTCGTCGAGAATCGAGATGTGCGCATCCGAAACCACGGTGTGCAACCGATGCGGGTCACGAGCGTGTCGCTCGCGCCGGGCGGCGGCGAGTTTGCGATTTCGGGAATCGCGCTTTTCGGCGCGGATGGCGATGGCGGCGCCGACGCGGGAATGCCGTTTACGGTGCAAGAGACGTGTGGGTCGGCCATGGTGCGCGTCGCGTTCTCGCCTGCGGACGATGCGGGCCCACGCGCGGCGACGGTAACGGCGACAGGGCACACGATCGTCGACCCGGGAGACCCCGATGGCAGCACGAGCCCTGCAAAGCAGTTCTTAAAAGACACGCGGTCAGCGACGATTACGTTTTTTGCGATGCCGGATGGCGGAGTGGACGCTGGCCCGGACGCTGGGGACGACGCGGGCGGCGATGCGGGCGGCGGTGACGTCGACGCGGGAGGCGACGCAGGAGAGAAGGCGGATGCGGGGACGGTTGCGGATGCGGACGCGGGAGCGGGGGTGGATGCGGGTGCAGGCACCGAATCGGGGAAGGACGCGGGGAGCAAGATCGTCGATGGTGGCAATTCTGGGGTGGATGCGGACGCAGGTGCGGATGCCGGCGCAACCGGCAATGGTTCGAACCCTGCGAGCAACCCGCTCGAAAAAGGCTCGGTTGCCGCGTGCGGATGCGAAACCACGGCGCCGTCATCGGCTGCCGGGCCGTTCGGTCTCGCCATCGCCTTCATCGGGCTCACGCGAACGAGGCGCCGCCGCGGTCAACAGATATGCCAAAAAACCCAACAAAAACAACTTGTAGCTTGAATTGACCTCTGGAAAACAGCTCCCTCACGCTAACTTAGCCAAAAATCACGCCGTTTTTCGCGTCCGTCACGCCTGGAACCACTTCCGTCACGCCCTCTAGGACTTCCAGCACGCGAAAAACCACTTCCGTCACGCACCGAAGGGCTTGGTAGTGGCCGGATTTGAAATCGGGCGCACGGGCGGCGGGGCGCGGTGCTATTATTTCGATGATGGGCGTCCTCGTTGAACGAAAAGCGTGGAACAAACCTCGTGACCAGACTAAGCCGCGTCACCCCTCCAGCCTGACGTCGGCCGAACAGGCTAACGCACGCAGCGCCATGCTGTTTCTACGAAAGAGACTCGGCGGCACCAGGCAGCTCGCCCAAGCAATGAACGCAAATCCCGAGACGGTGAGCGTCGCGCTCGCGACGCGCCGTGGAGCGGTAAGCGCCGGGATCGCGCTTCGCGCCGCGCGTGCCGCCGGTGTGCCGCTTGAGCAAATCCTTTCCGGCGAATGGCCGCCCGCTGGGATGTGCCCGCATTGCGGGCGAGCGTCGTCTGACTGAGATTCGCACAGAAATGTCGGTTCCCCGTTTTTGTTGCGCTTGAGATTCTTCGCGTCCTCCGACTTTACCATCGAATGCCCATTCGCCTTACGAACCCGACGGTTGATGCGCCCGCGTCGGGGTCTAATGGCCCATCATCGGAAACGTCGTTCGCGGCGTTGCTGCTGGGCAGTTAGCCAGTCTGCATTACTTGCGGCCCAGTCGCGCAGTTCGCCAATCACCTCGCCAAGCGTCGGCCATCCCTCAATGCCATGAAATGTTACGACACCCTCGACTCCGCCCGTAATGATTTCAAATCGATGCACATGATGATTCTGGTGATGGTCTGGGTGCGGCGAGTCGTAACGGAAGACATTGCCCACCTTGGGGACTGCGGCATCGTAGCTATAAGAAACTGTTTGCACTCTCGCGTTGTGCCCCGTTCCGTCAACGATCTGCAAGGTCTTCGTCACGTCGATATAGAGACCATATAGACACTCGATTCGCCCCGTGAGCGTTATTATTCCGTTGCCGAAATCGTCAAACGTGAGGTTGTCCTTGAGAATGAACCCCGCGTCCCGATATTGCTGCATACGCGTTTCATGGATGTCCCGATAATTCACGAGACGATTTGGAGCGTGTTTATTTTCCGACACGATCGCGAATATCGAGAAGCAGCAGCCATTTTGCGATGTCTGATGTATCCGCAATGGCGCCTTTCTTGAACGCGGCCCGCATTTTCGCAGAAGTCATTTCATAGCGCGCCTCGAATTCGCGAATCCGTGCATCCAGCTCCGCCAGTTGCCCGTTAGGTGTGGCGGTCGCGCGCGATACGAGCTTATCTAGGCACACGTTGCGCGTCGGCTCAGGCATTTGGGCTAATTCTGATAGCATCACGTACACCGCGTTTACACCCCTATTAGACATGAGTATGCACCCTTCGCCGATATGGTCAAGTTATTCTTATTTGAGATCTCACTGCTCCCCAGTTTCAAGTCATGGTGGCAAGGCGATAAGGGCGGCGAGGGCAATGTCGATGGAGCAGCGACATACTCGCGAAGCACCTTGAGATTGTCGCCGGTGTAGAGTGCGTTGTCGGCCATCGGGTCGGAGCGCAACAACGCGCGCGCGGGATAGACAAGTTCCACAAAGGGTTATCGGCAACAGCGAGCCGCGCGTTGCGTCGAGCGTTGGCCGCTCAGACGTTTTGGGTTCGCGCTTGCGCCAACAGCGCCTCGCGCGCCCAGCGAGTAACTGGCGTATTTGCACACTTTGCCGCCGCGACTATCGCCGCGCGGTCTTCCGCACTGAGGCGGATCGCAAACACGCCGTCCCGTGCCTTGCCGGGTGGCATCGGTGGCCTTCCCGGGCCGCGTCGGTTCGCGTTCACGGCCTTACCCCGTCGAGCACGGCGGCAAGCAGTTCCTCCTCGGACCACAGCGTTTTTGTAACGCCAGCCGCCATCGCCGGAGCCACGCGAAGCGTCTGGTGTCGGCGCACAAAATTGTAATGCGCAAAGTGCAGTGCCGTCGCGGCAATGTGCATCTCAAGTTTCTTCGAGAAGGCGTTGGTAAGCCGCGTGTATCGCCTCACGCCCATTCGGACGTTGAGGTTATTTCGTTCGGCGAAACTCGTCGACACGAACTCTTCAAGCGGCTCACCGAAGATTGGCGTCTTCTCGATTCCGGTGACTTTGGGCGGCGAATACCTCCCCGGCCCGATCGGTTCGGCTTCGTATGACTTAATCACCTGTGCATAATCAACTCGACCGCCAAACGAGGCGCTAATCGCTTCAATGTAAGAGCGAAGGCCATCGGTACTGATTTGAATGCGGCCGCGAAGGCGGTTCGCCACGTCGGCGACAAACGCCCTTGTGGTTTCTTCGGAACGCTTTCCAACGGCAAACGACGGAACCAGCTTCGTCTCTGCATCCGTTGCCACAAACGTCCATGTGTCGCCGACTTCGGCGTAATCGTCGGTTCGCTTGACGTGTCGCTGTTTCTTGCCGACGAACGCCCATAGCTCATCGAGTTCAAGTCGACTACACGGAAGGTCGCGCATGGTTTCGTTCAAGAGGTCGGCGCATCCGTCACCGACACGCTTGAGTAATGTCCCAACGGTTTCGCGGTCCACGTTCATGAGCCGCGCCGTCGATCGCATAGAACAACCCTCGACCAGCGCCTTCACGACCGAAACCTGTCTTTCACGGGAAAGTGTATTCATGAGAATAAGAGTAATACATAAAATGTCTGTTGTCAAGAAAAACAGCGGGGCCGACGGCGAAGGTCAATCTTCGATCGTCGGCCCCTCCACCCCCCTTTTTTTCTTATCGCTCGCCCCCATACCCGCTTCCCCCCCTTCCAGTCAGTTGCGCCCCATTGATGAGGCGCGGTTTGTTAACCGCACAAATCTCCACCCTCCTCGCCTTGCATTCCCGATTCTGCAAGCGGAAGTTGACGGAATGACTCGAATCGAGTAGGGTCTTCTTTGCACACTGCGTGCGAGGAAGCCTATCGGGCATCCCACGAAAGGGAAGCGTTTGTACCGCTTCCCTTTCGCATTTTAGAACCTATGTTTTCCCGTATCTCTTAGCTCACGACCTCCCAATGACCGACGCCAGAGTTTTTCACTTTAGTGTTTTTCTTGAGCGAAGCCAGCAACGAGCGAGTTTTGTTCTGGTTCAGCTTGTCATCATCACCATAGACCTCCGCAGCCAACTCACGAATCGGCATCCCTGGGCGCGTTCGCAACACCGCGAGCAACGTATCGGTCCGTCCCATCTTGGCGCCTGTTGGACCATCGACCGAATCGGCCTCGGCGGTGACAACTTTGGGCTTAGGTGGCCTGCCGCGCTTCGCGCTCTGCGGGGCGAGTGGAGTCGCCAAGGCGGGCGCAGCAACACTCGGCATGGTGGGGGGCGTTTCTTCCTCGACCAACAAATCGGAGAGCACTGCGCAACGATCGACGGATGCCAGACGCGCGAGCAGTCGAGCTATCTCCGTCCGTGTTTTCTTCCGCAAACGAGCCGTATCAATCGCAGCCAATGTGTCCATGGCAAATGAATATCATAGCCCATTATTCAGCGCAAGTGGCGCGCGCAAATTATCTGATGTCGGCTAATATCGAGGCCCTGACGGCGGCGGCGGGCGAATCTATCGGCGTGACGTGAAGCGCGACGAAGAAGCGTCGCCTGGTGCCAGTTGTCGATTCAGACCATGCGTAGGCGCGGTACGCCGCCGTGTGGCCGGTCAAGGCGAACACTTCAACATCGCCGTCCCACACCATTTCATTCTTGTGCGTCTCGTGAATATGAACCGTCTCGATATGCATCGCGGCGCATCCATGCAAATGACGGATAGCTTCGATGAGTGCGGGGATGCCTGCGGAGTCCACGCGAAGATAATAGCCGCGAATGGATCGTGCGTCACCCGCGTTTGATTTCAAATCCGGCCACTACCAAGGGCTTCGGTCACGCAACAGAAGTACCAATCTGTGTTAGAATGTCATTCTAGTGACGGCTTCCAGCGTGCGCGAGTTCGTCGTCGAGGGACTCCGCGATCGAATCGTCGCGTTGCGCCGAGAGCATCCAATCCGCGTGGCGATCGATGGCCCCGACGCGGCCGGCAAGACGACCTTGGCGCGCGAGTTGGCCATGAGCATCGAAGTGACCGGCAGGCGTGTCATCCGAGCCTCTGTCGATGGCTTCCACCGACCAAGACGGGAGCGGCTGGCACGGTACGGGGATAGCGCCGAGGCGTTCTACCGCGACTCCTTCGACTACGAGCTTCTGCGCTCCCAACTGCTCTCGCCGCTCGGTCCGGAGGGCAGTAGAAAGTATCGCGTGGCCGTGTTCGATCATCGAAGCGACGAGCCTTCGCTGGCACCCGAGCTCATGGCGGCATGCCGCGACATCCTTCTGGTCGACGGGATCTTCCTGCTCCGGCCCGAGCTCGTTCGATATTGGGAGTATCGCGTGTTCGTGAAGGTCGACTGGCGGGAGACCGTTGACCGCGCCGTGCGGAGGGATCCACCGCTGTTTGGGTCAGCAGAGAAGGTTCGCCGGCGCTACGAGGACAAGTACATCCCAGGCCAGAAGCTGTACTTCGCCGAGGCGCGACCGGAATCGATCGCCGACGCGCTCGTGACCAATGACGATCCCGAGCTCCCGTCGTGCGTGTTTCGCGAATGACGAGCGCCCGTGTAGAGCCGGCTCACCGCGGCTTGCAAGCGTCAGCCGAATCGCCGGTAGCACGCTCGGCTGGCTTGCCGTCGATCTCCTCGAGGACAGGAAGCGCAAATGGGTTCGTCGTTTGTGGTGGGGTGGCGACGTGAGCAGGCGGCGCGGAGAAGAGGGGGCGAGGTGCGATGTTGAAGCGGTTTCGGCGGATTCAAGAGACACGTCTACGGAGCGGGCTGGGAGCGGAAGATCGCGCCCCACAGGGGATCGCTCGTCATCACGTACCACAAAAGCATGAGCTACCTCTTGCGTTGGCTTAGGATCAAACAGGCGGGCGCCATTGAACGAAAGCCCGGCATCCCTCCGTCGGGCAGCCACATCGCGGCCCTCATCCAGATGATGAAAGCGCGCAAAGTCCCGCTTGTATCCGTTTTCAGAAGGGTGTTGACGCTGGTGACATTGTGTGGTACATGGGTCGGATGGAAAAAATTAGATCGACAATCGTTGTAACTGGCGTGACAGGTCGTCAGGGCGGAGCCGTCGCACGACATCTTCTGTCGGCAGGGTTCGGCGTTCGCGGATTGACGCGTGATCCGAGATCTCCGCGCGCGATGGCGCTGGCAGAAACGGGTGTCGAGGTCGTCAAAGGAAACCTCGATGATCGCGCTTCGCTCGACCGCGCGCTCGCGGGCGTCGACGGCATCTTTGGCGTGCAGGACTATTGGGAGCACGGTGCCGCAGCGGAGGTGCGTCAAGGGAAGCTGCTCGCGGATGCGGCAAAAGCGGCGGGCGTCGGGCACTTCGTTTATGCGTCGGTCGGGGGCGCGGAGGCCACGACCGGCGTCGAGCACTACGACAGCAAGGGCGAAATCGAGCGGCACATCACGTCGATCGATTTGCCTGCGACGTTCTTGCGGCCGACGTTTTTCATGGATTTGTTTCGCGACCCGAAGTACCGCCCTGAGTTTATTTGGAGCACGCTCGTCAGCCTCATGAGCCGCGACAAGCCGGTGCAGTTCATCGCGGTCGACGACATCGGCGCCGTCGCGCGCATCGTTTTCGAGCGGCCGACCGATTTCATGGGTCGCGCCGTCGAACTCGCAGGCGACGAGATGACCGTTCCCGACGCAATCGAAACGTACCGCGCGGTGTTCGGCCGAAAGCCGCGCTACATCTGCGTTCCGCTTCAGCCGCTCACGCTGTTCAGCCGGCACCTATCGGCGACGAAACGTTGGATGAATGAGGTCGGTTGGCACGCCGACATCGCCGCGCTCCGTGCGTTTCACCCGGGGCTCAGGACGCTGCGGCAATGGTTCTTGGAGGTCGCTGCGGTCGACGACGCCCCGTCAAGAAGTCGAAAGAAGGCGGCGTAACGTCGCGCTCGCCCGCGTCGCGTCACGGGCACTTCGCTGGGCCATGGACAGGAAGCGCAAATGGGTTCGTCGTTTGTGGTGGGGTGGCGACGTGAGCAGGCGGCGCGGAGAAGAGGGGGCGAGGTGCGATGTTGAAGCGGTTTCGGCGGATTCAAGAGACACGTCTACGGATGGGCGATTTGAGTGTCGCTCAATCGGCGGTATAGAAGGACAGAGAAGGACCGAAGAACGTTGGGTCGCGAGCGCGGGCATTTCAATGCGTCAACGTGGATGCCGGCGCAACCGGCAATGGTTCGAACCCTGCGAGCAACCCGCTCGAAAAAGGCTCGGTTGCCGCGTGCGGATGCGAAACCACGGCGCCCTCATCGGCTGCCGGGCCGTTCGGTCTCGCCATCGCCTTCATCGGGCTCACGCGAACGAGGCGCCGCCACGGTCACTCAAATATGCCAAAAAATCTAACAAAAACAACTTGTAGCTCGAAGTGACCTCGGGAAAACAGCTCCCTCACGCCAACTTAGCCAAAAATCACGCCGTTTTTCGCGTCCGTCACGCCTGGAACCACTTCCGTCATGCACCGAAGGGCTTCTGTAACGCAACAGAAGTATCAATAGGTGTTAGAATCTGACGGAACCTTGCGAAATGTCCAGATACCTCAAAAAGATGAGTTGGTGCTTGGCTTTTGCTGTTGTCACCACGATCGCTTGCGTTAGCCTTAGCCCAGACATCTGGATCCGGAATCCGATTGCGGCGGGCTCGCTTGAATCCAACCGCATTATCAAGCTGCGGACCGGTATCGAAGTTCAACGCGGGTTGCCCCCGGAGTCTCTGTCCGACCATGCGGCGCTCATAACAGCGGATTCCTCGCGGGTCTGCTTTGACTTGACTCTGCGCGATTTAGACGCCATCGATTTGAAACAGGCACAAACGACTCTCAGAGCACCAGATCTGGAGCCGATCGTGACAGCCGAACTTTGGTCCGATCCGCCGATACGAAAGCAGTTTTTTGGCCTCATCGAGCAGCGTCGCAAAACGGGCGAAATCCAGGTTTGTGATATGTGGGGCACGCGCGGCCAGTGCACGCGCCGGGTTTGGCGGCCGGCTTACAAGAGCATCTGGGTCCGCGGTCCGGTGTGGGTATACGAAGTTCGCGGAACGATTTGTTTCCGACATCGTGGAATCGTGAGCGCTTCCGTCGCGCAATTGGCGCTGGACCTGCACCTTCCCAAGAACAACGGACCGAGCGGCGGCAAGCACGTCCGGTTCGTTTGGGGATTCGACCGTGCGAAATAAGAAAAGCAGGAAGTCGATCGCGTACGAACGTCGCCCAGCGCGCCCTCACGCCTCGCGCATCGCGCGGTCGTACATCGCTTCGAGTACGTAAAAAAACTGGTGGCAGGTCGCGACGCCGAAATAAAGAATCGCCTCCTGGTCTTCTTTCTTGAGCGCGAACTTCTCGATCGTTTTTTCGCAGGCCGCCTTGTGGCCCCGATCGAGATCGCGGTGTTCGACAACGAATCGCATCGCGTCGTCGGGCAAGCCGAAGTGGTGCTTCAAGCGCGGGATGAGGACGTCGCCGTAATCGGCCGAACCCTCGGCCCAATACGAATAACCGAGGCGGCCGATCGGGTTTTCGCGCATCACGAAGTCGTAAAGGAAACTCGAAAAGGCGGCCGTCTCGGGGAGTGGGCGCGAGGCGATGACGGTTTCGCGCGCGACGCCGATCTTTTCAAGGTCGTGAAGGCAGAGCAAATCGTGGTCGATCTCTTCGGCGGCGTGTTTGAGGTAGCGGATTTGAAGCTCCTTGTCGGTGACCGGCGTTCGCAGCACGGCAAGCGCCTGGTTGACGCCGTTGTGCTTCACGTAGTGGTACGACTCCCAAAGGTAGGCGCGCCAAATGGAGAGTGGCGCCTTGTCGTCGGCAATGAGCGCTTTCGCGAGGCGCGTCTGCCAAAGCCGCATCTGTTCGGGCGCGAGCGCGGCTTTTAACTGGTCAATGAAGTTTGAACTCATCGGGAACCTCCTCAATGATGCGCGGAACCTTATTCTGCGAGCCTTGCCGATTCGAGCGCGCGAGCCATGCGACGAACGAACCCTCGGGAATCCGCGTCACGACAGGCGCTCCGAGCGCCGGCGTCGACCCTTCGCGGCGGACGCGGTAGGTCGCCGAGCGAGAGGCGAGCGCGCGATCGAGCGCGGCCGCGATGCGTCGAACGACGTCGAGTGGAACTGTCGCGCGAAACTCAATGAACCAATGGTGTCGCGGACGACCGTCGGATGCGGCATCGGGCCCCTCGGGAACGACGACGAATTCGGCGAACGAAAACCCGAGCTCACCGGCGACGTCGATGAGTGACTGCTCGATTTCGTCGATCGTCACCTTTTCGCCCGCGATGCTCGCGCGTTGCCGCGTTCGCCCCGTCACCACCACCCGCACGGGATTGCGCGATACAACGCGAACGGTGTCGCCCATGCGGCACGCGGCGAGGCCCGTCCACGATGTGCAAACAACGGCGTACTCGACGCCAACCTCGGCCTGCGAAACCGGAATGCGCGGCGGCGAAGTCGCGTCGTCCGATTCGACCGGAATGAGTTCGATAAAAACTTCGTCGACGAGCGGCAAGAGACCTTCGTCGTTCGTGTCTTGGATCGCGAAGACCGCTTCGGTCGCGCTGTACATGTTGCGAAAGGGGATCGCAGCGATCACGTGATGCGCGAGTCGGTCGCGGTAGGGGCGCATGAAAGTCCCGGCGTGAAGGAGAAGCGCGAGTTTCGGCCAAATCGTTCGAATTGCCGCGCCGCCGTGCGATGCGACGAGCCGCTCGAACAGCGCAAGAAGCCAGGGCGGCATTCCGGCGACGACGCGCACATCGAGACGGGACGTGAGTTTGGCGAGCGCTTCGAGTTTCTCTTCCCACGTCGGCAGCTCGTCGAGCTCGTTGCCTGGGACGATTTTGCGGTGCAGCCACCACGGCCGCTCGCGAATTGCGATCGTGCTCATCGTGCCCGCGAGGACACCATCTCGCTCCGGACGAAGCGGCATCGTCGCACCTAGCACAAGCAACTTCCCGCCGATCACCGACGGTGCGTGCGGATGCGCGCGCCGCACATCATCGAGCGCCGCCGTGAGCAACGTCAGAAAGCCCGCCTTCGCCGCGTCGGTCAGCCGCTCCGTAACCGGAATTCGCTTTTCGCCGCCGGTCGTCCCCGTTGTAACGCCGTAATAACGTGGTCGCCCCGGCACGAGCACATCGGGCGCGCCATCCAACGTCCTTTCGATCCATGGCAAAAACTCGTCGTACGCCCGCACCGGCACCGCTCGCGCGAAATCGCCCGGCGTCCGCACCTTCGCGAATTCGTGCGAGCGCCCAAACGCCGTACCCCGAAGCGCCTCCATGTAACGCGCGATGAACCGCGCCTCAGCTTCGGCCTGCCCGGTGCGCAACAACCCGAGCCGCCGCCGATACCGCGCGGTGACAAGTCTCTCGAGCGATTCAAACAGCACGCTTGTTCACCAAATGAGCGTCGCGAGCCCAACCGACACACCGGAGCCGACCCCAACAAGCAACACCTTCATCCCCGCCTGGAGTTTCCCTGCGCGCTCCGCAAGCGCCAGCGTCACGGGGATTGTCGTCGACGCGGTATTTCCAAAATCGGTCACGACCACGTGCGCCAAATGCTCTGGCAGTCTGAGCGCGCTCATGAGCTCGACGTTCGCCCCGACCGAAACCTGATGCGGAATCACGAGGTCGATGTCGCCGCGCCGCCACCCGGAACGCTCGAGGATCGGGTCGATCCCCTCGGCCGCGAGCCCGATCCCTTCCCTCAAAAGTCGACGACTGTCGGTGAGCATCGGCGTCTTGCCGTCGCTCTGAATCGTGCACAGCTCGTGATGTTCGCCGCGCGACGCAAACTCAAACGCGACAAAGCCCGCCGCCGCCTCCGCAAATGGAATGTACGAAACCGCCGTCCCGCGATTCCGAAATCCACCTCCGTGATCTTCTCCGTATTTCCGTGTTGCCGTGGTTTCTCTTTTTGTTTTCTTCCTCTTCGCCTCGAGCACGACCGCCGCGCCCGCCTCGCCGAGCGTGAACATCGCGAACCGCGCGCGAAACTCTTCGGTCGACTTGACGCTGTCGATCTCGCTCTCCATAACGCGCAGCGCCTCGCCCGACGGCTCGCCGCCACACACGAGCGCGACACGCGCGCGCCCCATCGCGATAAGCGAGTCGCCGATGAGAATCCCATCCATCATCGATAGGCACGCGTTCGACACGTCGAACACATACGCCTCATCGGCGCCGAGCCGCGTCTGGATCACGTGCGCCGTCGCGGGCTCCATGTAATCGCGCCCGACCGCCGCATAGATGAGGACGTCAACATCCGCCGCGCGCAGATGCCCGCGCTCGAGTGCGTCGACGCACGCCCGCACCGCGAGCTCACTTGGCCGCATCTCCTCCTCCGACACGCGACGCTCGCGAATCCCCGTGATCCGCTCGAGCGACCCCGGCGGCATCCCAAAGCGGCCAAATTGAAAATCGCGCTCAATCGTTTCCGACGCGACCCGCCGCTCAGGCACGAAATACCCCACGCTGTGAATGCGCGAATGCCCCTCCGACATTCCGATTGTGCGAATCACCGATCGGCCCTCACTGACACATCGTAAAGGATTGGACCTTGCAAGTCGACGTTGCGACTTCCGCGGCGCTTCACCATTCCGCTCTTGTCTCGCCTCTCAAACATCCTCCCGTTCTTGCCGTCGAACTACATCTAAGACGATCTAAGCACCGATCCCCGACGAGCCGTGAGAGATTGCGCGACCGATTGGACCGGGTGATCGCACGTCGCGACCAAACGAAGTCCAACGCGTGATGAAACTATTTTGGAGGGCATGAAATGAAAGGCAATGCAACACCAGACCGTACCGTTCCATCATGGAGGCGCGCTTTTCCGTGCGCGTGGGTTGTCTCGTTTTCGCTTCTCGGGTCGTGCGGGGCAGACATTGGCGATGCCGAACTCGGCAACGGCGGTAAATCGGAATTCCCGTTCGAGCAGATTCTGAGCGACGACGACGCGAAGGCTGATCTCTTGAAAGGGATACGCCTCACAAAAGACATCGCGCTCGGAAGCGAAATCGAAGGGACGTTCGACCCGCGCGCGCGCGGCTACGGTTACGTTTTTCAGGCAAAAAAAGGCGCCGTCATCAAGGTGACACTCACGGCAACCGCGGGCGATGACGCCGTCGGCGTCGATCCCGGCGTCGCGCTCGATACCGTCGCCGTCCTACACGGCCCGTTCGTGTCGCTCAAAAGGCCGGGCCAACGCCTCGCCTACGCGGACGACACCGACACAAGCCTCAGCGCCGAGCTCCCGACAATCACGATCAAAAAGGACGGAAAGTACCTCTTGGCGTTTTCGAGTTGGGAAGACACCGGCACTGGGCGGTTCACGGTAAAGCTCGAATGCCAGGGCACGAACTTCCAGTGCCTGCGCCCCGTCGAGAGTCGGCCGTGTGTTGCGGGGCGAAAGTACATCCAGGGAGGAAAGGTCACGACGTCGCAAACGTGGGAGAAGTGCGAAGTCGTTCTGCTCGAGCCGACCGTCGTGAGCGAGGGGACGCTCCTCACGGTGAAGCCGGGCGTGCATGTCCTCGGCAACTACCTCGGCACGGGGACCTACGGAAACGTTTCGCTCACCGTGAACGGAACGCTGCAGGCCGTGGGCGCCATCGACCAACCGGTTCTTTTTAGTGCGTATAAGCCAACCAAAGGCTGGCTCGGTCTCGTCCTCAACGGGGCGAGCAACACGCTCGAAAAAGTTTTCATCGAAAAGGCGTCCGTCGCGCTCACGGTGAATGACGACACCACGCTCCGCGGCGTCGACATCAACAACTCCGAAAACGGCGTTCGCATCCTCGGCGGCTCGACGTCGGTCGAAGACTCGGTGGTGACCGGCCTCGGCGACGGGGTCGGGATCTACAGCAGGAGCGGCGCGAAGAGCTACTTCTTGCGCGCGCTGGTTGCGAAGTTCGGCACGGGGCTCGACATCGACAGCGCTGTGCTCGAAATGGAAGACTCGACGGTCGCAAAAAACAAGCGCGGCATCCGCGTGACGGGACAGAACCCGGGAACCCATCCGCCGGTCAGCTGCCCCGCGAGCCCCACAACGCCGCCGATTGCACCGACCACCTGGCGGGACCCGGTCTTCCGCTTCAGCGACATCACAGGGAACACCGAGTACGGCCTTCTCGTCGAAGCGCCCGAGCTCGTGCAAGTCGAAAGCTGCAACATCAAAGGAAACGCGCGCGGCGTCATCGTGCGCGCCGACACCCTGCACCCCGACTCGCGCATCATCGACTCCAACATCTACGACAACGGCCCCGAGACCGACCCCGAGGTCGAGACGTTCCATTTGACCGGCACGCTCAACCTGTCGGGAAACTACTGGGTCCACATCTCAGACCCGGAGCTCAGCGCAAGCTGGCGCAATGAGCACTCCATGGAGGTGGGCACATGCCGGTGGACTCAACCCACCTATGGCAACTTGTGCACGTACGTTGAAGGCAGCGGTTACATTTGCCGAAACGGCGACTACACGGGGACTTGCGTGTTCGCTACTTCGGGTAATTCCTTCAATTGCAGCGCCCCAGGCCGCGCGACCTGGACGAGCGCGATCAGCTTCACCGGGTTTTCGCCCGAGGAGCTCGTCGCGGGGCCGCGTGACGAAAAGCTGGTCGAGCCGGTCAAGCAGGCGCGACAACAGTTTCAGCCGTAAACCCTTCGCCCCAATTCACCCTTCCGTCGCCCCCACATGCGTCTAACCCAATCTAAGACGGTCTAACCGCCGACCCTCCAAACCGTGTGCGACATTGTGCCGGCCCCCGAGGCGACTGGGAATGGGTCCCGGCGCGCAACAAGGCATAGGCAAGCCCAAAATACGAAAGGAAAAGAGAAAATGAAACGCAGATTTGTCGTCCCGTTCGCACTCGTCGGCGTCCTTCTGTCGGGAGGCGCGGCGCACGCCGATTTCGGGTCGTTCATCAAGCGAGTCGTCGACCCATCAAGGGGCGATTCAGCCCGTCCGACGGCGGCAGCTGGACCAACGACCCATGTCGGCCGAGTGGACAAAAAAAGTCGGAGCCTTTACCTCGACGCGATCCACGACCACCGCGAGATACTCTGGTTCTTACAGGAGATCGCGACGGGTCGTGAAAAAGGGAGCTTCTTCGAGGGAAGCCTCCGTGGCCTCGTGGAAAACCTCAACTATTCGGCGTCTACGAGCGCGACCCGTACGTCTCAGATAAAAAAGATCGCCGACTTTGCGTCGGCGTGCGACAAGTGGACGCGATCGAACCTCGGGGACTTTGATGAGCATCTGAAACCCGCAACCGCCTGCCAAAACTCACGACGTGCGGCCGAACTCTTCGGTCGGTTCGTCGACGCAACGACACGATCGTACGTTCGCAAGGTCGCATCGGATACCGACGATACGATTCGGGACCTGCGGGAGAAGGCCCGAATCCCATTTGCACGGATTCGCAATCTCGTGAAGGATTCAGGGAATCGCGACCGACTCATGAAGAATGACCTCGTCCCGGCGTACACCCTTGCCGGACTGCCCGTCCCCGCGGACATTCTCGACCCGATCAAGGCGCTCGACTCGGCCGTCGAAGCGGCCCTAAAAAAGACTCTGGAAAAACCACCCGCGCGATCGCCAATGTTGGGCCATCTCGACAAGGCTGTGTCAGGCGCCGTCAAGGCGTTTTACGCGGCGGCCGAAAAGAACGGCGCGCGGGCTCAAACTGTCCGAAGCGTCGTCGCCGCCAAAGCTTGGCGCGTCTATAGGAACCGATACGGCATTCCGCTCCAACGCCAAAAGGTCGCCGAAGTCACCACATCGACACCCGATGAGCCATTTTGCAGACGGTTCGAGCTCACGACGTTTCAGACGTATTACGGTGGCGGCCGCTACGAGAGGGAGATCCGCGTCGATCCAACCCTCGATTACGTCGACATCCTAAGATGCAAGTAAGTCACCGTTAACACCTGGGGGGACCGCAAGTCTCCACAACAAGCCACGATGGCGCCGGTCGTGCCAGTTCGTGGACATCAATGGCGTCGAAGTCGATCGGTTCGAGTTAACCAAATAACGCGACAAGCTGATTGAGTTCGTTGCTTTGCGCCCGACCGCGACAACCCGTCGAACCCGACTCGATTTATCGAAATCGACTTTTCCGCTTGATATTAAATTTTTCAACTGGTATGTCTCCGCGGCTCTGGAGGGAGAGAAAAGATGAGTCATTCCTCAGCGTCCGAAAGACGCCGCGTTATTCTTATGCGCCATTGGATCCCCGCGATCTCTCTTTTTGTCGCGATCGCGTCGCAATCAGCGGGCGCCCAGGAGGCCGGCCCTGTCCCAAGTTTTGACTTCGAGCGCCTCTCGCTCGACCCGTCGGCGACCGATTCACTTCTCCTCGCGGGTTGGCGCGTTTTGCCGAAGGGCGACTACCGTTTTTCGGCGGCGTTCCACTACGAGCGTGACCCTTACGTCCTTTACAAAAACGACGCGCGCGCGGGGGCGCTCATCCAGGATCGAACGAGCCTACATCTCATGGGTGCGGTTGGCCTTTTGAAGCGATTCGAGCTCGGCATTCGCTTGCCAGCGCTCAGCGTGCAATCGGGCGAAAACCTGACGGGCTATGGAATTGAGCGCGCACCGCGTTACGCGATCGGAACGCCTTGGCTAAACGGACGCGTCGCGATCCTCGATTCGCGGTCGACGCGCGCACCCCTCGACCTCTCGGCGGACCTTGCGGTTGGAATCCCAATCGGGACTTCGTACACCTTCTCGCGCGAGAGCAACGTTCTTGTGTGGCCGAAAGTTTCGGCGGGGCGAACGCTCGGCCCGGTTGCGCTCGGCGGCGAAGTCGGCGTTGTTGTGCGTCCAACCACAGAACTTACGAACGCGACCGTGACGAGCCACTTCGCGCCCGGCGCCAGCGTCGGAATGAGCGACCGATTCAAGAAATTCCGCGCGGAGCTTGCATGGCGCGGAGCTTTTGCCTTCGCGGGCGCACCGTTTTCGAACGAACTTTTCCTCGCGGGGCGATTCGCGATTTCGGCCGTCGCAAAGGCGTTCGTGATGGGAAGTTACGGGTTTGGCGAAATGCCGGGTACGCCGATTGCGCGTGCGATCGCGGGCTTCGAGCTTGTGCGGGCGCCCGCCGAGCCGCCCGCCATGCCGCGAATCGAGCCACTGCCGAAACCCGCGGCGCCGCCCGTCGAGCCGCCGGCACCACCGCCCGTGCCCCCCGCCGAAAAATGCGTTGAAGGCGAACCCCATGAGCCGGCCGACTGCCCGGACCTCGACTGGGATAAGGACGGCATACGAAACGCGGACGACGCCTGCCCGCGAAAAAAAGGGACGCTCCCCTACCGCGGTTGCCCCGACTCAGATGGCGACGGCATCGCCGATCACCTCGACGCCTGCCCGACGGTTCCAGGCCCTGTCATCAATAAGGGTTGCCCGCTCGTTGATTCGGACGGCGACGGCATCCCCGATGTCGACGACCGGTGCCCGAACGACAAGGGCCCGACGGCAAATCGCGGCTGCCCTCTGCTGCGCCCGGCGCCCGCGGTTGTTGTGAAACCAAGCCGCATCGAACTTCGCGAAAAGGTCCTCTTCGCTTACAACCGCGCAACCATCCTACCCGTCTCGTTCGCGCTGCTCGATGGCGTCGCCGCGGTCTTAAAGACAAACCCCGAAATCGCGCTCGTTCGCGTCGAGGGGCACACCGATTCGCACGGCGCACGTGGTTACAACTTGACGCTTTCGGCCGCACGCGCAAAGGCCGTGCGCGATTACTTGGTGCGCGCGGGGATCGAACCCTATCGACTCGAATCGCGCGGTTACGGTCCCGACAAGCCGATCGACTCGAACAAGACGGCCGCGGGTCGCGAAAACAACCGGCGCGTTGAGCTGACGATCGCATCGCGCGCGGAAGAGACAAAGTAACGGCGGGATGAGGAATTAAAACGATGAAAACGAACACCTTGAGATTCATGAAGTACGCGCGGGGCCTTGGTTTCGCGACGATCGTCGCCGCGTTCGGCTGCTCCGATTATGGCAACACGACCACGCCGACGTCGCTGCCCAACGTCCCCAAAGTTGAAACGATTCGCCAGCCGGTGTCGCAATCGTTCGCAGCCAGTTCGCTCATCATCCCGATGGACACGGCGTATCAAGATTACGGAATGCTTAAGGCGTACGGGCTCGTCTATAAGCTCCTCGCGAACGGCGTCCCGGTGAAATGGGTCATCAAGACGGGGAAAGCCGCTGGGGGCGTCGATTTCACGGCGTCGGCGCGAGACTTTCAAACGAACGCCACGATTTCGAACCACGGGTATCGCGGCGGCCCGTTCGTCATCGACGCGACGAACCGCGCAGCCGCCCTACCGATCGTTCGCGCGTGGCACAGCGCCGGAAACGTGACGGCGGTTCACGATGCAACGGCCGCCTTTACGGGCGATGTTCGACGATCGCTGACGTCGGCGCCGCGCCTCGGCGTCTTCGCGGACGGCTACGAAGTGATCGCGTCGATGTATTTGAACGCCGCGGGAATTCGCGACAGCGCGGGGCAAACGTGGCCAACGAACTTCGACCAAACGCGCGCCTACGCGGGCTACCCCGACATGATCGACACGAACGAAGTTTCAGGAACGGCCTTAGGTGGCTCGGCGGATGGGGCGCTTGTGCGCGCCGATGAAACGCCGATTTTTTGCCACTTGTCGTCGATGCACTATGGGCTTCCGACGAACGATGAGGTCGTCCACGAGGTTCGGCACTGGCTCCGATCGAGTCCTTACACGCACGCGTTCATGTCGTGCGAGGCGATCAGCGACTTTGAAAACAACGCGGCGCGCGGAAAATACCTAACGACCGGCGGCGCGAGCGAAGATGGTCACGACATCCCCGACCCGCTCAAGAACCTCGTGCCCGATCATCCGCTCTCGCAGTTCGACGGCGACCTCGAAGCGACGCAGGGCGCGGTGCAATCGCTCGGGCTCAATTCGGGTTCGTCGTGGCGCCCGGGTGTCGAGGTGCTCCTCGCGAAAACGTCGATGACGAGCGGAAACCCGACAAACCGCGTGATGTGGGTCACCGGCAATTTCGACGGCAACGCGGCGTATGGGCGCGTGTCGTATATGACGGGGCACGGGTATCAGTGGAACATGCCGGTTTCGCAAAACGAAATGGCGAACGCGATTCGCTTGTACTTGAACACGCTGTTTGAATCGACGTGCGCGGTGGCCGAGGCGGAGCCGCAGGTCGTCGTGACGGTGTCGGGGCCGTCGTCAACGGCGGCTCAGACATTCAGTTACGACGTGACTGTTGAGAATCGCGGGGGCGGCGTGGCAGTCGATGTCGGCGTCGCGTTCGCGCTCCCGAGCGGGATGACTTTCGTTTCGGCGACAGGCGGCGGCACGCTCGCGAACGGCACGGTGTCGTGGAGCGTCGGGAGTTTGCGCGCGGGGGCGAGCATCACGCGGCAGGTCACGGTGTCGGTCACGACGAACGCAACGTTCTCTGTTCAGCTTGTTGTGACCTACAGGGTCGGAGTTACGGTGAAGACCGTTCGCAGCAACACTTTCTCGACGACGTGGACGGGCGTCGTGCTTGAAACGACGCTCTTGGGCTATCCGCACACCGGGACCTCGACGAGCGCGACTTTTACGTTCGCGTCGAATGTCGCGGGCGCGACGTTTGAGTGCACGCTCAACGCCCCGTCGAATTGGGCCGCATGCGTGAGCGGCGTCACCTACACAAACCTTGCGGTCGGGTCACACTATTTCTATGTGCGCGCGAAAGATTCGCAAGGGAACATCGACGCGACGCCCGCACAGCACGCATGGGTTGTCAACGCCGCGGCGCCCGACACCACCGTGAACAGCGGTCCGCCCGCGTTGACCAACTCGACGCTCGCGACGTTTACGTTCTCGTCGACGGGCAACTCCGTCACGTTTGAGTGCAAGTTCGACAATGGAAACTTTGCGTCTTGCGCAAGCGCGCTTCATCTCGTCGGATTCGCCGACGGCACGCACACGTTTTATGTGCGCGCGAAGGACCCTGCCGGAAACGTCGACCCGACGCCCGCGACACACACGTGGACCGTCGACACGACCCCGCCCGATACCGGGTTCGCGCAGGCGCCGCCGGGCTCCACGACGTCGACAACCGAGACGATCCGCTTCTTCGCAACGGAGAGCGGCGTCGTTTACGAGTGCAAGCTCGACAACGCGGTGGCGTTTACGTCGTGCGCGAATCCCATCACCTTGACAGGGCTCACCGCCGGTCCGCACACGTTCTACGTGCGCTCGCGCGACGCCGCGGGGAATGTCGACCCGGCGCCGGCCATCGTTACGTGGGTTTTGGTTCTCCCGACGCCCGACACGTACATCACGGGCGGACCGCCCGCGCTGACAAACGCGACGGTTGCCACGTTCACATTCTCGTCGAGCGCGAGTGGAGCGACCTTTGAATGCAAGCTCGACGGCGCGCCCGCGTTTACAGCGTGCACAACGCCCGTGACATACACCGGACTTGCGCAAGGCGTTCATACGCTCAGCGTGCGGTCGCGCGATTCTGCGGGCAACACCGACCCAACGCCCGCGACGCATTCGTGGACCATCGACGCATCCGCCCCCGAGACGAGCTTCGCGCAGCTGCCCGCGACTCCAAGTACCGTGTCGACCGCGACATTTGTTTTCACGTCGAACGAAAGTGGCGTCACGTACGAGTGCAAACTCGATGGCGCCTTGTCCTTCACGGCATGCAGCAATCCTTATTCGCTCACGGGGCTGACGGATGGCGCGCATGCGCTTGAGGTGCGCGCGAAGGACGCGCTCGGCAACGTCGATCCGACGCCCGCGCGTCACGCATGGACGATCGACACCGCGGCGCCGACGGTTGCGGTTGTATCCGGGCCGCCGACGCAAACGACCGACACCGCCGCGACGTTTGATTTCTCGTCGAATGAGGCGCCCGTCACGTACGAGTGCGAGCTCGACGGTTCGTCGACGTTCGTTGCATGCGGTGACCCCGCAACGTTTACGGGAGTCGCGGTCGGGACACACACGCTCACCGTGCGCGCGCGCGATGCGGCCGGAAACGTGAGCGCCTCGCCCGCACGTTACACCTGGACCGTTGCGCCGAACGCGCCCGAAACGACGATCACCTCGGCGCCACCCGGTGTTACGTCGTCGGCGGCCGCGACCTTCGTCTTCGCATCAACGCTCGCGGGGTCGACATTTGAGTGCAAGGTCGATAGCGCGCTTTCGTTTACCGCATGCGCGGCGACGTTGACGATTCTCGGGCTTGCGGATGGGCCGCACGTCGTCGAGGTTCGCGCGCGAAGCGCCGCGGGCGTCGTCGACCCAACGCCGGCGCGACACGACTGGATTGTCGTTTCGTCCGTTCCGCCGGAAACCGATATCGTCAGCGGCCCGTCGGGCGCTGTGGATGTCGCCACCGCCACATTTGAATTATCGTCGAACAAGAACCCTGTAACGTTCGAGTGTCGACTCGACGGCGCGACGACGTGGACGGCCTGCCCGAGTCGAGCGACGTTTGTCGGACTTTCGGAGGGCGCCCACACGCTCGAGGTGCGCGCGAAAGATGCCGCCGGCAACGTTGACCCAACGCCCGCGACGACTTCGTGGATCGTCGATACGGCGGCGTCGCCCGAGACGGTCATCGTTTCGGGACCGCCGGCGACAGACGAATCGACATCGGCGACGTTCGACTTGTCGTCGTCAGACGCGTCCGCGACGTTCGAATGCAGCCTGGACGGCGCGCCGTGGACCGACTGCACCGACCCCGCGGTAATCAACAACCTCGCGATTGGGAGCCACGCGCTAAGCGTGCGCGCGAAAGACAGCGACGGCGACGTCGACCCGACGCCCGCGACGTACAGCTGGGCCGTGACACCGCCGAGCCCGACCACCGACGCGGGAAGCGCCGGCAGCAACGATGGGGGCGCGGTTGTCGAAGGCGACGCAGGCGCGGGAACTGGCGATGGGGGCACCGCGATTGACCCGGACGGCGGCTCAGGCAACGACGGCGGCGCGTCGACCGGCGACGATGCGGGTACGGGCAGCGGTGACACCGACGCGGGGACGCCGCTCACGATTGATCCCGTCGGTGGCAACGTCGGCTCGGAGCAGAGTCTTGATGTCATTCGCCACGGCGGCGGCGGATGCGCGGTGTCGACGACCCCGAACTTCAGCGCCGTCGCGGGGCTCTTGCTTCTTGGTGTTGCCGCCTACGCGATCTCACGGCCCCGGCGCGCGCGGAGCAGCACACGCGAGTAAATTTTCGGACGTCGCTTAAACACGCGGCGACGAGCTCGTTCAAAGTTTCGAGAAATCTTCAACGGTGTCGAGTTCGCCGAACAAGTCGAACAAAGCGACCATCACGCCTTCGTCGTCGATCTGTTTCTCTTCTCGCATGCCATAGCGGCGGCGCAAAAAGTCGGTGTACGACACCGCGAAAAACTCATCGACGTTCTTACGCTGGTATTCGTCGCCAACGTAACCAATCGCGACGGCACGCTCCAAGAGATCCTGGACGCGCTCACCAAGTCGTTCTTCGAATTTGAAAAACACCATGTGCGCAAACTCGTGGGCGAATACCCAGCCTTCCTCGGAATCAACGTCGATCAGCTCCTCGACCTTCACGACGGCGAGTTTCTCGGTGGCAAGGCCACCCACCGCGTCGTACGCGCGATGATCGTCTTCCTCCCGCACGCCCGCGAGGTCCTGAAATTCGGGCAGGTCCGTCGCTCGGACATCTATGGGCAGAACGCGAATCTTCGCCTCGCCGCGTGCGAGCCGCGCCAACGCCCCGCGGAGCGGGTGCATCGATGCCGAAACGACCTGCTTCTCGACATCCGTGAGGTTCGCCCAGTCCGGCACAACCCGTGATGCGACGCCGCCGACGTCAAGCGCCGGAAGCGCCCGCGCCTTTTTGAAAAGGCCGAACCGCTCAGCGTCCATCGCTGCGCCCAACCCCAAGTACGCGGCGAAGTTACCCCCGTCCGCCTCGCACGCCTTCTCAAAGGTCCGTCTCGCCCGTTCGACTTGCCCCAAACGAAGCTCGCCAATCCCCGACAACAAGAGCCCGCGCGCGTCGGACTTCTTCTTCTTCAAAATCGCCGCGCCCATCTCGACGTCGTCGGTCGCGCTTCGAAGCTCAAGAACGTCGGCGATTCGCTCCGACTGCACCGCGAGCCGCAACCCGAGCAGCCGGTAATTGACCCCCGCGTTCGCGTCGAGATCGCCTCGCGCCGCCGCAACGTTGATGGTCTCTTCGCGCCCGTACGCCGCGCCGACGGCCTCCTCATGCCACGGCATAACTTCGTCGAGCGCTCGCTTGGCCGCTGCCCACTCGTCGCCCGAGATCGCCTTGCGCTGCTGCATCTGAAGTTCTTCGACCACGCGTCCCAAAAGATCCGCGGCCGCCGCGGCGTTATCGGCGAACAAGTAAGCGCGCCCAAGCACAACCGCGGTCTTAAGGTCCGCCGTTTCTTTGAACCGCTCGAGCACCGCGACAGCTTCGTTCGGTTCCTGCCGATCGAGATGAATCTCGGCGAGCGCGACGGCCGCACCTTGATGTCGGGGGTCGACGTCGCAGAGCCGCCGCGTGGCGGCAAAACACGCCTCCGCATCCCCCTGTTTCGCAGCGACTTCGGCGCGAACGACAAGCGCGTCCCAATTGTTGGGTTCGACGTTCAGCGCGGCGTCGATCGCTTTTTGCGCCGCCTCGACCCGCGCCGCCATCAGCAGAGCAGACGCGAATCGAATCCAAACGATCGCGCCGAGCGAAGCCGCACGCGCCTCGATCGCGCCGAACGCTTCGTCGATCCTGCCCGATTTCGAAAGCTCGATGGCTCGACCGACGAGACTTCTGACTTTCAACCAACGGATTGGTCCCATGCGCGTCGGCCAGTCCAACAGCGGCCGTGAAGCCCGTCAAGTCCCAATTATCACAATTCCAACTTTCGCGGAGCGCCCGGGTTCCCAAGCAGGCTCCCGAGACTCGACCCAAGCCGCCCTTGACGCGCGGCCGTTCGCTCTGTTCCCCTCAACTCTTAACCGAACCACAAAAGGAGACCCGCCGCATGTCATCCAAACCCCGATTTGCCGCCCTCGCCGTTGTCGCCAGTCGCCGCCCGCAGAAGACGATTGAAGACCGACGCCCGCAATCGGAGCGTTTTGGGGAGATGACGTTTTCGCTGAAGGAAGCGCAGCACCGGCTCCCCAAAGAGGCGTTCAAGAAATACCGCGAGACGGCGACCTCGGGAACGCCACTCGACACGTCGATCGCGCCCGTCGTCGCGCACGCGATGAAGGAGTGGGCGATCGACAACGGCGTCACGCACTTCACGCACTGGTTTCAGCCAATGACCGGAATCACCGCCGAGAAGCATGACTCGTTTTTGTCGTACGAAGGCGCCGAAGTCATCGAGCGGTTCAACGCCAAAGAGCTTGTGCAGGGCGAACCCGACGCGTCGTCGTTCCCGTCGGGCGGGATTCGCGCAACGTTCGAGGCGCGCGGCTACACAGCGTGGGACCCAGCAACGCCGGCGTTCCTCATGCCGAACCCGAACGGCAAAACGCTCTGCATCCCAACGGCGTTCGTGTCGTACACCGGCGAATCGCTCGACGAGAAAACGCCGCTCCTTCGCAGCATCGAGGCGGTTTCCGCGGCGGCCGTGCGTTTGCTCAAGGTGCTTGGCCGAACCGACGTTCACCGCGTCTCGTGCACGGTCGGGCCGGAACAGGAGTATTTCCTCATCGACCGCGCGCTTTACGCGCTTCGCCCGGACCTCGTCGCGTGCGGACGCACGGTGTTTGGCGCACCATCGCCGAAAGGGCAGGAGCTCGAAGACCAGTATTTCGGCGCCATCAAAGAGCGCGTGATGGCGGTCATGACGGAAGTTGAGCACAAAATGATTGGGCTCGGAACGCCGGTCAAGACGCGGCACAACGAAGTCGCACCCGGGCAGTACGAGTGCGCGCCGATTTTCGAAATCGTCAATCGCGCGGCCGACCACAACCTCATCTTGCTTGAGGCGTTTCGAAAAATCGCGGCGCGCCACGACCTCACGTTCCTCGACCACGAAAAACCGTTCGCCGGGATCAACGGCTCCGGGAAGCACAACAACTGGTCGATGGCGACGGATGGCGGCGAGAATCTCCTCGAACCGGGCCATACGCCGGCTGAGAATGTGCAGTTCTTGCTCTTCCTTGCCGCGACGGTCCGCGCGGTTCATCGACACGGCGGGCTTTTGCGGTCGTCGGTCGCGACGGCGGCCAACGACCATCGGCTCGGCGCGAACGAAGCACCGCCCGCGATCATGAGCGTCTTTTTGGGCGAAGAGCTCCAGGACGTGCTCGACCAAATCGAGAAGGGAGGCGCGCCGACGGGCGATCGGCGACGCACCATGGAGCTCGGCGTGACGACGATTCCCGCGATTGCGCGCGACACCACCGACCGCAATCGAACGTCGCCGTTTGCCTTCACGGGAAACAAGTTCGAATTCCGCGCGGTCGGGTCGTCGATGAACATCTCGTGGTCGAACGTGGTCATCAACACGATGGTCGCGGAGAGCCTCACGTACGTCACCGACCAACTCGAAGCGGCGATGAAGCAGCAGAAAGTCGACGCCGTGAAGGCCGCGGCCCGCGTGATGCCGAAGCTCATCGCGGAGTTTAAGCCGGTTGTTTTCAACGGCGACAACTACGCATCGGCGTGGCACGAAGAGGCGGCGAAGCGCGGGCTCGCGAACGACCGCGACACGCCGACGGCGCTGAAACACTTGCTGCGACCGGAAACGGTGAAGATGTTTGAAACGTACAAAGTGCTTTCGGCGAAAGAGATCGAGAGCCGCTACACGGTGAAGCTCGAAAGCTACTGCAAGCGCGTGGCGATCGAGGCGCGCGTGGCCATCGAGATGGCGCGAACGGGCGCGGTGCCGGCGGCGCTGTCGTACCTGAAGCGCATCACCGCCGTGCGCGCGGCGTTGTCGTCGGCGGCTGCGGCTGAACCGGTGACAGACCTCGAACGCGTGGTGCTCGACCTCTTCACCCGCACGCAAAAGGGCGTGAAGAAGCTCGAAGAGTCACTGCGCGGCGCCCATGGCGCGAGCGGCGTTGCGGCTGAGGCCGAACATTTCAGAACCGTCGTGATCCCCGCGATGCTTGAACTTCGTGCGGCGGTCGACGGGCTCGAGCAAACGATCGACGACGACCTTTGGCCGTACCCGAAGTATCGCGAGATGCTCTTTCACGCCTAATGAGCAAGCCTCTTCACCATTTCATCGACGGCGAGGCGCGCGCCGGAACGAGCGGTCGACTAGGCGACGTTTTCAATCCAGCGACGGGCGAAGTTGCGTCGCGCGTGCCGTTCGCTTCGGTCGACGAGGTTAGCGCAGCGGTAGAGGCCGCCAAGGCCGCATTCCCAGCGTGGGCCGCGACACCGCCGCTCAAGCGCGCGCGCGTGATGTTTCGTTTCAAGGAGCTCCTCGATCGCCACCTCGACGAAATCGCGGGCCTCCTCACGGCCGAACATGGCAAAGTACTTTCCGACGCGAAAGGCTCTGTCATCCGCGGCATCGAAGTCGTCGAATTCGCGGCCGGGATACCGCAACTTCTCAAAGGCGAATACACCGAGAACATCGGCACCGGGATCGACAGCTGGTCGGTGCGGCAGCCGCTCGGCGTTTGCGCGGGCATCACGCCGTTCAACTTTCCGGCGATGGTGCCGCTTTGGATGTTTCCGATTTCGATCGCGTGTGGGAACACGTTCGTCTTGAAACCGTCCGAGCGCGACCCGTCGTGTTCGTTGCGCCTCGCCGAGCTCGCGCGCGAGGCCGGCCTGCCGCGCGGTGTCTTGAACGTTGTCAACGGCGATAAGGTCGCGGTTGACGCACTCCTCACGCACGCGGATGTCGCCGCCGTGAGTTTTGTCGGCTCAACGCCGATCGCGATGCACGTTTACGAAACCGCGGCACGTCACGGAAAGCGCGTTCAAGCGCTCGGCGGCGCGAAAAACCATCTCGTCGTCATGCCCGACGCCGATCTCGATCAAGCGACCGACGCACTGATTGGCGCCGCGTATGGCTCTGCGGGCGAACGCTGCATGGCGATCTCGGTCGCTGTCGCCGTCGGCGCGATCGCGGACCCGCTCGTTGAGCGACTCGCCTCGCGTGTCAAAGCGCTTCGGATCGGCCCAGGCACCGCGCCAAACGTCGACATGGGCCCACTCGTCACGCGCGCGCACCTCGACCGCGTGGTCGGCTACATCGATCTCGGCGTCCGCGAAGGAGCGCGCCTCGTCGCCGATGGTCGTGGGCTTAAAGTCGCGGGAAGCGAAGGCGGTTTTTTTCTCGGCGGGACGCTGTTCGACAACGTCACCCCCGCCATGCGCATCTACCAAGAGGAGATTTTTGGGCCGGTCCTCTGCGTCGTTCGCGTCAAGTCGTTCGACGAAGCGGTCGCACTCGTCAACGCGCACGAATACGGCAACGGCACGGCGATTTTCACGCGCGATGGCGACGCCGCCCGCGAATACGCGACGTCGATCAAAGTCGGCATGGTCGGCATCAATGTCCCCATCCCTGTCCCGATGGCGTTTCACAGTTTTGGCGGCTGGAAGAGGTCTTTGTTTGGCGACCAATACATGCACGGCCCCGAGGGAGTGCGTTTCTGTACGCGCCTCAAAACGATGACGTCGCGCTGGCCGACCGGCATCCGCGCCGGCGCCGAGTTTTCAATGTAGGTTCGCCCTCTGTAAACAGGGGCTCACCATTTTCGCCGCGCGCTCAGCCCACAGGGCTTCGCGCCATTGCGCCGAAAATTTATGCCCACTATGAAATAGCGGGCTGCTTACTTCCGTCGGTTCTGCAGAATTTTCAAAAACGAACGCCCGCGCAGTTCATCGACCGTGACGCCCGCGAGAAGCGCCTCGTCTTCCGTGAGCGCGCCGCAGTTGACGCCGCGCAAAAAGAAATTAAGGAGCCCCTGCCCTGTCGCCGCGTCATCAAACGTATCACCGTGAAGCGTCGCCTGCGCCGCCTTCTCCACGAAGTTCTTGAGCCGATTCGACGCCGCCTGTCGCCCCGACAAAAAGAACGTGTACATCGCCGCGTAGCGCGTCGGGAGCTGCCCCGGGTGCAAGTCCCACCCTTGGTAATAACCACCCGCAAGCGCGTACATCACGTTGTCGTAGTGCAGCTTCCACGCGCGATAAACCGACGCCTTATTCTCGCCAACCTGCGCCGCCGTCAGCGCCGCGCCCTCTTTCGCCTTGTGCGGCGTGATCGGCATGATCGTCGTCGCCCCATCCGAAACCCAGACGCCCGTCCCCGCGAGCGTCACCTGCATCACCTCTTTCGCATAATCGCACGACGCATGCTGAATCGACTGGTACGCCGCCGTCACGTTGCACGACGCCGTATAGTCGTACGTCCCAAAATGCGCCGCGACCATGCGCCCGCGCGCCGCGTTCAAAAGGTGCGGGATCGTCGCCTCGCCGAGCGCGTTCAGAATCGACTGCGTCGTTTCGATCATCGCTTCAAGTTTCAGCGATCCCGGTTTGTAACCGAGCGTTCTCTCGAAATGCTCAAACAGATCGACCAGCACCGCGATCTGCTCTGGAATGGTGACCTTCGGAATCGTCACCACAAAATTCGCCGGCAGCCGCGCCCCCGATTTTTCCGCGAGCGTCGACAAGAAAATGTCGAGCGTCCGTATCGCCCGAAGCTTGAGCTCCTCCGAAAACGTTTTCACGCGAATCCCGATGAACGGCGGCAACACGCCCTCGGCCATCCCCTTCGCAACCTCGACCGCCGCGGCCTCCGCGTGCCCATCCTCCTCCGCGTCCGACCGATTCCCGTAGCCATCCTCGAAGTCGATTCGAAAATCTTCGATCGGTTCGCGCTTTAACTTCTCGACGACGCGGTCGTACACCGTCTTCGCAAACGCCGCATCGCCCGAAATCCCAAGCGCCGCCGCAAAATCGCCCGCTGTCGGCGCATACTGCTCGAGCGTCTTCAGCCCAATCCCGCCCAGCTTTCGTGCCGTCTCGGCCTTGAAAAGATTCGCACCGCCATACACGGTGTGCACCGGCTGCCGCACACCGCTCTCGCCCGGGTAACGCGCATTGAACGCGCGATTCGCGTCGGTGAGCCGCGCCGTGTACGTATGTAAGGTCTCAACTGATAGCGCCGTCTTCATTCGATTCCTCCTCTTTAATGAAGCGCGAATGCTAGCTACAGCGAGGCCGCCGCGCAACTGCCCCACGTCGACGCAATTCTAAACGCTCATCCCCGGTTAACGCCGTGGCGCCCAACCTAAATGAAGGTCGGGATGGGAGACGCTTCGGCTTGCGAACGTCCTCGCGTCTGACTCAACACTATTTCTTCGCAAGAACTAGAACGGCCAGCCCATCGGGAATCCGTTGCCCAACGAGCACCTCAGACGCTGCGGACGCAAGCCTTCGCGCTCCTCCCATCCCGCCCTTTATTTGCCTCCGCGAAGCGTTTCCCGGGATTTCGCCAACGGGTTGGGTGCCCCGATTCAGTTTGGCATGTTCACCCGCCCGTCCGTGCACCTCACTTGGCAGTGCTGTGCTAATTCTCGCGCCCGGGCGAGCGCTCGCTTTCTGTCGTGATTATTGCTGGACCCGTTAACCGGGGATGAGGGATTCTAGACACCGGCGGTCGACGAACAGTAAAGTACGCTGGGCTCTTTCGGAGGTTTTGAGATGACGCTGCGCGCACTCAGTTTCCTTCTCGTCGGTTTCGTTTTCAGCGGTTGCAAAGGAAGCGACCCGACGCCCACTCAAACGACGCCGTCCGATGGCGGTGCGTCGACCGACGGCGGACGCGAGCGCCTCTATGTCGGCACCGGCGAATACAGCTCGACGTCGACGACGTGGCACGCGATCCTTCGCTTCGACGACGCACAGTCGATCAACACAAACGACGCCGGCGTGACGCCGAGCGCAACGATTCCCGTCCAGCAGATCGTCGACTCGACCGGCGTCCCGCTCAACTTCGCGCACACGCTCTACGTCGCAGAGTCGCGCAACGAAATGTACATCGGCGCGCTCTTCACGACGGGCGACGGCGGCAAAACCAAACCCGACAGCGGTATGCCGCTCGACCCAACCGACGTCGTCGGCTCGATCGGCGTCCTCGCGAACGCCAGCTCGGCCAACGGCGGCCAAACCCTCGCGCGCCATCTCTTTGGCCCCGCGACGCTCATCAACCAACCGCACGGCGTCTGGGTCGACGAATCGCGCGATCTCCTCTACGCCGCGAACACGTTCTCGAAAAACATCCTCGTCTGGACGACCGCGAGCACCGCGACCGGCAACCTCGCGCCCGCGCGCAACATCACCCACAACAAGCTCGGCAATCCCGTTTTCGTTTTCGTCGACTCAGCGACCGACCGCCTCTTTGTCGCCTGCATGAACACCACCCTCGACGCGGGGACTCCGAGTCGCGGCGCGATCGTCGTGTACAATAACGCGAGCGTCGTGAATGGGTTCACCGAGCCGAGTTTCCGAATCGCTGGCGACAACACCGGCATCGATCGCCCCAACAACACAACGACCCACAACGTTTGGTACGACGCGACGCGTAAACTTCTCATCGTCGGACACCACACGTTTGAAGTTCTCTTCTTCGACCTCGGCGGCATCGACATGGCACCGACGACGTCGACCGACTACAACATCACGCCGCGCGTCCTCCAAACCAATGAAAGCGCGAACGGCTCCGACATCTACCACTGGAGCACCTACGGCCTCTTCTACATGGCCGACAAGGACCGCCTCTTCGTCGCGAACGGATACAACCCAGGCGGCACGAGCACAGGATCGGGCGGTCCGCAGTCGGGGTCGCCGAAAAACGTCGTTCGCGTTTACGACGGCATCAGCGACGCGGGGCTTTGGGCCAACGCCGGTTTGTGGGTCGATGCCGGCACGACGACCGATGCCGGCCGCGCGATTCGGATTTCACCGACGCGCACCATCTATTGGTCGAGCGGCGCGACGTATTACCCACCGCAGCCGATGTGGGTCACGCGGTATTAACGGCATATCTCCGCATCCGCATCCGACTCCACGGCTACATGTTCGGGATCGAAAAACACTCACCTGAGGCAACGCCTGATCGCGGCGTCCGAAAGGTGCCGTAAGATCACACACGATTCCGTTGGCCCAGCGGCTGCATCAACACAAAGCGAACGGTCGTGGCGAGGGCGTTCAGAAAACTGAACTCTCCTCCCCCCCGAGAGCTCTCGCTACGACCGCTTCATTTCGCGAGCCCACTCAGGAACAATTCGAACATGTCACGACTCTTCTCGCTCAATTGCGCGTCAGGAAAGGCGGCGACTATAATTAACTGACAGATGGCGAACAAAGGCTTCGATCCAAACGGTACGGTTTCACTCACGCCCGAGCCTGACACAACGCCCGACGGAGACACCGTTCCCGCACAGCCCGCCGTAAACGTCCCGACGATCGATCCCCGTTTCAGGGTCGAAGCGATACTCGGTGAAGGTGGAATCGGAATCGTTTACCGCGCGACGCAGATCAGCATCAACCGCCGCGTTGCCATTAAGGTCCTCCAGCACGAATATTCGCGCAATCCCAAAATGGCTGAGCGGTTCGCGCGTGAGGCTGAATCGGTTGCTCGGCTTTCACACCCGAACATCGTTGCACTGTACGATTTTGGGCGTGCGCAGGACGGTTCGTTCTTCATGGTGATGGAGTATGTCGAGGGCGTCACGCTCGACGAAGAGATTGCGCGGACGCGGGTCATCGCGCCCGATGATGCCGTGCTCATCGCCGGGCAGATCCTAGCGGCCCTCGAGCATGCGCACGCGCACGGCGTCGTTCACCGCGACTTGAAGCCCGCGAACGTTGTTCTCGCGCGCGCCCATGGACACCGCTTCTTTGCAAAGCTGCTCGACTTCGGCATCGCGCGAATCATCGAGGGCGACGACACAAAAGGGAAGAATCTCACACAGACCGGGACCATCCTCGGCACCCCCGCGTATATGGCGCCCGAACAGGCATTTGGCGAGCGGGTCGACGCGCGCGCCGACGTCTACGCGCTTGGCGTCATCCTTTACGAAATGCTAACCGGCGAGCGGCCGTACACTGGAGGAAGCACCGTCGACGTCTTCCTCCAACAGATTCACACGCCCCCGCGTCCCATCGATCCCGAGATTGCACGAAAGTGCGCCGACCGGATTCTCCACGCGGTGGTGCGCGCACTCGCGAAGCGCCCGGAAGATCGCTTTCAGTCGGCGAGCGAGATGCGTGCGGCGCTGCTTGGGGAATCCCCGACCGGCCTCGTCGCGGCCGACGCAGACGGCGCGACCAATCGTGCTGAGGGTTCGCGCGGTCGACCGGCGACGAAACACGACTCCATTGTTCAAGGTGAATTGGTTGGTCCGCGTCGGAATCGCATCGTGTGGGCGGGCGGCGCGACGACGCTTGTGGCTGGAGCGGTCCTGGCGATGGTGATTGCTCCTTCGAACTCGACGCCCGTCACGCCGGTTGTGGCACCCGCTTCCGAATCCGCAACCGCACCCGCTCCCGGACAAGATTTCAACGCCAAGGCGCAAAGTAGCGAAGACGCAAAGAATGAATCCTCTTCCCTTGGCGTCTCCGCGCCTTTGCGTCAAATCCCCGCACCGGCGTCCGCACCCGCACCCGCACCCGCGTCCTCACGCGCGTCGGCTCCTATGAAACAGCGCACGCGCGCCGAACGCCGCCCGCGACCCCGCGCAGAAATCGCACCCGCAACGCCCCTGCTTACCGCGCTGACCGTAAAGATTCGTTGCCCATCACTCGGCGAAGGACTTTGCTATGCAAATGCGATCGTCCTCGACGATGGGAAGCCGATAGGCGCGAAGAAACACGTTTTTGACACGCTCCCGGGTCGTCACCGAATCCAAATTGTCAAAGATGGACACAAACCCGTCGATCGCCTCGTCGACCTCACCCATGCACCCACCACCCTTACAATCGACCTCGAGCCAAACCCATGACTCGGGTCGTTCTCATTCTCTTTGGCGCCGCCTTCGCTTCATTTTTTGCGCGCCCGTCTCTCGCCAACACGGACGACAGAGACCTCGCGGCCGGCCGGCGCCTTTTCTCGAAGGGGGACTGGGCCGGTGCCGCAAAAGCGCTCTTGCTGGTCGCCCCGCGCCTGTCCGATCCGCAAAAGCGTGCGCTCGCGTATCGCCAGCTCGGTCTCGCGCAGCTCGAACTTTCTCAAACCATCGCGGCCGAGGAGAGTTTCGCACTCGCCCTCGCGGCGGATCCCCTCACCGAATTAAACCCAGCCCAAGATTCGCCAGCCGCCGTCGCCCGCTTCCGCGCCGTTCGCGCGCGACTCGACGGCACATTCACCGTCACCACCGATCAACCCGCGCGCATCGCCATCGATGGAGCCGATCGCGGCGTCGCGCCGCTCACGCTGAAACTTCCGATCGGCCCGCACCACGTACGCGCGACGTCCCCTGACGCCCGTTACGCCGCAGAACGCTCCAACGTTGTCATTTTCTCTGGAAAAAAAATGGCCGTTCAACTCGAATTGAAACCCCTCGTTGCGTTCCTCGACGTCACCGGCCCCGCGGGCTTTGCGATTGCGATCGACGGCGTCACCGTCGGGCAAACTCCCGCGATGAACATCGCCGTCACACCCGGAAAACACGTTCTCACGGTGAGCGCCGCTGGATTCGACCCCAAGGTCACACCGATCGAAGTTCAAGCGGGCGACCGGCGCGTCCTCGATGGGTCACTCAGAAAACCCATTGTCATCGCGCACGGTCCCCCGCCACGGCGACCCCCTCGCCTCACACGTCCGTGGGGGTGGCTCGCGGCGGGAGTAGCCGTTGTAGCGGCCGGCGTTGGAATTACGCTCTACGCCGTAACCGACCCGCTCGCTGACCACGACTCGAGCCGCCGCAACACGGGGATCGGGTTCATGGTGGGCGGCGCCGTGAGTGGAGTCGCGTCGGCCGTCCTCTTCATTCTTCACCGCGACCGATGACGATGCCGTGACGCATGAAGGCGATCCGTCGCCCTTGACATCCCGCTGAAACGACGCGAATAAATGACGTGCTCCCTCGAAGGCGTGCACAAAGGAGGCCCTTCAAATGTTTCGAACAAGTCTCACCTCTTTTCTTGTTATCGTTGCCGTCGCCCTTACAGCCGCGTGTAAGAAGGATTCCGCGGACACCGCGCGCGCGACCGGTGACACAAGGGCTGCGACGCGGACGGCTGATACGCGCGCGACCGGCGACGACCATTGGGGCCCCAACTGCCGCGCGTACTTTGCCGCCGTCGCGGAGGCGTGTAAACCGCCGCACGACCAGAGCAGCGCGTGCAAGAGCTGGACGACGGGCGTTCAGTCGATGAAAGAGCGCCCGAAGGACGACCCGAAAAACGCAGAGGCCGAGAAGGTCGGATGCAAAATGATGATTGGAATGGTGCAGCGCGCGATCGCCGATCGAAAATAGCAAACGGCGTTTCCGCGTGCAGCGATGTTTGGGCGACGCGGGCGCGGTTGACCACTCTCGGACAGGGCGATAGCTTCCCGCGCATGGATACCGAACTCACCCCCGAACAAGAGATGCTGAAGAAGTCCGTTCGCGATTTCGCGGATGGCGTCATTCGACCGCGCGCGCACGAGCTCGACGAAAAGGGCGAGTTCCCGCGCGCGATCGTCAAACAAATGGCGGAGCTCGGGTTGATGGGCGTCGCCATTCCCGAGCGATGGGGCGGCGCTGGGCTCGACGCGTTGTCGTACGTGCTCGCGATGGAAGAGATTTCCCGTGGCTGCGCGAGTTGCGGCGTCATCATGAGCGTCAACAACTCGCTCTACTGCGATCCCATCTTGAAGTTCGGCACCGACGCGCAGCGCGAAAAATGGCTCACGCCTTACGCGCGCGGCGAGAAGCTTGGCTGCTACGCGCTGTCTGAGCCGGGGAGCGGCTCGGATGCGGCGGCGATGAAAACGGTTGCGAAGCGAAGCGGTAACGAGTGGATTCTGAACGGCACGAAAAACTTCATCACCAATGCGGCCGAAGCGAACGCGTGTGTTTTGTACGCGATGACAACGATGGGCGTCGGACATAAGGGGATCAGCGGATTCATCGTGCCGATGGACGCGCCGGGCGTTCGAATCGGCAAGGTCGAGAAGAAGCTCGGCATCAAGGCGTCGTCGACCTGCTCCATTGTCCTCGAGGACGCGCGAATTTCGGGCGACGGCCTCATCGGCAAAGAGGGCGAAGGATTCAAAGTCGCAATGGCGACGCTCGACGGCGGACGAATCGGGATTGCGGCACAGGCGCTCGGCATTGCGCGCGCGGCGCTCGAAGAGGCGCTTCAATACGCCGGCGAACGCGAGGCATTTGGAGGACCGCTCAACCAACTCCAGGCGATCCAGTTCATGCTCGCCGACTGCGCAACCGAGCTCGACGCGGCGCGGCTTCTCACGTGGCGCGCCGCGTGGCTCAAGGATCGTGGCGTGCGGCACTCGCAAGAGTCGGCGATGGCGAAGCTTTATGCGTCGGAAGCGTCGAGCCGCATCGCGAATCGCGCGCTGCAAATCCACGGCGGGTATGGATACGTCAAGGACTACGCCGCCGAGCGCCACTGGCGCGATGCGCGCATCACCGAAATCTATGAGGGGACGAGCGAAATTCAGCGTCTCGTCATCGCGCGGGGCGTCCTCAAAGGTTAAAGCCGCGCGCCAGGTAGCTGACGCCGCCCGCCGGACGGCTTAGACTCTAATGCGTGGCGGAGATGTTCGGGCCCTACACGCTGCTTCACCGCATCGCGACCGGCGGGATGGGCGAAATCCATTTGGCGCGACTCGAGCGCGGAAGCTCGTTTCAAAAGCTCGTCGTCATCAAGCGGATCATCCCGACCTTCGCGAACGAGCGCGAGTTCGTGCGTTTGTTTGAAAACGAAGCGCGCATCGCCGCACAGCTCACGCACCAAAACATCGTCCCCATCTACGACTTCGGGCGCGTCGACGAAACGACATTCATCGCGATGGAATACGTCCACGGCGAGGACGCGCGCTCGATTCTCACGCGGTCCCTCGACCGCGGTGGGCCGCTGCCACTGGCGCATGCAATCAAAATTGGCGCCGCCTGCTTGCGCGGGCTCGCCTATGCGCATCGCCGCACCGACCCCGCGGGAAAACCTCTCGGAATCGTCCACCGCGACGTGAGCCCGCAGAACATTCTCGTGTCGTTCGAAGGCGAAGTGAAACTCACCGACTTCGGGCTCGCGAAGGCGGCGGCCGGCCAAGCGGAATCGCAAACTGGCGGCCTCAAGGGCAAGTACAGCTACATGTCGCCTGAACAGGTCACGGGGAAACCCATCGGACCGGCGTCGGATATTTTTTCGCTCGCGGCGACGCTCTTCGAGATCGCGACCGGAAAAAAACTCTTCGGACTCGAAGAGGGGTTGCACTCTGTGCTCGAGAAAATCAGTCGCGCGGCCATTCCAAATATTGGCGCTGAAAATCCAGGCCTTCCCGCGGGCTTCGTCGATATTCTTAACCGGGCCCTCGCCAAAACGCCGGACGATCGATTCGCGTCGGCGAGCGAAATGGAACTCGCCCTCACGGCGCTGGCGCGCGAGGAAGGACTTGACACTCCGACCCACGATCTCGCCGAATTCGTGCGTTCACTCTTTCACGAAAGGGCACAGGTCTCGCGCGAAGTGTTTGAAAAAACGGTTGTTGCGGGAAAGGGGCTCGCCGACCACACGATGTCGATGGCGGCACCCGCTGAGGCGCCCCGCGCAAATTCGAAACCCGCCCCCGCAGCCGCGCCTGCAGCGGAGCACACCGTTTCAAACGCCGGACGCGGTCCGCAGCGATTTGGAAGGCACGCCGTCGCGCTCGCCGTCCTCCTCGGGGCCGTCGCTGCATCTGGCATCGCAACGCTCTTGTGGCCCGACGCGCCGGCGCTGAGAGAGGATTTCAACGCCAAGGCGCAAAGAAGCAAAGACGCAGAGCCTGAAACCTCTTCCCTTGGCGTCTCCGCGCCTTTGCGTCAAAACTCCGCTCCCGCTCCTGACGCCGCAACCGCGCCCGACTCCGGACGCGCGCCAACAATTGCTCCGGCTTCAGCAACGCTGATCGTCACGACCATTCCACCGGGCGCTCGGCTATGGCTCGACGACACGCGAGTCCCGGGCGGAACCCCGATTCGCCACGGTGCGCTCCGCACGGGAAGGACGATTCGCATTCGAATCGCGAAGACAGGGTTTCGCGCCATCACCGAGAGGTTAACGCTCACCGCCGGTGAAAACACGATCGAACGCCGGCTCGTCCCACAGGAGCTTCGGCTTTCCTTTTCTGGCACTCCCAATCGCGCAGCCGTCGCGGGCCGCACGCTTGAGCCCAGAAGACCGGTGCTCCTTCCGGTGCGCGAACATCACATCGAGGTCAGCGGCGCGAGCAACATCACCCTTCGACTTCGTATCGTCCCGGTCGAGTCGCGGCGCGCATTCCGAGTAAGCGCCGCCACGCGCCCCTGGACCGAGCTTCGGCTCGACGACATCCCGACCGACAATCCGCTCGTCGACCGTCAACTCGGATACGGCACTCACACCTTCCATTTCAGCAACGAGAAAATCGCCCTCACGATAACGCTCCTGCAATGATCTCGCGATGCCGTCGCCGAGAGTCAATTCAAGCCACACGCGGGAGCATCACTCGAAAGGCGCGTTCGTCGTCCGCCGACCGGAACGCACGCCGCGGAATCACGAGGAATTGGTCGTTGCTCATAAGAAGCAAATATCCGACCGGTGACTCAACGACCTTCGTTACGGCCTGCCAGGTGAGCGTGGACGATATCTCCTGCCGTTCCAGGAAAATGACGTCTCGGGAAAATCGGTAGACCCATTCGGCGTCGAACAAGTTCTGATTGTCACGGAAGAAACGCCGCGGCTGGAGAAAATAAATGGAAACGAGCGACACGAAAAAAAAAACGCCGGTCAAAATCGAGAGAAGGGGCGCCCAGGTCCAGCCGCCGCGAAGACCACCGACGACACCGAGCGCGACGAAAACGAGACCAATGGGAATCGCGATAAACCAGCGAAGCAGTTTCGAGCGGAGCGCGATGTGAGTTCGAATCGCCGCGACGAAATCGTCGCGGGTGTAGCGCACGTGAATTTCGATCTCGTCGTCTGGGCCAAGCGCCATGCGATGAGGTCTACCAGGTCAGCCACGATTTATCGAGCGACCCCTCGCTACTGCTTGTGATGCAATCCCTCGATGAGGTACGGATCGCCGCGCGGGATGAGAGAACGGCGCGCGAGGGCGCGATAGACAATGAGGACGAAGAGCGCACCGACGCCGAGAAAGGTGGTCACGTCGACAATGCCGACGCCGCCGTGTTCGGTGGAGTTTGCGGGCGCGACCATCAGATAGATGTCGAGGAAGCGGCCGCCGAGAACGGCGAGGCTCACGCGAAGGAGATTCGCCTCGGAACGCTTACCGGGGCGCGGGAGCAACACGACGAACGGCACGACCCAGTTGATGACGACGTTGAAATAAAAGAGAAACGCCCAGCCGCCTTCGGTGCGGCGCAGGTAGTAAGTCGTCTCCTCGGGGAGGTTCGAATACCAGATGAGCATGTACTGCGAGATCCAGATGTAGGCCCAGAACACCGACATCGCGAACGTGAGTTTGCCGAGATCGTGAAGGTGGTTCTCGTTGACGTTGGGCAGATAGCCAGCGCGACGAAGAAGAATCGTCACGACGGCAATCGACGCAAAGCCGCCGAGGAGAAGGCCCGCCAGGTTGTAGATGCCGAAGATCGTCGAGAACCAGTGCGGCTCAAGGCTCATGAGCCAGTCGATCCCGGCGACGGAAAACGTAAACGCGAAAAGGAAAAGGTAGCCGGCCGCAAGCGCGACATTGCGGCGCGTGTGATGCACGGCGGCGTCGGCGTCTTGGCGGAGCGAGTTGCGGCGAAAGAGCCAGCCGAAAAGGAGCCAGAGCCCAAGGACGACGACCATGCGGCCCGCGAAAAACGGCGCGTTCAAGTAACCCGCTTTGGCGGTCAATATCGCGTCATGCGCGACGGCGTCGGGGTGGCTCCAGTGGTAAAGCGAATGGATGCCAAGGAGCAGTGTGAGCGTGAGGCCCGCGCCCACCGGGAGAAACGTGCTCATCGCTTCAGGGACGCGCTTCACGACCGAGCTCCAGCCGGCCTTGGTGATGTAAGTGAGCGCGAGAAACGCGATCGCGCCGAGTGCGATCGTTAGGAAATAGAACGCGGCGACGAGGAGGCTCGACCACGCGGCGGTCGGTGACTGGAAAAGCGTGACGCCGAACACCGCGACACCGGCGACGACAAGCACGACGAGAACGTTTCGCACGCCAAGCGACATCGGCCCGAGGCGTCTTTCGGCTTCTTTCATTTCGCGCCTCCGTCCGCTCCACGCCCATTCGTCGTCGTTGTCGTGCTCGTGCCCGTACTCGTACCCGTACTCGCTCCCCCATCCGCTTCCGCTCCCGCATCCGCTGAACCAACCGCCAAGACGCCAAGGGCGCCAAAACCGGAACTCATGATGTTTCTTCCTTGGCGTTCTTTGGGCCTTGGCGGTTCATCTTGTCTTCCCGCCGACACCTGCAGCGCGCGCACGAAATGCACCGCGCGCCACCGGTCGTCCGCGGACACCTGCGCGGCATACGGCGGCATTAAGCCTTGTCCACGAGACAGAACGTGGAACATTTTTCCATCGGGCATCGATTTCGCGTTTGCTGCGAGAAGCGACGGTGGCCCTGGAAACCGCGGCACGACTGGGCCATCGCCCAAGCCCCTCATCCCGTGACAGACCGCGCAGAATACACTGTAAACTTTCTCGCCACGCGCCAGCGCCTCGGGCGTTCGCGCGATCGGGTTGGACAGCTCGCGCCCCGCACGCTCCGCCTCTTCCTTTCCGGTACCGTAATGGAGCGGCTTAAACCCGCGCGGTATTGTGCCCAACGCGGGCGTGAGAAGCGTTTTGCCATCGCGCGTTACGGGGTTTTTTGAGAACGCTTCGAACGGCACGGCGTCGACCATGTCGGGGACAAACTCGTAGCGCGGAAGCGTCGGGTCTGAGGAACACGAGAAGAGAAAGAGAAACCACGGAATCACTGAAGCACGGAGATGATCACGGAGCGAAATCATTTTGAAACCTCGACGAAATCGGTTTCGACCACGCCATGCGCGGCGCAGATCGCTTCCGCGCGATCGGCGTCAAAGGCGTGACCCTCAACAACCAGCGCGAGCGCGAACCGATCGTCGGTGACGCGCGGCAACACATGCGCGTTGCTCATGCGCGGCTTTAGTCGCGACCGAAGGAAGAGAGCCGCGACGGTCGTAAGCCCTCCGAAGAGAACCGTGAGCTCGAACGCCACCGGAATGAACGCGGGAAACGAGTTGTGCGGCTTCCCGCCAACATTGAGCGGCCAGTCGACGGCTGACGTCCAAATCTGAAGCGCGAGCGCGACCGCAAGCCCAAACGCCCCCGCAAAAAAACAGACCCACGTGATGCGCGACGGCCGCTGCCCCATCGCCTCGTCCATCCCATGCACCGCGTACGGCGTGTAAACGTCGTGAATCTCAAAGCCCGCCTCGCGCACCGCCCGCGTAGCCCCAAGAATTCCGTCCTCGCTTCCAAAATACGCGACAAACATTCGCGCGCTCATTCCCCCGCCTCCGTCACCAAATCCGCTCCCGCACCCGCATCCTCCTTCTTATCCCCCTTTTTCTTCTCCTCCGATCTCTGTGTACTCTGTGGTTGCGGTGGGGTTCGCCCTCCGTGTCCGTTGGGCTCCCCATTTCGCTCGCGCCATGAATCCACTGGCTTCTTGGCAGATTGCTCGCGAAATTCTGTGGTTACTCCTATCTTCCGCGCATAGCCCGACACCGCCTTAACTTCCGCGATCGACACCGCTGGCAACACGCGAATGAAGAGCAGGAAGCACGTGAAGAAGAGTCCGAACGTCCCGACGAGCGTCCCCACCTCAATGAATGTCGGCGCGTACATCGCCCACGACGACGGCAAGAAATCGCGGTGGAGCGACGTCACAATGATGACAAACCGTTCGAACCACATCCCGACGTTGACGAGAATCGACAGCGCAAAAACCGCCGCGACGCTCGTCCGAATCTTCTTGAACCAAAAGAACTGCGGGATGAGCACATTGCAGCCCACCATGATCCAGTACGCCCACGCGTACGGCCCAAATGCGCGGTTTGAGAATGCGAATCGCTCGAGCTCGTTGCCCGAGTACCACGCCGTAAAAAACTCGGTCGCATACGCAAACCCGACGATGCCGCCCGTCGCAATCATGATCTTCGTCATGTTCTCGACGTGCCGAATCGTGATGAGGTGCTTCCAGCCCATCACGTGCCGCGCGATGATCATCAGCGTGAGGACCATCGCAAATCCGGAGAAGACGGCGCCCGCAACGAAGTACGGCGGAAAAATCGTCGTGTGCCAGCCGGGCAGAATCGAGGTCGCGAAATCCATCGACACGATACTGTGCACCGACAACACGAGCGGCGTCGCGAGCCCCGCGAGAAGCAGGTAGACCGTTTCGTAGCGAAGCCATGTGCGCTGCGAGCCGTTCCAGCCGAGCGACAGCGCGCCGTAGATGGCCTTGCGGATGGCGCTCTTCGCGCGGTCGCGCATCGTTGCAAGGTCGGGCAAGAGTCCGACGTACCAGAACACCGCGGAGATGATGAAGTACGTCGAGATCGCGAACATGTCCCAGACGAGCGGCGATCGGAAGTTCACCCAGAGCGGCCCCCGATCGTTCGGGTACGGCGCCGCGAAATACGCGAACCACGGGCGCCCCATGTGGATGATGGGGAAGAGCCCGGCGCACATGACCGCGAAAAGCGTCATCGCCTCGGCGGAGCGATTGATCGACGTGCGCCACTTCTGCCGGAAGAGGAAAAGGATCGCCGAGATGAGCGTGCCCGCGTGCCCGATGCCGATCCAGAAAACGAAGTTGGTGATGTCGAACGCCCAGCCGACAGTCTTGTTGAGGCCCCACGTTCCGACGCCCGTCATCACCTGCACCGACACACAGTAAACGCCGAGCACGAGCGCGCTGAACGACGCGAGGAACGCGCACCACCACGCCTTCGTCGGACGGCGCTCCATGGGGCGCGCGATTTCGTCGGTGAGCTGATGAAGCGTTCGCGCTTCGCTGACGAGCGGCTCGCGGAGGGGTGAGACGGCGTGACTCATGAGTTAGACCCCTTCCTTTGAGCCTGGGTTGCGCAGTTTCGTGAGATAGCTCACGACGGGGCCGATGTTGAGATCCTCGAAGAGGCGGTAGTTGCGTCCGCTCTTGACGAGCGCGGCGACGCGGCTTTTCGGATCGTTCAAGTCGCCAAAGACGATGGCGCCCGCGGGGCAACTCTGCTGACACGCCGTTCGGATGTCACCATCGGCGACCGGGCGTCCCGCGCGCTTCGCGTCCGCTTTGCCGGCCTGGATGCGCTGCACGCAGAGCGAGCACTTCTCCATGACTCCGCGCGAACGCACGACGACGTCGGGGTTTAGGACCATGCGCTCGATCGGCTCGCCATGGTCGTATTCAAACCAGTTGAAGCGGCGCACCTTCGGCGGGCAGTTGTTCGCGCAGTAGCGCGTTCCGACGCAGCGGTTGTAGACCTGCTGGTTGAGGCCATCGCTTGAATGAACGGTTGCGAGCACCGGGCAGACGGTTTCGCACGGCGCGTTTTCGCAGTGCAGGCACGTCATCGGTTGGAAAACGACGCCCGGGTTTTCGGGCGGTCCTTCAAAATAACGGTCGACGCGAAGCCAGTGCATCTCGCGGCGGCGCCAGACCTCGTCCTTGCCGACGGTCGTGATGTTGTTCTCGGCGTTACACGACACGACGCAGGCCGAGCCGTCGCCTCGCGGACGAGCGCGCGCTTTTCCTGCGAGTGGTGCGTCTGCGTAAGAGCGAGCGGCTCGACCGCGCCGGTCGCGGAAATCGCGGCACCAGGCCGACAAAGTTGCACGCGCCCAGCGTCGACGCGCGCAAGCGCAAACGCATTCGCACCGACGCCGTTTCCGACCTTGCCCGCCCTCGTGCGGCCGTATCCAAGTGCGAGCGCAACAACGTTCTCGTGAGTTCCTTGTTGGATGAGAACGGGGAGCGTCACTTTGCGGTCGCCGAACGACACCGTGACGCCCGCGCCCTCGGCGAGTCCCTGTTTCTTCGCGAGCGCGGGCGACATCGCCGCGTAGTTCCCCCATGTCGCCTTCGATATCGGATCGGGCAACTCTTGGAGCCAGCCGTTATTTGCGAGCGCGCCGTCGCGCATTCCGACTTTCGCGTAGAGCGCGACCTCGACGCCACCAACAGCTGGCGATGCCCCAATCCCTTCGAGGGCTTTCTGTGTTTCGTCAATACGAAACGGCAGCGCTGCTTCCGGCGCTTCCTTCAGGGCGGCGACCCCGTCGTGTACCGACCGATCCCAAAACGCCTGAAACGATGCGCCTGCATCTGCGGCAACCGGAAAAACCTCTTTCTCCCAACGCGCACGCATGAAGTCGTAATAGGCGCTGCTCCTTCCGGCCCACGCGAGCAGCGACTCCCACGTCCCGCGCGTATCGAAAAGCGGCGTGACAGCTGGCTGCGACAATGAGAGTGCCGTCAACGCCGTAGCCGCATCCCCCCACGACTCTAAGAAGTGATGACTCGGCGCGAGATACGCCGCCGCACTTGCCGTTTCATCGACGCGATCGTTTGTCGACACAACGAGCGGAATACCACGTAACGCCTTCGCAATTTCAGCGCCATCGGGATGCGCGTACACCGGGTTTACGCCGCAGAGCAAAACCGCACCGACGCTGCCTGCCTTCAACTCCGCGAGGAACTCCGCGAACGAAAGGGCGGCGGCAAGCCGATGCAGCGGCCGAGCAGACGAGACGACCGTCGTTCCGAGCGCGTAATTGATGATGTTGACGAGCGTCTGCGCGCGAACGTCGGTTGACCCGCTTACAACCAAGGCCTCCGTGCGCCGCGCAAGAATTTCCTTCGCGACGGCATCGAGCGATCGCGCATCGAATTTCGCCGGGCCGATTTTTGCGACGGCCGCGAGTAGCGTGTCTTTGCCGGCAACGTCCGACCGCTCAAGGACTCGCCGCGCGAGCGCCGCGAGAACGGGAATCTCGTCGGAAGGCGCGACGGAATAACGCCGGTCCGCGTTGGCGCCCGCAAGAGACATCGTCGATTCGATCTGGATGTGGCGCAGCATTGGCCGCACGCCTTCGGGGTCGCGCGCCTTCGCGTAATCGCGCGTGAACGCAACGGGTGAAACCCACGTCCCGAGAAAGTCGGCGCCCACGCTCACAACGACCTTTGCGCCCCCAAAGTTGTACGCTGGCACAACGCGCGCGCCGTGCGTCGCCGCATGCGCATCGGCGATCGCCTCTTCGTATGGCAGCGCGTCGAACGTCACGCGCTTTGCCGTTGGAAATGCCGCGAGGAAAGCCGCGATCGTCGCGTCAGCGGTCGGCCCGACCACCGGTGGCGTCACGACGCGAATTGACTTTCCACTCGCCGCCGCCCTCGCAAACCCCGCCTTGACCGCCGCATCGAGTTCGGCCCACGTCGTCGCTTTCCCGGCCGCAAGCGGCCCCCGCGCTCGCGCCGCATCGTAGAGCGACAAAACCGACGCCTGCCCCATCGCGCACACGCCACCGCGCGATGCCGGATGTTTCTCGTTCCCTTCGACCTTGATCGGCCGACCGTCGCGCGTCTTGAGCAGAATCCCGCATGCCGCGCTGCACGCCCCGCATGTCGACGCATACCAGAGCGCTTCGCCCGGCGTGACCTCCTCTGGTTTCGTCAGGTACGGCACGATCTTCGCGACCGGCGCGCGCTTGCAGCCCGCCGCCGCCACCGCCGCCGTCGAGAGTCCCATTATTTTGAAAAACGATCTCCGGTTAACCGACGCCGGTGGTGGATTGTCTCTCTCGTGATCGTAACCGTGGACGTGGTCGTGCTCGTCCTCGTTTACGTGCTCGTCGGCGCATTGCCAGTATTTGTCTTTATCTAGTAGTGACATGCTGAACAATCGGTCGTTGGCGCAATCCGCTTCGCCGCTGACCGAGTCTCCTTTTCGGTATTTCGATGACAATCGAGACACCACCCCATCGTCATCGTCTCGACCTGTTTCACACGCACCATCGTCTCAACCGCGCCGTGGCACGTTTGACACGCGACGTTTGCCGCGACGTGCCGACTGTGATTGAAGTACGCGAAGTCCGGTAACCGATGGACGCGCGTCCATTCAATCGGCGTTCCGCTCTCGATCGCCGCCGAGAGCTTCTTGATTTCTGGTGCGTCCTTTTTCACCTGCGCGGGACAGTTCATGCAAATGCTCGCCGATGGAACGCCCGCATGCCGACTCTTTTCAGCGCCCGAGTGACAATAGAGACAATTGATCTGGAGCTCGCCCGCGTGCAGCGCGTGCGAATAAGCGATCGGTTGCGCCGGCTCGTACCCCTGCTGCGAACCCATGGTGCACGAAATCAAATGCAACCACAGAGAAACAGAGACACAGAGCGAGGCCAGCACAGAGTTCTTGCGACCTAACACGGTTTCTCGCATCCCTTCCGCGTGTAGAACCACCAATTGAGTGCGATGTTGGCCGCGTAGAAAACCGCGGCGATATAAAAGAAGAGGTTCGGGTTTCCCGTCGAGCCGATGACCGCGCCGATCGCCACCGAAAAAAGGAACGGCCCGTACGCCGCGATCGCGCCGGTAAAGCCGAGAACCCCGCCCGCTTGCCGCGGCTCGAAGATGATCGGGATCTGTCGAAACGTCGACGCGTTCCCGATGCCGGCAAAAAGGAACAGCCCAATCATCAGCGTGACGAACATCGGGAACGAATCGAGCGAAGTCGGCGTCGTAAAGAACGTGACGCCGATGGAACATGCGAGAAGCCCGAATCCCGAGAGCAGCGTCCAGATCGCACCGCCCCACTTGTCCGATGGCGGTCCCATGACGACGCGAATCACTGAGCCAACGAGCGGCCCTATGAAAGCGTAAGTGAGCGGGTCCGGCGCGTTCGGAAAATGTCCGTAGACCGACTTGATCATCAGCGGGAAGGCCGCCGAGAAACCCGAAAACGATCCGAACGTCATGACGTAGAGCGACGTCATGATCCACGTGTGCTTGTTGCCAAAAATGTCGAACTGCTGCCGCACCGACGCACGGATCGGCACGCTCCGCAAGTAAATCCACGCGAGCACGCCGAACACGACGAGAAGCGGGACATACCAATAGGCCGCGTTCTGGAGCCAGATCGGCTTCGAGACTTCACCCTTCACGAACGTCTGCGATGGCCCAACGACAGCGCCAAGCGCCGCGAAGCTCACGATCCACGGCGTCACAAACTGCGCGAGGCTCACGCCAAAATTCCCAATGCCCGCCTGGATTCCAAGTGCCGTGCCCTGGAGTCGCTTCGGAAAGAAGAGACTCGTCGACGGCATGTACGACGAGAAATCGCCGCCGCCAAAACCGGCCGCGAGCGCGAGCAACATGAAGACCCAAAACGGCGTCGACGGGTTGTTGATCGCGAGCCCGATCCCGATGCATGGGATGAGCTTCAAAAACGTCGCAACGGTGACAACGTGCCGCGTCCCAAAAATCGGGATGATGAAAGTGTGAATGAGGCGCAACGTTCCGCCCGCAAGCCCCGGCATTGCCGCGAGCCAAAAGAGATCCATGGGGCTAAACTTGAACCCGATGTTCGGCAACCGCACGACGATCGCGCTCATCATGAACCACGTCGCAAACGACAAAACGAGCGTCGCGGTCGTGATGATGAGAGTCCGCCACGCAATCTTCGAGCCGGTCTTCGCCCAAAATTCCGGATTCTCCGGCTCCCATTTTTCCAGCCACGTGGCCATCAGCTGTTTCTCATCGCTGCCATCCGCGTCGAGGTGGGCGGCGTACCCGATATGGATACGCTCGCCTCGGTACCGTCCGCGCGGGATGGCCTGACGGACTTTTCGTCGATCTGTTGCGACATCTCAGGCGCTTGCCGCTTCTCCATTCGCCGCACAACGATGTGCATCCAAATGAGGCAGACGAACGCGAGCGCGAAGAAGAGCATCCAGCACGTCGTCCAGAGGCCGGTCCACTTGAGGAGATAGCCAAAGATGATTGGACAAACGAAGCCGCCGAGCCCGCCGATGACGCCGACGAGCCCGCCGACCGAGCCGACGTTGTCTGGAAAATATTCGGGGATGTACTTGTAGACGGCGGCCTTGCCAATTCCCATCATGATGCCGACAACGAAAACAAGAAACGTAAAGATCCAGATATTCGCCTGGAAAAAAATGTGCGTCGTGCCACGCGCGAGCAGCTGCCGCTTCGACACCGCGTCGCCCACTTTGACGATCGGCTCCTGCCAAAACTCGGACGTCGGCCAAACGAGAACACGGCCGTCGGCGGGCGCCGCATTGCCATCCTTCGGGCGTACGGCGAACGCGCGGTCGCCGACGCGGATTTCTTTTGCGCTCACGGCCGTGACCGTTCCGCCCACCGTTGAGATGACGCCTTCGCTCGGCGACGTGATGTCCATGCGTGGCACGACGAGGAGCGCGCAGCAGACCACGCTCGCGCCGAGAACCCAGTACATCACGGTGCGCGCGCCAAACTTGTCCGACATCCAGCCGCCGAGCGCGCGAATGACGCCCGACGGCAGGCTGAAGATCGCGGCGAGAACGCCGGCAAGCGCGACCGATGTTTCGTAAGCGGCGACGTAATACGGGATAAGCCACTGCGCGAGGGCGACGAAACCGCCGAAGACGAAAAAGTAATAAAGCCCAAATCGCCAGACGCGCATCACCTTGAGCGGCGCCAAGTGTTCGCGCCATGTGCGATCGCGGCCGTGCGCCGGCGTTCGGTTTTCGGTCGCGAGAGAAAAGACGATCGTCATGACGACGAGCGCCGCCGCGTAAATGCGCGGCAGGTTTCGCCAGCCTTCGGGATTCGCGAGATTGTCGGTGAGCGCCATGAGAATCGTGGGTGCGCCGAGACTCGTGAGCGCCGCGCCCGCGTTGCCGACGCCGAAGACGCCGAGCGCTGTTCCCTGGTGTTCGCGCTTAAACCAAACCGACGTATACGCGATGCCGACGGCGAACCCGGTCCCCGCGAGGCCGAAGCCGAGGCTCCCGACAACGAATTCACCAAACGTCGTCGCGAAGCTAAGCCCAACGCACGACAGCGCCGCGACAAACATGACGGCCGGAAACACGACGCGCCCGCCGTATTTGTCGGTCAGCATTCCGACCGGAAGTCGTACGAGCGAGCCCGTGAGTACCGGAATACCCATCAGCCAGCCGATCTGCGACTTATCGAACGCGAGGATGCGGTTCTCGACGAGGAACGTCACGAGGACGCCGTTCATCATCCACACGGCGAAGCAAACGGTGAACGCGAGCGTGTTCATCGTGAGTGCCGATAGCGCTTTGCGTCGCTCCGTCATCAAGTCTTTTCGTTCGCCGCGACACGACGAAGCTTCCGCCGATCGCGGTTCCAAATGACCACCTGCGTTTGCCGCCAAAGGTACGGAACCGGTGCAACGAGGATGTGCATGAGCCGCGTGAACGGGAAGATCGCGAATAGCACCCAAGCGCCCGCGATGTGCACTTTCACCATGAGCGGCAAATCGGCGAGCAGCTTTACATTGGGCTCGAGCACAAATAGCGACTTCAGGTAAGGCACCGCGACCGCCGTGTACCACGAAGATCCCCAGCGATGGACGAGCGCAACGTAGAGCCCCGTCGCAATCTGAGCCAGCAAAACAGCGTAGAGGAGCGTGTCGGCGTTCGATGTGACCGCGCGAAGCCGCGCGTGGGTTAATCGCCGCAAGATGAGGAGAACGAGGCCGACGAGCGCGAGCAGGCCGGCGGCGAGGGCCGTCACTTCAAGGACGACGAGGCGAAGCGGCGAGGCGTTCCACGCCATGACTTCGCGCGGGATGAGGAAGCCGATGAAGTGGCCGAAAAAGAGTAGGATGATGCCAATGTGAAATGGGAGCGAGCCCCAGTAAAGGGCGCGCGATTCGAGGAACTGCGACGAGAGTGACGTGACGGTGAACCCGCGTGCGCGATAGCGCTGAATCGTGACAAACAGAAACAGCACCACGACGACGTACGGGAATGCGCCGAAAACAATGTTCTCAATCATGGCCGAAACCCTCGCTGCTCAGATCCCTCTTCATCGACGTCGTAGTCTTGCGCGATCGGAAGCGTGAATCGCCCACTTGCACCTGGAGGTAGAAAGGACTTTGAGCCACCGCGGTCGGCATCGGGCGCCGCGGGGATTTCCGCAACCCCGTAGTCCGCCTGCAACACCGCCTTCGTCGCTTCAAGCAGCGCGCGATACGGATTCGACGCCACCCCAAACGCATCGATCATCTTCACGATCGCCGGCAGCACCGCTTCGCGCACGAGCTCCTCCGCGTCACCGGGATACCTCTGTGACCTCGAATCCGGATTCAACGCCAAGTCGCCAAGGCGCGAAGGCGCCGCAGCACAAACATTCTCGCTTTGCGCCTCTGCGTCTTTGCGTTGCGTCTTCTCTTCCTCCTCGTCCCGCCTTGCCAGAAACCGCAGCACACTCGGCAGATGATCCGGCAGCTCCCCCGCCTCACTCACGCCCGCCTCGCGAAGCGCCACGCGCAACTTCACGATGAACTGCCCGCGCTTGTACGTCTCGCCGAACAACTGATACCCGACGTCGAGGCAAACGTTCCCCTGAATGTCGAACGTCGACGTGTACAGCTCCTCGAGCTCGCGCAGATCGCGCCCCGCTACGAACTCCGCGAACTCAGGAAACCCGCACTCCGCATCCGGATTCAACGCCAAGACGCCAAGGCGCGAAGGCGCCAAGAAAGAGTCCTCCTTGCTTTGGGTCTCTGCGCCTTTGCGTTTAACTCCTTCTCCCTCAGATCTCCCAGCCCTCTGCGTCTCTGTGGTGCATGTTCTCTTCATCTTCTCCGTCGGATATCCGAGCAGCTCCGCGATCTCCTCGTACCGGTGCGCCATCACAGCCCCCGCGTCGGCTTCTCGCGAAACCCAAACCCAGTCGCCCCGCGAAATTCGAACGGCGACTCGAGCGCCTCGACCGCTTCCTCTCGATGCGACGGCGGAATCACGAACCGTTCGTCAAAGAGCGGCAGCGACGTGAGCCGATAGATCGCCTCCGCCTCCTCACGCGACGACCCCACCTCCGCAAGCATCGCGTCGACCCGCGCCGCCGGAACATCGCCGACCGTCACGTGCCGCCGGAAGTACCGCACCGCAAGCTCCTTCTTCATCGCATGCCGCACCTTCCCGACGTTCCCCGCCGCAAACAGGCTCGCCATATATTCAATCGGCAAGCGCGCCTCTTCGATCGGCGCCCACAGGTCTTCGGTCGCCGTGTCGTACGTGTCGGCCTTCTTCGCCAAGACCGGCAAGAGCGGCGGCACATAAAACAGCATCGGGAGCGTCCGGTATTCGATGTGGAGCGGCAGCGCGAGCTTCCACTCCTTGACGAACTTGTAAACAGGCGACTTCTGAGCCGACTCGATGACCGACGGGTGAATCCCGTTTTTCTCGGCCTCGCGAATCACCTCGGGGTCGTGCGGGTCGAGGATCATCGCGCGCTGTGCCTCGACCAACTCCGCATCGGGCATCGTCGCCGTCGGTAAGATCTTGTCGGCGTCGTAAAGCAGAATCCCGAGGTAGCGAATCCGCCCGACGCAAGAGTGAAAGCACGCCGGCGCCTGCCCTGTCTCAACGCGCGGGTAACACAATATGCACTTCTCGCTCTTCCCCGTCGCCCAATTGAAATACGTTTTTTTGTACGGGCACGCCGACACGCAAAGCCGCCACCCGCGGCACCGCTCCTGGTTCAGGACGACGATGCCGTCCTCGCCCCGCTTGTAAAGCGCCGACGACGGACACGCCGCCACGCACGCCGGATTCAGGCAGTGATTGCAAATGCGCGGCAGATAAAAAAACGTGAGCCGCTCGACCTCGAACATCATCTCGCGCTCTTGTGGTGTCATGGCCGCGCGGTTCGGGTCGTTCGCCGCGTATACCGGCGACCCACCGAGGTCGTCGTCCCAGTTCGGCCCCGCTTCGATGTTCATCGGCTCGCCCGTAATCAGCGACACCGCGCGCGCCGTCGGTTGGTCGTCCGACGCTGGTGCGTCGAACAAGTCCTGATAGCGATACGTCCACGGCTCGTAGTAGTCGTCGATGACCGGCAGCTTCGGATTGTGAAAAATATTCGCGAGTCCGCGAAACCGCCCATTCACTCGGAGCTGCACCACATCGCCGTTTTGCGTCCACCCGCCGCCGTACCGTTCCTGATCTTCCCACGCCGTCGGGTAGCCGGTCCCCGGCTTCGTCTCGACGTTGTTCCACCACATGTATTCGGCGCCTTTGCGATCGGTCCAAACGTTCTTGCACGCAATGCTGCACGTGTGGCACCCGATGCACTTGTCGAGATGAAAGACCATCGAGACTTGCGCGCGTATGTCCATCAAAACACCACCTTTTCCATCTTGCGAACCATCACGTGCGTGTCGCGGTTAACGCCCGTCGGCCCCCAGTAGTTGAAGTGGAACGTGAACTGTCCGTACCCCCCGTACATCAGCACCGGTTTCAATCGCGTGCGCGTCAGCGAGTTGTGGCCACCGGCGCGGCGCCCTTTTCGCGTCTCCGACTTCGGGATGTTCAGCGTCCGCTCGGGCGAGTGGTAAACAATCGAGACGCCACGCGGAATTCGCGCACTCACGACCGCGCGCGTGCAGTAGACGCCGTTGTCGTTGTGCACCTCGACCCAGTCGTTGTCGACGATGCCGATCTCGTCCGCGTCTTTGTCGTTCATCCAGAACGGCTCGCACCCACGCGAGAGCGTCATCATGCGGAGCGTGTCGCCATACGTGGAGTGGATGTGCCACTTCCCATGCGGCGTGAGCAGGTTCAAGATTTTCGTCGGCCCGGTGTTTCCTCGCGACTCCGTCTTATCGAGGTCTTGGTAAACCGCCGGCAGCGGCGACGGCTTGAACGTCGGCAAATGCTCGCCGAACGCGAGGTACCCCTCGTGGTCGAGATAAAACTGTTGCCGCCCCGTGAGCGTTCGAAACGGCACGCGCTTTTCGATGTTGTACGTAAACGCCGAATACGCGCGCCCGTCGGTCACGAGCCCCGACCAGGCCGGGCTGTTTAGCAATCTCCGCGGCTGCGCGAGCAAGTCCTTGTATGTCGCACGCGACTTTCGCGCGCCCTCCGCTAAATCCGCGAGCACGAGCCCCGTCTTTTTTTCCATCAACTTGTACGCGCGATACGCGAGTTCGCCGTTCGTTTCGGGCGCGAGCTTTAAGATCACGTTCGCCGCATCGGGCGCGAATTCGATCGACGGGTAAACCTGCCCATCGAATTTGATCGTCGGATTCTCGGCCGCGAGCTCATCGTAAAAATCGGCGCAGTCGTATTTGACGCCGTGCGCACCGAGGCCGTCCTTTTTGATGTTCGGTCCGAGCGACGTGTATTTCTCCCACAGCTTCGTGTAATCGCGCTCGACGATCGTAAAACGTTGCGTCGTTTTCCCAGGCACGAACGCGCACTCGCCCTTTCGCCAGTCTTTGATCGACGGCTGCGCAAGCTCGTCGACGGTGTCGTGCGCGAGCGGCGTCATGACAACGTCTTTGACCGGCGTCGGGAAATGCCGCCTGGCGACTTCCGACGTCTTCTTCGCAATCTCCTTGAAGATGTCCCAATCGGGTTTTGACTCCCACGACGGCGGAACCGCCTCTCCGAGCGGGTGAATGAACGAGTGCAAGTCGGTCGAGTTGAGGTCGGCCTTTTCGTAAAACGTCGCTGTCGGCAAAACGATGTCGCTGTAAAGCGCCGACGTGTCCATGCGGAAATTGATGTCGACGACGAGATCCATTTTCCCTTCCGGCGCCTTGTCGTGCCACGCGACGTCTTTCACCTTGCCGGCCGCGTGCTCATCGCAGATGTCGTTGTGGTGCGTTCCGAGGTAGTGCTTCAAAAAGAACTCATGCCCCTTCGCGGACGACATGAGCGCATTCCCGCGCCAGATGTACCAAACGCGCGGCCACGCGGCCGCCGCATCGACGTCGTCGACCGAATATTTGAGGTCGCCTTTTTCGATTCGCTTCGCGATGTGCGCGAGGATCTCCTCGTTTGTCTTCGCGCCCGCGGCTTCAGCGGCTTTTACGGCCTCGAGCGGATTCTCGGGGAACTGCGGATACCAAGGCAGCCACCCGAGCCGCACGGCGCGCGCCTGCATGTCGGCCGTGTGGACGCCACGTTCCGGGCTGTCCTTCGGCACGACGCCGTAATGCGAGTGCCCAGCGTCGTAGCGCCACTGGTCGGTCTGCATGTAGTGCCACGACGGCGCATTCTGCAGCCGCGGCGGCCCGCTCCAATCGCGCGCGAACGCCATCGCTGCCCACGGCGCGACCGTCGCGAGTTTTTCTTGGCCGACGTAATGGTTGAGCCCGCCGCCGTTTTTGCCGACGCACCCCGTCAGCATCAGCGCAACGATTCCCGACCGGTACATCAAATTGTTGTGGTACCAGTGGTTGATCCCCGCGCCGATGATGATCATACACTTGCCGCCCGTGAGCTCCGCGGTCCGCGCCCATTCGCGCGCAAACTGCAAAACCGTGTTTCGTGAAACGCCCGTAAACTTTTCTTGCCACGCCGGCGTGTACGTCGCGTTTTCGTCGTCGAAACTTTTCGCGTATTCGCCCGGAAGTCCGCGCCCCACACCGAATTCGCCGAACAGCAGATCGTAAATCGTCGCGACCGCCACGCGTCCTTCGCGCGTCTCAACGAACCGAATCGGAATGCCGCGCGTGACGACGCTGTCGCTCCCAAAATCGTTGAATCGCACCTGCGCGACTTCGTCGTTTTTCGTTAGGAACGAAAGCGCCGGCGAATATTCGCTCCCGTCGGCGGTGTCTTTGTATTCGAGGTTCCACTGGCCACCGTTCTTTTGCCAGCGATGCCCCATCGTTCCGCCCGGCATCTTCGCTTCGCCGGTCGCCTCATCGATGACGAGGAATTTCCATTCGCCGTTCTCGACGTCTTTGTATTTCTCGAGCGTGTTCGCGCGCAGCAACCGCCCCGGCTTGTACGCGTCGCCATCCTTCTCAAGTTTGATAAGCATCGGCGAATCGGTGTATCGCCGCACGTACTCCAAAAATAATTTCGACGGCTCCTCGTGGTGACGCTCCTTCAGGATGACGTGATTGACCGCCATCCAAAACGCGCCGTCCGACCCCGCGTGGAGCGGCACCCACTGGTCCGCATACTTTGCGACCTGGCTGAAATCGGGCGAGAAGACGACGAGCTTCGTGCCGTTGTGCCGCATCTCCGCGGCAAAATGGCAGTCGGGCGTGCGCGTCATGTTCGGGTTCGATCCCATGACCGCCGTGAATTTTGAGTTGTACCAATCGGCGCTCTCGCCGACGTCGGTCTGCTCGCCCCAGATTTCGGGCGATGCGGGCGGCAAGTCGCAGTACCAGTCGTAGAAGCTTAAACAGACGCCGCCAAAAAGTTGTAGAAACCGCGCGCCGGCCGCATACGACAGCATCGACATCGCGGGGATCGGCGCAAAACCGATGACGCGATCGGGCCCATATTTTTTCGCCGTGTGGATGTTCGCCGCCGCGACGATTTCGAGCACATCGCTCCACGCCGCGCGCCGAAAGCCGCCCTTCCCGCGCGCCCGCTGATAAAGCGCGCGCCCCTTTTCGTTGGCTTGGATTGACGCCCACGCTTCAACCGGATCGTCGTACTGTTTGCGTGCATCGCGCCACAAGTCGAGGAGCGCGCCCCGCACGTACGGGTACTTCACGCGAATCGGGCTGTAGATGTACCAGCTGTACGAAATCCCGCGCTGACACCCGCGCGGTTCGTACGGCGGTAGCGACCGATCGAGCAGCGGATAGTCGAGCGCCTGCATCTCCCACGTCACGACGCCTTCCTTGACGTAGATGTTCCACGAGCAGCCGCCCGTGCAGTTCACGCCGTGCGTCGACCGAACGACTTTGTCGTGCTGCCATCGGTTTCGATAAAACTGTTCCCAGGCGCGGGTTTCGGGGTCGACGATGTCTTTGATCCAGCTCACGGCGCACCTCGTTTCACGATGCTTTGGCGAACGCCTCGGAGGCGGCCCGCCGCGCCAACGCCGATGGCGCCGAGCGCAACGAAGAGGCCGATGATGCCGAGGTAGAGGAAGTTGTGGTCGGCGGTCGGCGAGGTGCCGTCCTTCGAGACGTCGGCGAGATACGCTTTAAGCGCGAACGCCTCAGCGCTCGTGAGCGCGCGCTTCGCGAAAACCTGGTTCATCACAGGATACGGCGTCGATTCGAGCGCCGACGAGAGCCCGGGGTCACCGATCCGCGGGTAAGCGTGCGTCAAATCCTTGCTGAGCGTGCCGCCGCCGAGAATCCCCGCGCCGCGCACGTTGTGACACGAGATGCACGCGGGGCCGCCATTCGTGAGGCGCTTCGACCCTTCGAAGAGCGCGCGCCCGAACGCAACCTCAGCCGGCGTCGCCTCGTTCGCGTGTTTAGCCTTCCCCGTCGCAATCTTGCACATGCCTTTTGCGGTGCAGTCGGCGAGGTAGGCGAGAATCGCGTCGAGTTCGTCGTCCTTTAAGTCTTGGTCGGGCATTCGAACGCCCTTGAACTTGTCGAGCATCTCTTTCGCGGCGGCATCGCCCGAGTCGATGACGGCGCCTGGCGTGCGAACGAACTTTTTAATCCATGCGGTGTCGCGACGCTTCGTGACGCCGACGAGGTCAGGGCCGGTGCGATCGCCTTCGCCAAGCGAGTGGCAGCTCGAACATTTTTTGCCGAACATGAGTGCGGCCGGCGACGCCTCGGGCTCACCGCCGTCCGGAGCGGAAGCGGGTGCGGGAACTTGACGCAAAGGCGCGGAAGCGCCAAGGGAAGTGGTCTCATTCCTTGCGTCCTTGCTCCTTTGCGCCTTGGCGTTGAAATCTTCCGCGGGAGCGGGCGCGGATGCGGGTGCCGCTGGAGATTCCGGTGCCGAACTGAAAACCAAGAGGCTGAATAGGGTTGCAGTTGTCATCGCAACTGCCATAAAGCAATGAAAGGGCCAGCAAATTGGACGGCCCCTGTCGATTGGAAAAGGCGCGAATACGCGAGCCTCGGATCAGCCCGACGGCAAAGCGTGCGCGGCGCACATGTGGGACACGTCGTCATTTGCGCGACACCCCATCTCAAATCTGAGACGGGAAACTCTCGTTCGCTCTCGAAATTGAGAATCGACTCGTGGCGAATCTACGGGTGTCTACTCGATTGAACAGTCTCGAAGCGACGGGCACATCGCTTGCTGGTCGTATCTATTAGAGTGGTTGCGAATCAGGAGTCTCCGCCGTCCGATCGGCTTCAGCCGGCGCAGAATCCGTTTGCCGGGCGATGGTGGATTCGCATGTGGGCGAAGACGGCCGCGGTTGGCGCCATTGGTCTCGTCGTCATTTTCGCCACCTACGAAATCGTTGAGCGCATCTACCTCGTGAAACACTACTCCGTCGACGAACTCTTTCTCTTCCATATGTATCGCGGGATCGGATGCTCCCTCCTTCTCGCGAGCTGGGCGTTTTACAACATCTGGCGAACGCGACGCCGTTACGACGACATCTTTCAGGCGGCGTACCGCGACTTGCGCCTCGCGATGGAAGAACGCACGCGCGCGCTCGCCGAGGCCAAATCGTTTACGGATCGGCTCTTTGACAGCTTGCGCGATCAAATTGTCGTGCTCGACCGCGATGGCCGAATCGTCAAGGCGAACCGCGTGGCGCTCGATGCAGCTGGGTGCACAACTGTTTCGAACGCACCCTGTACCGATTTTTTTGGGGCGAGTTGCGAACCGACGAACCCCGCTTGCGTTGCACGAAAGGCACTGGCGACGGGAGCACCCGCGACGGGAGAGTTCGTTCGCACCGACCCGCGCACGGGACGAATCTATGCGGTCGACGCGTTTCCCGTGCCCGACGCCGATGGCAAGCAGGCGCTCGTTATTGAAACGGCGCGCGACATCACCGAAGAGAAGCGGCTTGAAGCGGAGTTGCGTTACCAGGAAAAGTTGTCGGCGCTCGGGATGCTCGCCGCGGGGATCGCGCACGACATCGGGAACCCACTCGCGTCGATGTCGAGCGAGCTTGAGATGCTCGAGCGCGAACGAGACCCGGAACGCGTGCGAAACGCGGCGGCCGTGCTGCGCGAACACATCGCGCGAATCACGCGGACGCTCCGCGAAATGAGCGATTTCGCGCGGCGGCGCGGCGACGAAGTGACGGCCGTTGTGGTCGAGAACGCAGTCAAGGACGCTCTCCGCATGGTGCGCCACGATCCGCGCGCGCGAAAGATTCGTATTGCATCGGAGTTCGATCGCGACATGCCAACGCTGCGAATGGTTGAGGACCACCTCGTCATGGTGCTCGTGAATCTTTTCATCAACGCGTTCGACGCGATGCCCGAGGGCGGAACGCTGACAATCAGGGGCGACTGCGCAAATGGTGGCGTGCGCTTGCGGGTCATCGATACCGGCGTCGGAATGAACGACGAGGTGAAGCGACGCGCGCTCGAGCCGCTCTTTACGACGAAAGGGCGCGGAACGGGCCTCGGACTGTCGGTCAGCGTCGATGTCGTGCGGTCGGTCGGCGGGACGCTGTCGATCGAATCTGCGCCCGGCGTGGGAACCGCGGTGACGCTGGAGTTCGGGGCGGTGGAAGAAAAACAAGAGCCGGAGAAGAGAAACCACAGAGACACCGAGAACACAGGGATCGGAGGAGAAGAGAAATGGGGGTAGGAAAGAAGAACCGGGGGCGGGAGCGGGTGCGAGTCCGGTACCGGGAGTGGACCGCGTGAGCAATGGCTGAACGCGTGCTGGTCGTCGAGGACGAGAAGACGCTGCGCGGCAATCTCGCGCGGTATCTGGTCGAGCAGGGGCATGAGGTCGCGGCGCACGAGTCGGCGGAGGAGTTCGCGGCGGCCGCGAAGCAAGAGTTCGACGTCGCGCTCATAGACGTGAACTTGCCCGGAAAAGACGGGCTCACGCTCGCGGCAGACCTACGCCTCACGTCGCCCGACACGATCATCCTCATCATGACGGCCTACAGCAGCGTTGAATCGGTCGTCGACGCGCTGCGACTCGGCGTGCAGGACTATTTCGTGAAGCCCGTCATGCTCGAAGAGGTCGCGCGCAAGATCGACGCACTTTGCGAACACCGCCGCCTCATCAAAGAAAACGCCCTTCTCCGAATGAAGCTCGCCGAGCGACGCGAGCTTCCACTCGCCGTGCTTCGAAGCCGCACGATGCTCGACCTCATGGACTTCGTTCGCCAGATTGCGCTCTCGCAAAGCACCGTCCTCATCGAAGGTGAAAGCGGCAGCGGCAAGGAAGTCGTCGCGCGCACGCTGCACGAGGCATCGGCGCGCCGCAGCGGACCGTTCCTCGCGGTCAACATCAACGCGATCCCCGAGTCGCTGATCGAAAGCCACCTTTTCGGTCACGAGCGCGGCGCCTTTTCCGGTGCCGACTCGTCACGCGAAGGGCTCTTTCGCGCGGCGTCGAAAGGCACGCTCTTCCTCGACGAGATCGGCGACCTCCCGCAAGCGCATCAGGTCAAGCTGCTTCGCGCGATCGAAACGAAGGAAGTTTTCCCGGTCGGCAGCGAGCGCCCTGTGCGAACCGATGCGCGGATCGTGACCGCAACAAACCGCGATCTCGCGGCTCTCGTCAAAGAGGGCAAGTTCCGCAGCGACCTTTACTACCGACTCTCCGCGCTCCACGTGAAGGTCCCGCCGCTTCGCCAACGCCTCGACGACATCCCCGTGCTCGCGCAGCATTTCCTCGACAAGCACGCAAAGGAGCACCGCCGCCCCGTCGTCGGTTTCGACAACGCCGCGCTCCAACGCCTCGTCTCGTATGCGTGGCCCGGCAACATCCGCGAACTCTCGAACGTCGTCGAGCGCGCGACCGTCGTCTGCACGGGCCGCGTCATTAGCGTCGCCGACTTGCCGCCCGACGTCGCCGGCCGCGCCGCGCACCCCGATGACGGCGGCTACGAGCAAACGATGGCGAGCTTCGAGCGCGCCCTCATCGCCGCAACGCTGGAGCGCGTGGATGGCGACCGCCGCGAAGCCGCACGGGCCCTCGGGCTCTCGCTCGCGACACTCTATCGCCGCATCGAGAAACTCGGCCTCAAATCCACGAAGGACGAGGCGGAAACAAACGACGAGTCGGCGTAACCACGGGCACCGCCTCCGCTCCCGCATCCGCATCCGCTCCCGCACCCGCCTCCGCTTCCGCTCCCGCTCCCGCTTTTCCTCCGTTCGCGCCTCCTCTCTTGCCGCTTCGCGGGCCCTGTTCCTTGCGGGGGCCGCGTTCAGCGGCTTCGAGAGGAGGTTCTCATGTCTCATCGGTTCATCGCGTACGAGGTGGCGTTCGAGTTCGCGAGTCGCGTTCGTCCCGCGCTTGATTTCATTCGTCGCAAGGACCGCTCGCTCGAAGATCAACTTCGACGTGCGACGGCAAGCTGCGTCCTCAACATTAGCGAGGGCGACGGGAAAAGTTCACTTCGCGACCAAGCCCGATTCTTCGAAATCGCGCGGGGCTCGTGTCGTGAAGCGCGGGCGGCTCTGAAGCTGGCTGCGATTTGGGGCTACGTCGACGAGCGGCAGGTCGCCGAACTCGATGGCCTCGCCGATCGTGTTTGCGCACTTCTTTCGAAGCTCATCGCACGAGCACGGTGAGCATTGCGATGACTCGCGACAACAGTTCACCGATTTCTTTCGGTGCATCGTCGATGAGATCGAGCAACGCCGCCGACTCACACGCTTCACCGCGCGCGATTGCGTAACAACGGCGTTTGTCCGCACGCGCCACGCGCCCAGCGCCCTCGGCTGTGTTCGCCAGCACTGAAAGCGACGCGCGTCGGAATTGGTCTCGAAGAACAGCGTTTGCGATTGGAAGCCGCTGAGCGAGACGCGCAAAGTCGCGAGCCACACGATAGCAGTCGAGGCGTTCGAGAGAGACGGTCGCGGGAACGATGGCGGTAGGGGTAGCGGTTGCGGAAAGCGGCATCGGGATCTCCTTTCGAAGTGGTGAGCCGAACCTTTCGGCCCTCAACCGAAGCGCGGAGCGCGAAGGGGGCCGAAAGTGAGGCGAGCCGTGGAGAGCACAGCCCGCTTCCGCTCCCGCGCCCGCCTCCGCCCCCGCCTCCGCAGCCGCTTTTCCGTTGACCCCATCTTCGCGATGATGTTACCCACTCGCTGTCCTGCCACGGGGGCATGACCATCCAAAACAAAGGAGACCTCATGAAAGCCAAAAACGAGCTCGAGAAACTGTTGCCGAAACTCGCCGCGATTTCAGCCACCGACGTTGCCGAACCCGATCGCCCCGTCGCAACGATTGTCCAAGAGGCGCTCGACCTTGCCGACGCCGCGCACAGATACCGCGCATCGCTCCTCGCCGTCGGCGTCGACGCCGCCATCATCGACGGCCTCGCCGAACGCGCAAAGGCCCTCAGCGCCGCGCAAACCGAGTGGACAAACACCCGCGAGACCGGCCTTCCCGCGACGCTCCACGCCGCCGTCGACCGCGCGACCGAGCTTCGCCGCGACATCGTCGACTCGGCCCTCTACGCCCTGCGCAACGACGACGCCGCCCTTGACGTCATCGCGCGCATCCGCGACGGCGAGGGCGTCGCCGACCTCTGTCAAGACCTGAAAGACCTCGGAGTGCTCGTCGAGCGGAACCGCGCGGCGTTTGACCGCGTCGACTTTGACTTTGAAGACGTAACCCGGGCGCGCGCCATCGCCGACGAAGTGCAAAAGGGCCACGCCGAGGCCACCACGAAGAAGGCGCTCGACGACAAGAAAGATCTTCGCAATCGCGCCTTCACCTACCTTGACGAAGCGGTCGACGAAGTTCGCGCGGCGGGGCTCTTTGCGTTCCGGCGCGACGCTGACGCGACTCGGACTTCGCTGTTTCGAAGCGCGTATGCCCTGCGACGAGGGCGGAAGAGCCGTGCCGCGGCACCTGCATCCGCCTCCGCATCCGCTCCCGCAACCGCTCCCGCCTCCGCGACCGCGTCAAACTGCGCGCCCCGCTGAATAAATCCCTAGTCATTTCGAGCCATTCTCACGCCCGTTCCGAGACGGAAGCCCTTTCCCAGGCGAAAAAACGCTTCCGTTCCGAGACGGACGCGCATTCTGGCTCCAGAACCGCTTCCCGTTCCGAGACGGAAGCGAGATTTCGGCCCGAAAAGCCTCTCCGTCTCGAGACGGGCAGGTAACCCCGCAAAACGGACGGCGTTCCCTACCGCCAAACGCTTCCCGTTCCGAGACGGGCGTCTTCCTGCGCCAATCCATTCAGAAGCTGGCCGGCTCCGTTTCAATCCACACCCGCCCCGAAGAGCGGGTGAAACCTCGCCAGGAAAACGAGAAACGCAAGGGCCGTTCGGTCGCGGAACGCTGTCGATCGAATCGGCGGCGGTCGTAAAAACGGCGATGGCGTTAGATCGACGACATCCCCGGCTGTGGACAAAAGACCCCACTTGCCGTCTTTCACGCCGGAATGCCGCATCCACAGCTTCCGATTAGCAGGATTAACCGCGCGGGTGGCCGTCATTCTATGGACCACGCATTGCAGCTGAAACCCTGAGGTGAGGGAGAGAGGATTCGCTGATGAAACGCGCAGCCATCGCAGCCGTGATTCTCGGCTCGGCCATTCTGTCGATTCGCTGTGGAACGCAGCCGGCCGAGCCGGATGTTCCGCTTTCAACACCGCCCACAACCAACGTCGATAACGATGGTGGCGGCACCACAACTCCAGACGCCGCCGCTCTTCCACTTGACGATGCATCGGTCACGCGCGTCGACGCCGGACTCCAACCCACCGATGCGGGTATCGCCGCACGCACAAGCTCCATCGGCCGCACCGTGAAGGCCGAAGCGCTCATCGACACCGACTCGTTCAATCCGTCCGACGCCGAGTTGCACGAGTTTGCGCGCGCCGCGAACAACCTCCTCGTCGATCGCGCCGACGTCGAAATCCAACTCGTCGGCATCCGTCGCGTTTCGTACGCGGCGGTCAAGGCGACGCTCAACCCCGACGCGGGGCGCGGCGGCGTCTCGATGACAAAGGTTCTGCAAAAAATCTACGAAACGTCGACGTCCCCCGAGCTCCTCTTTTTCATGTACGCCGACGACAAATCGACGTCGTTCGGCGGCTACATGATCGCCTTCGAAAAACCGGGCTCGTGCAATCGCTTCAAACACCCGGGCACCGGCAAGCGAACGATCATTTATGGTGGCGCGATCGACTGGAAGCATATGTACAACGCGTGCGGATACGATCGCACCGACCCCCGCAACCCCGTTCACGTTCGCAGCGTCTCGGGGGGCGGCGAATGCCAAGGCCGCAACGGCGTCGCGTTCGAGTTGAATTCCGACTTCAGCTATTACCAATGCTCGCCGATCGACCACGCGAACCCATACAACGCGAATCGCTTTTCGTTTGTCGCGGCGACCGGCGTCCACGAGCTGCTCCACAACTTCGGATCCAACGGCAATTTAGACCACTTCGGAACGGCGAAATGCGACGAAATGATGGGCGGGCAATCGTACAAAGACGCAGGCGCCTACGTCTTTCAACGCAACGCCGGGATGTGCCCTAATATCTTCGAACGCTTCAAGCAGAGCTACGAAGAGTGCCCGTAGGCGTGGCCGCGAAAGCGACCGCTGGACACGACCCAGCGTTTAGAAACCACTAAACGCGCTCGAGATTGTCACGCCAAACAAATTCGGATTGTCCGTCGCCGCAAAACAAATGTTGTACCCGAGATAAGGGATGTTGCAGCAAGTGCCAGCCGGCGACAAAGCATCCATGAAATCGTTTCGACCTCCCGACCAAGTTCGGCTACCCGGCGTGCAATCGAGCAAAAAACTGTGCCCGCCGCTCTCAGAAGTCGCGGTGTGAATAACCCCTCCGCCCGCGGCGGTCGCAAGTCCACGATCCGCAAAACCAAGAAGCCGATCCTCGTCCAAACCGATCGGACGCCGGTATTCGATGTAGAGAAACTCCGCCAGGTTGTGCGTTCGGCGCCAGGTGCCAGGGGTCGGACACGGTGGATTCGATGAAAACGATGTTCGTGCCGTGCACAGATCGAGGAACTGGTTGTCCGTGAGATCGACCGGAAGTGGGATCTTCAGCGCGTGCGGGTGACCACACGAGGGCGCTTCCATCGCCGCAATGACGTATCGCCCGATGGCACCAGGTCCCCATTCCACTTCCATTGGACGAATCCAGCCAACTTTCTCTTTGTGAAACGCATTGAAGTGCATCGTACCCGTGCCCATCGGATCGTAGTGGTCACCGTAATCGCTTTTCTCCAACGCCCCAGGAAAAAGCACAGAATCCGCCGCATCAAGATCGTGCGCATGGTTTAACGATCGGCCAGATCCAAGCGCATACCCCATGCTGTGGCCATTCTCATGAATCAACGTTGCCAAATTGAAACTGTACGGACCGATTCTGGCCACACCGCCGCCACCTCTGGCCGTCGAATCGCTCTTGGGATAGTCGATAAGCCAATGACAATCCGACGTGTCGCCAAAAAGCTCGCGGAACAGCCGAAGCACTTCGCCGCCCTCCGTCGGGCGCGAAACGTCTGGCCAACTTTGCCGGATTTCAATATCGAGCGTCGCCGCGCCGTACGACATCTCTTCAATCGCCGATTTGAATTCCCACATGACTTCTAGAACCTCCCACGGGGACAACAAATCGGCCGCATAAGGGTCGTCTCGCCAGTGAACAAAACTCACGCACGTCCGAATAACGGCCGGCTGCGGAACGACGGTTGCGCAAACATCGGGGACGAACACTCGACTCGCCCGCGCTGGCGTCGCGGACACCGTTAGGCTTATCAGCTGATACAGCCGTTCCTTTGTTAGCCGAGGCGTCAAGCTCGAAGGTAACTTTGCAACATCGTCTCGAACGCGCCGGATCAAGACTCCATTCGTCTGCGCAAACGCCGTGATGGCCGCGGTCGCTTGCGTATCGCACGTCGTCGCCTTGCGACTTGCGAGCGCGCGAGCGAGCGGACCCATTGCCAGCGACAGCTCGTCGATCCTCGCTGCGGCACTTCCGTTCGCCTTCGCGACTTTCGACTCTCGCCCCAGGATGTCGAGATTCTTTGCCAGCCCTCTGAAATTGGAACTCAGCGCACTGTCGTACGCCAGCGCCTCAAACCGCGCCCCCCACTCCTCGGTGACTTCCCCGACCGCATGCTGCCATTCGGGATCGCTTGGCCTCGATCGCAACACCAACTGCTTGAGTTCACGGTATTTGGAGGCCACTTCTGTTAAATGCGCTTTCAATTCGCTTGGCGCCGACAAGCAGTCGCGCTTTACGGCCTTAAGCCTCTTGAGAGCCGAGTCGATATTCCGCACAGCGATTCCTTGCGTCGCCCGATCCTCGGTCGCTTCGAGAATGCGCTTCGCATCGCGCACCTTCTTTCGGGCTTCCGCGCTCTTATCGTGCAGCAAATGGCGCTTCGCTTCCCTGAGCTTCGCACGCGCTCGCTGGACGGCGGTCGAAACCATTTTCGTCAACACCGGGTGAACCGACGACGACGTAGAATCGAGCGTTTCACTGTTCGGTTCAGTCGCGCCGTCGACGCCACAGCGCGTTGCGACGGAGATGACGAAGACCGTTGCGGCCGCCAGGTCGGCTAAGTTCCGCGCTCCTGTTATTCGTTTCATGGACCATCCTTTCGTCGCCGAAGACCGGCGTTTCCGAGCAGGATCCCCATTGGCTTCATGAGCAGGCTGCGTGCCAGAATGCGCCCGAAATCGAGCCTGAGATCGTTGACTATTATGAGCGAGAGACTCGGTTTCCGACGGGCGACTTAGAAATCTACTGGAACGGGGCAGAATCTAATGCCGCGAGTTCCCGTCACCAGCCGGGGGTCGCGACCTTGCCCTTGCGCAGCGCTGGCGTCGCAAACCCTAGCTCGCCGCGCTCGAAGCGACCGCACTGCTCCCTGTAATAAGCCGTCGCCGGTTGCAGCTCGCGCGCCTTTTCGCACGCACGCACCGCGTCGCCCTTTCGTTCAACCGCCATGTAGAGCTCAGCGAGCGTGTCCCAAAGCCCATCGTCTTTCGGCGCCCGCGCGACGCCCGCTTCTCCGCGCTTGACACCCTCGTCTCGCCGAAGCCCCGTGCGCAACGTAAACCACGCGAATGTGTTGTATGGCCCCGGTTTTTCAGGCGCCGCGGCGATCGCGTCGTCAAGCAGCTTGAACGCGTCGTTCTCGCGCCCAAGCCGCACGTAAGCATACGCGAGTGGAAAGAGCGCCTGCGCCGCCTCTTTCGCCACAGGGAATTCGCGCCTGAGCCGCTCGAGCACCTTCGCGCCTTCGGCGAACCGCTTCTTGCCCCGCACATAAAAAAACTTCCCGAGCGTGATGTACGCCTGGGCCGCAAAGCCCGCCTCGTTTTTCGAATCGCGCTTTACAACGTCGCGAAGAATCGCAAGCGCCTTCTTTTCATCGCCGCGCATCGCGTGCCACTCCCCGCGCGCAAACCTCGCCCTTAAATCCTCCTTCGCACCCTTCGCAACGCGAAGCGCCGCCGCCTTCTCGCCGCGAAGCACGCCCTCCGCAAAACGCACGAAAAGATCTGGGTCGTCGCTCGGCCCCGTAAAATATCGGTCGATCTCTTTATCGCGCGCGTTCAAGAAGAGAATCGTCGGATACCCGACAACGTTGTGCCTCTTGACGATCTTCATTCCTTCGGCGGTTTCGGCGTCGACCGCCACGAGCTTGAACTTCGCGTCGACGAGCGCGCGCACGGCCGGTCGCGAAAACACCTTCGCGTCAAACTCGTGGCACGACGAGCACCACTTCGTCGTCACCTTAACAATCGTTGGCCGCGGCACCGGTGCTGCAACCGCGGCGCCCGATGCACAGAACAGCACGGCCACGCCGACCCCAGTCGTCGCGAGAATGTTCTTTCGCAAGACCCTAACGCTTGATGCCGTTAATGCGATCACTCTCAGCCTGCATCAACACGCGGAATTTCTGCGCCTGCTCCGGGACGAACTTTGGGTTCGGCTGTCCCAAAATGGTGTCGGCGCCGACAATCGGTGTCCAGTAGCCCTCGCACTCAAGCCACGCCTGATGGTGCGTTCCGTTTTCGGCGAGAACCAAATGGTGGTTTATCTTGTTGCCCATCGGGTCTTTCTTTAGCGCCATCTCCGCGTGCACCTTCGCATAGAATTCCAGCGTGCACGGCGCCTTCCCGCCACGGGCGCGCGCCTGGGCGGCCTGGTAGAGCGGCATAAACGCGAGCGCCGTTTTCCCCATGTCCGTGGGGTCACTCATCTTCGCGGTCCAGCCCGCTTTCGACGCCTTCCAATCGGCACTGCTCACACCATGCGCCGCCGCAACCGCGTTCTCCTTCGCTTCGTCTCCACCCGTGTCGGCCATCAGCGCGCAAAGCTCCGCGTATTTCTCGATCTCAATCATGTTTAGATTCTCCTTCCTGCGCGGAGCTGTAATCCCGCCCCCCATCCTGCGTCAATCATTCGGCCCTTCGCCACGCCCGAATCACGAAGTTGTGGTACTTAACCACCCGCCGTGGCCAACAAACCGATGACCTCTTACGACGTCGTGATTTTGGGCGCAGGTCCCGCCGGAATGGCGGTCGCGGCTGAGCTCGCAGGCCACGTGCGCGTACTGGTTATCGAGCGCGGCGAACTCGCGAGGACACACGCGACCTGGTATTCGTACGCCGATCGCGTTCGCGACCACGGCCTTGACGACGCCGTCGCGTTTCGCACCGACCACGTTCTCTTTCGAAGCCCGAACTATGCCCATGAAATGAAGGACGACTGCGTTGTGGTTGACCATCGGCGTGTTCTCGAAACCTGGCTCGGACGCGCGCGGGCCGGCGGTGTCGAATTCGTTCAAGCGAGCTATCAAAGCCACCGCTCGGACACGCGCGGGGTCGTCGTGCGCACATCGCTGGGCGACTTCCGGGCGCGCCTCATCATCGATTGCACCGGCCCGAACTCGCCGATCGTGCGGGCCGAGAATCTCATCTTGCGAAAAGACGCGTGGGTGCTCCGCGGCGCGCGCGTTCGTCTCCCAGCGGGGCGATACGAACCGCACATCGCGTACTACCCGCTTAACGACGATGCGAACACTTACGTCGGAACGCATCCGTTCAGCGCGACCGAGCTCAACGTTTACGTCTTCCAGGGCCAGTACGATACGCTTGGCGACCCGGCGACGCTGCAAGCCCTTTTCGACAAAACCCTCGCGACCGAATTTCCGGGCGCCGAGATCGTCGAGCCGCTCGGCGGCACGATCGTCTCAGGCGTGTTGAAGCGCTATGCGTTGCGGCGCGTTCTTTTCTTTGGTGCGGCCGGCATGATGAACCCTGAGGCGATCGGCATGGGATTCAACGAGGTGCTTCGGCAAGTTCGGAGCTTCGCGAAGGGCGTGCGAGGCGCGCTCGCCAGCGACCGACTCGACGCGCGAAGTTTGGAGCGCGTGGCGATGAGCGTGCGCGACCGCGAGACGATGTACTTTCAGCGCATCATCGGTGTTTTCTCGCTCCACTTCATCCGCAGCGAAGCCAAGTGGGACGGCGGTGTGCGCTGGCTCAATCTCCTCGGCGAAGACTCGCGGTTCTGGATGCGCAACGAACTGTCGCTCGAGTGGATTCGGCGCGCCACGCTCAAGCTGCATCGCGCCGTGCCGCTCCACGAGGCCGTCAAGCTGATTCCGGTCGGCGACTTCGCCTTCGTCGGCGGACAACTCGCGCGGTTCGCGGCGTTGACCATCGCCCGTCTCGCGCGCGAATGGCTTGCCGGGATTGTGCGCCGCTCGGATAAAGCCGGCTGACCCCGCTCCCGCTGCCGCATCCGCTACCGCAACCGCTACCGCACTTCCCTAATCGTCATCGTCGTCGTTGTCGTTGTCGTGCACGTGCTCGTCAATGTGCTCGTGCAGCTCTTGATCCGCACCCGCATCCGCTCCCGCTCTTTCTTTTTCCGCCCCTTTCTCGCTGCCTCACGCGAGAGGTGTGTCTGACAAAGCGAGTGATAGTGAGTCAGGCCCTGGATCCTCGTGTCAAGCACGAGGATGACCACCCTGTGTTATCAAGTGTACGATCATAGCATCTATCAAGGAGGAGAAGATGGCGATGTTTGAGCAACTAAACAAGTTTCTTGCGCGGGGAGTCGTCGTGCGCGATGATGTGCGCGGGACGCTCCGCGAGGCGAGGGAGACCCTTACGGCGCTGCGCCCTTCGGTCGAGGCGCTACCCGCTCTGGTGCGAGAGACCCACTCGCTTGTGGCAGATACGCGCCGACTGACGGCTGATCTCTCGCCGCTCCTCGTCGAGATCGCGAAGAGGCCGCTCGCTTCACGTGCCCTGGCCGAGGAGTAGGGCGGAAGGCGGAAGAGCGGGCAATAGGCAATGGGCGATAGGCAATGGCCAGAGAAGAGAAGAACGCTACGATGGGTTTCCGTGGCGCGGGACTTGAGTCCCGAGCATGGAGGCGGAGGGCGGGAGTCAGAGAAGAAGACAGAGAGGAGAGTTTGGGGCGAGACCAGGGCCAAGCCCGGCCCGCTCCTGTGTACGCTGGTTGGAACGCCACGACGACCTGCCAGCGGGGCTCCCGCCTTGGAAGTCCCTAACGAGGGACGACCTGCCAGCGGGGGCGAGAGCCTCGCTGGCAGCCAGAGCCTGCGGAGAAGACTAAGAAGCGCATTGGGTTGTAACAGTGAAGCGCGCGGTTCGCGGCGTTGACCATCGCCCGTCGCGCGCGCGAATGGCTTGCCGGATTTGTGGACCGGCACGGATAAAGGCGGCTGACCCCGCATCCGCACCCGCACCCGCTCCCGCACCCGCCACCGCAGAAGATTTCAACGCCAAGGCGCAAAGGAGCAAAGACGTAAGGAATGAGACCTCTTCTCTTGGCGCCTCCGCGCCTTTGCGTTTAACTTTTTCTCTTGTGGTTGCATTTTCTTTTCCGGCATCCTCACTCGCCGCCGCCACGCCCGACCCCGCGACGTCCATTCGCGCCGCCGCCGCCGCCGCACGCCAAATTGCGCTCCCCCTCCTCGAGCAACGCATCGCCGCAACGCAAGCCACGCAGCTCGAATTCATCTCGGCCCTCCTCACGCTCTTCGCCCTACTCGGCCTCCTCCTCCTCTTCGCGCCGTTCATCCTCGCCTTCAAGCACCGAGGCACATTCCTTCGCACCCTCGGAACGAGCCTCATCGCCGCTCTCCTCTTCGTGGTCACCGTCGAACTCTTCGCGGGACTCCTCATCGCCCTTCGCGAATTCCAAAACAGCGTCGGCTCCTTCCTCCATCCGCAGGCGGCCATCGCCGCCTCTTTCATCGACGCCATCGACGAAAACGCCGCCACGCTCGCATCCCGCGGACATGCCCTCCTCGCTCCCCTCAAAGCGATCGCCCTCGCCGGCGCCGACCCAACCCCCTCGCTCCTTCTCGACAACGTCGCTCGCATCCGCGCCGATTACGCCGTCTTCTCGACCGTTGCGCGCGTCCTCGAAGCCGTCTACAACCTCTCCGCCCTCGCACCCCTCGCGCTCGTGCTTCTGCTCCTCGTCTTTTTCTTCATCGGCGTTCGCCCCGTTCTCGCGACCATCATCACAATGCCCCGCGACGCCGCGCTCGGCGGAACACGCATTGCCCGCACCGCTCTCCGCCACGTTGTCTCGACGTTCCTCAAGGAAGTCCTCGCGACGCTCCTCTTCGCCATCTTTTTCTTCTTCGTCGTTTTCGCGGCCGCCTTTTTCATGCAGCTCGCCATTCGTCCCGCCGTTTCGGCTTTCCTCGACGCTTTTATCCTGTCGATCACGTATCTCGACACCATCGGTGGAGCGTCCGAAGGCGCCATACTTGTCGGCCTCCTCGGCACGAGCGCCTTCCTCGCGCTCGCCTTTGTCACGGTCCTCGTCGCCGCCTTCCTCTTCCTCTGGCGTGTCCAATCGCTCTTTCGCCGCCGCCTTCATGCCCGCGAGCCGCTCTCTCAAAACGCCCGATTCTGGCTCTGGGGCCCGCTCGGCACCCTCTGGCTCATGGCGATACCCGGACTCATCGCTTCCGCCCACGCAACTTGGCTTGCACCGGCGCTCCTCAAAATCTCACCCACCAACCGCGACCCCAGCTTCGCGCTGCTCCTCGTCGCGAACGCGCTTCTCCTTCTCATTCCGTTCGTTGTTCTCTTCTGGCTTTCCCGTGGCTTTCCGGTCCTACGGTTCCTTGCGGGCGCGCGTCGTCGATCGCCGTAATTCTTTTGGTGTGGCACAATTCTCCCGTGCCCACCGCCCATCGAAACTTGCGCATCGTTCCGATCGTCCTCTTTGGCGTACTTTGCACTCGCACAAATCCCCTTCCTCGCGCGAGCACCACGTTCGTCGCCGCCGTCTCGACCGGCGCAACCGTCGTCTGGTCGTTTGACGGATTCGCGTTCACGATGAGCTGGACCACGCGCAACGCCGCGGGGCTTTCGCAATTCGAAGCTGCGGGAACATGCTCGGGTCAAGACTCAACGTTTGGGCAACGCTTGTGCAAAGTGACGTCGACAACCGAGCTTGCTGCCGTCTTCGTCGGGAAAGAGTACTACGTCACGTACGAACCCGGCGTCGTGCTCATCGCGCACCCCGTGACAACAAGCTACACGCCCGGACAGGCCGGTCTCGAATCGCACTTCGGTTACCCTTACGCGGCTCCCTGTCGCACCACGCAGAGCACGACGCTCACCTACGTCGAGGTCGGCGCCCGCGGCAGCAGCATCGACGCGTTTGGCAGGCTTAAACCGGCCGGCGCGACGAGTAACTCGTTTGATATCACCACGGATGATTTCGGCGTCGTCGTGAATGGCGGAACCGACGGCGGCGCACCAACCGTCGATCAGCTTCGAATGGCCGCAACGCCAGGGGGCGGCACCGCGACCCTCGACCGAGTCGCGTGCGCAAACTTCGTTTCGTGGTTCGCGGAGCGCCAAGATCCCGGGGACTTTTGGCTGGGCCTTATCGAGAGCCCGAACGCCGGCGTCATCCTATCGATTGTGGGACTGGGCGGTGATGCAGGCGTCTACGGCTCGTCGCTCATCGGCGTACCCGCTGGGCGCGAAGCCACAATCGACGACGTGTCGCGAAAAACGTTCATCGGGCTCGGGTTCATGCGCGAGTCCCCGTGGGTTATTCCTTTTCGGATGACCGTCGGCGACGCCGGAACCGTGACTGCGATGCTCATTCCTCAAATGCCTAATGAAGGCACAGGTGACGCAGAGCGAATCGTACCGCTCTCGGATCCCAGCGTTGCGTCGCTCGCTGGACCCGCAGCGATCGTCGACACCGACCGCATCATCTCGGGCAGCCTCGACAGTCATGACGCTGTCTTCGCTCCACTTGACGTGACCGACGCGGGTCTTACGCCTCCCGCCGATATCGGCGGACTCTTCACCTTCGCATTATCGGACGGCGGCGCGGAATTCGTCCGTGACCCCCTCATTGCACTCGCGTGGAAAACCTCGACCGGGCGCATCATCATGGTGGCTTCACAACTTGCGCGGAACGACGGAAACGAAAGCCACTGCGCTGATCCAAGCGATTGGCAGCATTTCTGTCTGTCCGAATGGTTTATCGCGTTCTCTCAAGATTGAGAGGCCAGCGTCACAACCAGCGCTTGCGCCGATAGATGATGATTTGGATCGCCGCAACCGCGACCATCGCCCCCAGCGCCGCGAAGTAACCCCATGTGGTTTTGAGTTCGGGGATGTTTTGAAAATTCATTCCGTAGATTCCGGCGATGAGCGTGCAAGGCATCAGGATCGACGCGATGATCGTGAGGCGCTTCATCACTTCATTCAAGCGTTGCGACGCAACCGACATGTACCCTTCCATCAGTCCCTGCACGAGATCGCGGTACGTCTCGGCGAGGTCGCTGATCCGAAAGAGGTGATCGAACACGTCGCGGTAGTAGGGGCGCGCGTCGTCGCCAACAATGCCGAATTCGCCGCGCGATAAGCGGAGCAAGATTTCGCGCTCTTGCGCCGCGATTCGCCGAAAACGCAAAATCGTTCGCTTGAGTCGCAGGATCTTTGACATCAGCTCGTGCGAGCTGTTCGTCAAGACCTCCTCCTCGATCGCTTCGATTCGTTCCTCAAGCGATTCCATGACCGGCACATAGTGGTCGACGATTTGGTCGAGGATTTCGTGAAGCAGATACGCGGGCCCACGCGCGATCGAGCGGTCCGACTTTGCGAGGCGCGCCTTGACTTCGTTGACCGATCGCGACGAACCGCCGTGGTGCGTCACGAGGAATCGACGCCCGATAAACGCGTCGAGTTCGATCGTCTCGAACGAATCGGGCGTAGCGTTGGGCGTTACGCCGTGAACGACAATATAGAGGTAGTCGTCGTACTCCTCGACCTTCGGCGTTTGGCTCGCGTGGACGCAGTCCTCAATCGCGAGCGGATGAAAGTGAAACACGTTCGCGAGCACACCGCGCTCGTCGTCGGTCGCCGCTTCAAGATCGACCCAAACAAAAACGTGCGAGTTGTCGACCTCGGCCGCGAGACTCCGCGCGTCGTGCGCAACCCTGAGCGGTTTCCCCGGCTCGTGCGCGTAAACGGTGATCATGCGCGAAAGATAGCACAACCGGTGTCCATCTTTCCCGCGGTATGGCGCTACTTCGAAAGCTCCGCGACGCGCGCCCTCGCGATCTTCGCCCAGCCGCTCGTGCCGTCGATTTCAAGAAAACGCCCATACGACTTGATGGCGTCACTCTTTTCATCGGCGCGATCGTGCGCAACCGCGAGATTGAAGTGTGCGTCGGCAAAACCCGCTTTGTCGGCGACGAGTTTCCTGAGTGCGGCGACCCCGATGTCACGCTGACCGCGCTCAAGATTCGCGACGGCGAGATTGCACCGCGCGTGAACATTGGCCGGGTCGAGTCGAAGCGCCGTCTGCAGGTGCGATACGGCGAGGTCACTGTCGACGTCGAGATCGAGAATCGCCGCACCGAGGTTGACGTGCGCCGCGACGTAACCTGGGTCGCTTTTGAGCGCGATCTGAAGCTCCGCGACCGCCTCGCGAAGAAGCGGACGATCGATCACGGGCTTCGCCACCGGACCCGCGCCCAAAGTGCTGAAGCTCTTGGCGCGCCGCTTCACATCCATGGCCCGAAAACGGATGACGGGCGCCTTGGCGGTTGGATCGATGTCGGTCGATTTTTTGTAGTTCCCTTGCGGCACCTTGATGAGCGCCTTGCGGTGCAGCGCGAGCCCCAGGTTGTTTCGCGCGGCGACGCTGTCGGGGAAGACGCCGAGAAACAACTCAAAGTGATGCACGGCGCGCGCGTTGTCGCCCTTCTCAAGCGCCGCGAGACCGAGCTTGAAGGAGCGCGTCTTGCCGCGCAGCTCGAGCAAGTAATCGCGAAGCCGCGTAATCCGCTCCGCATGCGGTGGATGCCCGAGCCCCTGCGGAATCTCCTTCTTGATGAGCATCCGCTCGTGGTATCGCATCGCCGCGACCGGATCGAACCCCGCGCGGTAAGCGTAAAGGACGCCGTATTGGTCCGCTTCGAATTCGTTCGTTCGCGAAAACCCGTTCATAAAGGCGTTCAACATGATCGGCGAGCCGAGCGCGGTCGTGGCGGTTCGCGCCGTGATGACTTTCGCCTTGTTGACGCCGTGCCGCAGCGATGCGTGCGCGATTTCGTGACCGAGCACGCCGGCAATCGCATCGTCGCTGTCGTCAAGCTCCTGTTTCACAAAGTCGAGCATCCCTTTGAACACCAAGATTTTCCCGCCCGGAAAACAGACCGCGTTGATCGCCGGCTTGTTCGCGATGCGCACCTCCCACCGCAAGCTCTCGGCGCCGCGATCGCTGACCGCCACGAGCCGCGCGACGATTCGCTCGATCCGCTTCTGCTGAACTTCGTCGTCGACGAGCCCCCACTCGCGCGACACCGTCTCAATAAACTTCTGCCCGATGTCACGCTCCGTGGCCGGGTCGACAACCTCGCCCTCCGCGAGCGCGCGCAACTTCCCGGTCAACACCTGAACCTTCGTCGCCGCCCATTTTCCGATTTTTGAATTTCGATCGGCCCACATCGCTTGCTTCCAGGCGCCGACCGCCTTCTCGTATTCGCCCAGCTCCTTGTAAACGAGCCCGAGCGCGTAATGTGCCTCCTGGTACTTCGCGTCGAGGGCGATCGCCTTCTTGAACCACGCCTCGGCATCTTCCATCTCGGCGCGCTCGTAATAGATTTGGCCGACTGCGAGGAGCGACTCGCGCTTCGCGGCAACTTTGAACGATTCGATCGCGTCGGCCGACCGATTGACTTTCGCCGACGACAGCGCGACACCGCGAAGGTGATGAGCATCCACGAAGTCTTTTTGCTTCGCGACGATTTCGTCGAGTTTCTTGAGGGCGTCCGCCGGCTTGCCGTTCATCAACGCCTCACCCGCCTCAAAAAAGTCACGCCCGATTTGGCCGTACTTGACGAGCGCGAGTTCGCGACGCACCTCAATTCCAACCACGGAGCGCGACGGCACTCTTTTCTCGAGGCGCGCGAGAATCTCAGCGGCCTTCGCCTTTTGCGCGTCGGCCTCTTGGCCACTCCCCGCTTCCGCACGCATCCTCAGAATCTGCGCGAGACGCAGTTCGGTCTGCGGAACGCCGGACGCCAAAGCAACCGCCTTTGTGACCGCCTCCTCGGCCTTCGCCAAGTCCTTTTGCGCGATGTAAATATCCGCAAGCAGTTGATACGCCGCGACAAACCTAGGCGCCGTTTCGATGACCTTTGATACCTCGTCGATCGCCCCCTTCGCGTCGCCTGAGCTGTGCAAACAAAATGCAAGGCGAAACCGAATGGGAAAATTCGCCGCGTCGATCGCGAGCGCGTTGCGAAAGTGTTTTGCAGCTACGACAAACTGCCGGGCGTTCATCCAAAAGTCACCGCTCCGAATTTCGCGCACCGCCAGAGCCCGCTTCTCGGTCGGCAGCGTCGCCGTAATCTTGGCGATGGGGCCAAGCCCGTCGACATCTTCTTCATCGACGAGGGTTTCCGCTCCCGCACCCGCAGGTGATTTCAACGCAGAGGCGCCAAGCCGCGAAGAGTCAAAGCCAGAAACCTCTTCCCTTGGCGTCTCCGCGCCTTTGCGTTTAGCTTCTTCTCCCGCTCCCGGTCCGCTCTTTCTCGCCGCGCCCGCGCACGCCAAAGCCGCGCACGCAACGCCAATGACGACTAATCCACGCTCCATGAAGTCACCTCCATCCTCGATCCCCGAATAAGCGGCCAGGTCTTTCCCGTGCGTAGGGTCGGCAGGTGCCGCTTCGGCGCGCCGACGTCCTCGGGTCTGAACTCACTCGCGCGATTGAGCCGCTGATCAGAGGCATGCGAAAACTCGGTAATCCCGCGCGATACCACGCTGCAGACCCTGCGAAGGCTCGCGTATTCTGTGAGCAATCGTTGGCAAGCCTGTGGCTTGCCGACGCGAACAGAATCGCGAAGGCGACGGAACGGAGCCGCAGCGCACCTTTGTGCAGGGGATGAGGTGCCGATGGGGCGTGGAATTGCCGTTCTCATGATGTTTGATTGGTATCGTTCAGACTCACATTTCATATCAGACCCGAGGACTTTCGCGAGCCTGAGCGAGCCCAAACCCGACCGCCCCATTCTGGTCTTGGCCGTTAACCGGGGATCAGGGACCTCCATCTGAACCCGCCCAACCCCAACCTCATTCATGCTAGATTTCTGCCCCATGATTCCTATCTATTTTATCCCTTTTCTCTTGGCCACCAACACCGTCGGCACGCTGGTCCTCGACGGCATCCCAGAAATCCCCGCGCGCATCGCCGCCCGCACCGCGCAGTATCAAAACGCGCGTGGCGCCGTCTTTCTCGATTTCGCGCCCGATGGCCGTGGGATGCTCATCGCGACGCGTTTCGCCGATACGATGCAAGTCCACTTCGTCGCGGCTCCGAGCGCGGCGCGTACGCAGCTCACGTTTTTTCGAGAGCCGGTCATGAACGCGCGATTCAATCCCAAAGTCGGCACGAGCGGATTTTATTTCACGCACGATCGAGGCGGCGGCGAAAAGTTCCAGGTCAGTTGGTTCGACCGGAAGACGGGCCGGGCGACGCTCGTGACCGACGGCAAGTCGCGAAACGAGTCGCTCACCGTGTCGAACACGGGCGATGCGATTGCGTTCACAAGCACACGGCGAAACGGCGTCGACTTCGACGTTTATCATCTGGATCGGACAACACCCCATGCCGAACCGAAGCGGGTTAAGAAGCTGAAAGGACAGTGGACGATCGTCGATTTCTCTCCCGACGACGCGCACCTACTCCTCAAGAACTACATATCCATCAACGAATCGTCGCTGCACCTTCTTAACGTCGAGTCTGGAAAAATCTCCGTCGTCGATCCGGCTGGGTTGCAGACCAAGATTTCGTACGGCGAAGCCGCGTTCGGCCCCGAGGGCGTCGTTTTCTTCGCGTCGGACGAGGCGAGCGAATACCGGCGACTGGCAGCGATCGACCCGAAATCGCATCGCAAGCGCGTCATCACGCCCGACCTCACGTGGAACGTCGCGCACGTCGTGGCATCGCCTGATCGCAAGTGGCTCGCGTACGTCACGAACGAGGGCGGCATGAGCGCGCTTTTCGTGCGCGCGACCGACAAACAGGATGAACCGCGACGCGTCGAATTGCCCAAAGGCGTTATCGGCGGCCTACGATTCGACGGCGCGAGCACGCGGCTCGGCTTTTCGATGAGCGCCGCAAATTCGCCGTGGGATGCGTATTCGGTCGATTTGTCGTCGCTCGCCGTCACGCGCTGGACCGAGAGCGAAGTCGGTGGTTTGTCGCCGGATCGCTTTGTCGTGCCCGAGCTCATTTCGTTCGAATCGTTCGACGGGCGCAAAATACCGGCGTGGGTTTACCGACCCCGCGACGGGTCTCCCCGCGACGCCGCGAAAAAGCCGCACCCGGTCATCATCGACATCCACGGCGGGCCCGAAGCGCAATCGCTCGCCTGGTTCAACCCGCTCACGCAGTTTTTTGTTAACGAGCTGGGCGCCGCGGTTATCTTGCCGAACGTGCGCGGCTCGGACGGCTACGGGAAAACCTATTTAACGCTCGACAACGCCGAAAAACGCGAAGACTCGGTCAAGGACATCGGCAAATTGCTTGACTGGGTCGCGACGCAAAGCGACCTCGACGCAAAGCGTGTCGCCGTGTGGGGCGGCTCTTACGGCGGCTACATGGTTTTGGCGTCGATGATTCACTTTGGCGACCGGCTCAAGTGCGGCGCAGAAATCGTTGGCATCAGCAACTTCGTGACGTTTCTCGAAAACACGGCCGGCTATCGCCGTAACCTTCGCCGCGCGGAGTATGGAAACGAGAGCGATTCGAAGATGCGCGAAATCTTGCTGTCCATTTCACCGACAACGCACGCCAAGAAAATCACGAAGCCGCTCTTTGTGGCGCAGGGGTTAAACGACCCGCGCGTTCCGGCGAGCGAGGCCGAGCAGATCGTGAAAACCGTTCGCGAAAACGGCGGTGCGGTCTGGTACATGCTCGCGAAAGACGAGGGGCACGGCTTTCGAAAAAAGAAAAACCGCGACGCCTTCATCAACACGCTCGGCCTGTTTTTCGAAACGCACCTCCTGAAGTAACCAGCGCTTCCCCTTCATCCCGACACGCTCTACATTAGATCAGAGTGGAAGCCGACCTCCCGCAGTACTTCATCCTCGTCTTCTCGGCGATTTTTTTCGTCGTCGACCCGTTCGCCGCGGTGCCGCTTTACATCGCGATGACGCGCGGCGATTCGCACGAGAAGCGGCGCAAAATGGCGCTCCGCGCGAGCATCACGTCGGCCATTGTCCTCATCGCGTTCGCGTTCTTGGGGAAGTCGATCTTCTCGCTCTTTGGGATCACGCTCCCGGCGTTTAAGGTCGCGGGCGGTGTCTTACTTTTTCTCATCGCGATCGACATGGTCCGCGCGCAACCATCGCGCACACGCACCAGCCCCGAGGAGACGCGCGAAGGCGCCGAAAAAGACGACATCGCGATCATTCCGATGGCGATCCCGATGCTGTCGGGGCCCGGCTCGATCGCGACGGTCATGGTTCTCACGGCCCAGGCGAAGAGTTGGCAGCAGCAGGGCGCCGTCGTGGTCTCGATTCTCCTCACCGCGCTCGCGTCGTATCTCGTCTTGCGCGCCGCGCAGTATGCCGAACGCGTTTTGAAACAAACGGGCCTCAACGTGCTGACGCGCCTCATGGGAATGGTGCTTTGCGCGATCGCGGTGCAGTTCATCGCGAGCGGCGCCGGCGATCTGCTGCCGGGCCTGGTCGCGCCGAGATGAAGAGGAGATTCACCTCCCTCAGATCTCTGCGTGCTCTGTGCCTCTGTGGTTTCTCCTGTCTTCTCTTCTCCGCCTGTGCGAACCGTGATGCCGCGACGCGCGATTACAAACTGGCGGGCGCCGCGTTTCAGAAGCGCGACTTCAACCAAGCCGCGAAACTGCTCGAACGCTCGATTGAAAACGATCCGTCGTTCACGCCGCCTTACACGGGACTCCTCCAACTTCGTCACGGGCTCGGGGAAATCGGCGCCCTCAAAGCATTTGCGGCGCGCATTTCGTCGTCCGCGCGCAAACACCTGCAAGCCGCGACAACGGTGATGATCCCTAAACTTCTCGCGAGCGGCGAGAACCTCCTCAAGACCAATAAGAAGCGAGCCGCCCTCGCAGACTATCGTCGTTCCGCGATGCTCCTCGAGGCCGTGGGGCTCGCCTGCCCTGCGGGAATATTTTACGGGCGCGCCGCGCACGCCGCGTATCAGCTCCCTGATTTCAAATTGGGTGTGACTCTCCTCGAAACCGCCACCCTGCGGTGCCTTTCGGAGAAGAATGCGCGCGTCGCGACCACGTACGTCAAGCGGATCGCGTTCTACAAAAAGATAAACGGCGACTTTGAAGGAAGTCTCGCGGCTCTCGTCCGTTTGGAAGCGATGTGGCGTGAGCTTGGTGAGCGCCGTCAAATCGCGGAAGTTCTCGCCTCGCAGGTCACCGAGCTCACGAGTCTCGGACGCTGGGACGACGCCGACGCGAAGTTCGACGCGGCGATCAAAATCGCGATGTCGCTTGGCGACCGCGTCCTCGAAGCGGATATTCTCATGGGGGGCGCCAACGCGTGCGGCCACCGCTCTGATTTCGACTGCGCTCTCGTCCGCGCGCGCCAGGCCGTCGCGATGCGCGAGGCGCTCGGCGACAAGAAGAAACTTGCGACGGCTCTTGGCGACCTTGGGAAACTCCTTTCGTCTGCGGGGCACCTCGACGAAGCGATCAAAATCCTTGAGCGCGTCCTCGCGATGGAAACGAAGGCTAAAGACTTCACGGCGCTCGCCGGAACGCAGGTAAACCTCGGCGCCGCATACCGTGAGCGCGGTGACCCGGTGCGCGCGCTTCAACTCTACCGAAAGGCCGAAGCTGAATTCGCAAAACTCCCGGCCTTCGCGCGCTTTCGAGCCGTCGTGATCGCCAACATCGGAAACACCTACGTTGCGCTCGGCCTGCCCGAGAAGGCGCTCGAGCACCATGAGCGCGCGCTTGCGCTCAAGCGGCGTTTTGCCAACAAGCGTGAGCTCGCCCAGTCGCTCTTCGATATGGCGCGCGTGCTGTCGACGTTGACGCGCCGCAGGGATGCGCGGGCCCGGGCCGAAGAGGCGCTGAAGTTGTACGAAGAGATAAAAGACGCAGCGGCAATCGCCGAAATCCAGGTCTTTTTGAGCGCGATTGCAGCCGAAGAGGGACGCCGCTCCGATGCGCGCTCGCTTCTCGACAAGGCCATCGCCGCGCAGGAGCGTCTCAATTACAGAGCGGCGCTCGCGCACTCCCGATATGTGAGCGCCATCCACCGCCTCGACTTCGACAACGACCCAGCGGCTGCCGCCCGCGAGCTTGAAGCCGCGCGCAAATTGTTGTCCTCGCGGGGCGCATCGGCCCAGCACCTCGACCTCTTGATCACCGCGGCCATTAAACGAAAAGAGGGCGATCGATCGGGCGCCCTCGCCGCGCTCACAGCCGTCGCACAGATGGTCGACGAACAGCGCGACTTGCTCAAGGCGGACGAATTCAAGATGGCGTACTTCGCGAACGCCGGGAACATTTATCGCGACATCGCCGACCTGACATTTGAGGGGAGCGGTGGGAACGCGACGGGAATCGCAGCGGCCGTCGAGGCGCTCGAGCGGCAAAAGGCGCGGGCGCTTCTTGACTGGCTGACGAGCCGCGGCACGGCTTGGAGTGGGGCCCGCGCGGGAGAGGCGGTGCTCATCGACCGCGAGCGCGTCGCCTCGCGAACGCTCGGCTTCGTGCAAAAGCAAATCGCAGGGCTCCTGGGCCGCGCGACGACGGCGCGCCAGGCTGCTCGCATCACGGTCCTCGAAAGCCGCCGCAAGAAACTCCTCGACGAGCTCGACACACTTCGCGCCGAGATCAAAGCCGCGAACCCGCTCGTTGCAATACCGGCACGCGCACCCGCGCTTTCCGTCGCGGCGCTTCAGCGCGACCACCTCGCCCCGAGCGAAACGCTCATCCTTTACTCAGTGGGACGCGCGGACACGCTCGTCATCGTTGCCACAAAGGAGCGCCTCGTTTACCACCGACTCGCGCTCCCCGCAGCCAAGCTCGAGGAAAAGGTTGCGGCGTACCGCGACGCGTACCTCGTTCAACGCGAAATCGCGCGCCCCAAGGCGTTCATTCGCGACGGCCTCGCGCTCAGCCGCGTTCTCCTCGGCTCGATCGAACCCGCTCTCATCGCATCGGGACGCGATCTCATCATCGTCCCCGACGGCCCGCTCGCCGCGCTTCCATTCGAGGCGCTCATCGTCGACGGCGACCCGGAGCAAAAGCGAATGATGTTCCTCATCGAGCGAAACGCCGTGTCGTACGTCCCGAGCGCCTCTGTTCTCGTCGCCCTTCGCGAGCGCGAACGAAAAACGCCCCCCGCACAGACCGGTTTTTTCGCGGTCGGCGACCCCGTTTATGATTACGGCGCGTTTCGTCGCGGCCAACCCGAAACCGCCATCGAAGGCGCATCGCGATCGCGCGCGCTCGCAACCGTCGCGTGGGACGGGCCGCTCCTGACGCGGCTTCCCGCAACCGCAACCGAAGTCGATCGAATTTCAAAACTGTTTCCGGGTGCGGCGAACCTCTATTTGCGCGGCGACGCACGCGAATCGATCGTGAAATCGCCGCGGCTCCGCAACAACCGTTTTGTCCATTTCGCGAGTCACGGCCTCCTCGCCGATAACTTTCAGGCGCTGGCTCTCACGCTCGATCCGAAGGACGCCGACGATGGCTTCTTAGAGCTGCGCGAGATTCAGGCACTCTCGCTCAACGCCGAAGCGGTCGTCCTTTCGGCGTGCCAAACGGGCAGCGGGCGCCAAGTCAAGGGAGAAGGGGTTGTCGGCCTCACGCACGCGTTTCTTTTCGCCGGTGCGCCGCGTGTTGTTGTGAGCCTCTGGTCAGTCGGTGACGAGTCGACCGCCCTGCTGATGGTCGAAATGTACCGACGCTTCGGTCCTCCGGGCACGCCGCGTGCCGCGCACGCCCTACGCGACGCCAAGCTTGCACTCTTGCGGGGCACGCCCGCTACCGCAACCGCTCCCTACGCGGCTCCATTCTTTTGGGCACCCTTCGTCATCGTTGGCGCCCCGCGCTGATTCAACACAAACACGTGGTCGACACCGCACGCAGCGCTTACAACGCCCCACTCACGTTGCGACCTTGTTCCCGCCGTCGGGTGCGTCCGCCCGGGCGTGATCGCCCGCGCGCTCGTGTATCGTTTTGCTGCAACGTCCGATCCCCTTTCTCCAGGCTAAACTCCCATCCGTGACGCGTCGCCAAATCCTCCAGCGAGAGGGCACGACCGTTGCTCTTCTACGTCGAGTAACCTGACGACTCGGCTTGAGAAAATGGGAGGGCCCCGTGGGAAAAAAGCGGACATCGGGAAAAGAAGGCGGAGCTGGTTTCGGCAGCCTGTTCCAAAGTTTTGGCAGTTTCGTCGATTTCTTGTCAGACCTTGCTGAGAAAGCCGAAGAGAGCGGCGGTGAATTCACGCGCAAAGGCGAAGTGGGCGACGACAAGAAGGTCAAAGCGGTCTACGGTTTCTCGGTCAAAATCGGCGGCGGCAAACCGCTCGTCGAGTCGTTCGGCAACGTGAAACGCGACGGCGGGCGCGCGTTTGTTGAAGAAGCGCGCGAGCCGATAGTCGATCTTTTCGACGAAGGCGACCACCTGCTGGTTGTCGCGGAGCTGCCCGGCGTCAGCGCTGACGATGTTCGCTTCGACGTCAAGGACGACGTGTTGACGCTCTCTGCGACGTGCGGCGATCGAAAATACCGTAAGGAGATGCTCTTGCCGCCGCGCGTGTCAGCAGAAGGCGCGAAACTTTCGTTCCGAAACGGTGTTTGTGAGATCAAGTTTACGAAGGTCCCATAGCGGGGTGCCGAGTGTCGTCCAGTCAACAAACTACGGGAGGACGCGTGGAAGCAGAAACGGACGAGCGGATCGTGTACCTCTACGGTGTCGTTCCCGTCGACCAAGCGCTTCCGCGCGACGCCGGCATCGCGCTCTTCGGAATATCGCAGGGAGCCCTCAAGGCGATTGTCGAGCCGGTCTCGGCGATCGACTTCTCGCCCGCGGCGCTCGAGAAAAACCTCAAGTCGATCGAATGGGTCGCGGTCATTGCGCGCAAACACAAAGCTGTGCTCGAGCAAGCGATGCGCCACGGCACCGTCATCCCCGCGCGCCTTTGCACGCTCTTCAGCAGCGACGACGCGGTCGAACGCACTCTCGCTCTCTACCAAGAACGGTTCTTGGCGACCTTGAGCCGCCTTAAGGGACGCGAGGAGTGGGGCCTCAAGGTGTTTTGCGATGAGCACCGGCTGCAATCGGCCGCTGCCGTGAACGACCCGGACGTTCGAAACGATGACGCCGCCATCGCCGCCGCAAGCCCCGGGCACGCGTTCGTCCTTCGAAGGCAACGCGATGCGCGCCTTCTGGAGCTCGCCGCGTCGCACCTCGACGCCCTTGTCGAACAGATCGTCGAGGCCGTCGAACAAGTCTCTGATGACGTGCGCCTCCGCCCCATCAACCCGATCTCCGCGACCGATCGCCCCGAAGCGCCGGTTCTCAATCTCGCGGCGCTGGTCAGCATTTCGGGGCGCGAAGCATTCAAGGACGCGATGACCGATATTAAAATGAAAGTCGTGGAACAGGGTCTCGACTGCGAGTTGACGGGGCCTTGGGCGGCTTACAGTTTTTGTGACGACGCGGACGATTCGACGCCCGATGCCGCCGGGGCGCAAGGAGGGTAGCGCGTGTCGAAACATGACGCCGGCCCACTTGACCTTTGCGCTGTTATTCCCGGAAACGAGGCGAACCGCTTGTGCATCCGAGGATGTTACGTCGTCCTCAATCGTTCGAGCCGACGACTTGCCGCGATCATCGGACGCCCGCCCGATCGCGCGAACCAGACCCGGCTCGCGCTCTGGCACGCCCGCGTCGTCGCGAACGCGCAAAAAGCGTGCTCCGCCGTCATTCCCTTCAGGCTCGGCATTTTTGTTAGCTCCGAAAGCGAAATCGCGCGGCTCTTGGAACAAAACGCGGACACGCTCGACAACCAGCTTCGTCACTTTCGAGGCCGCGTGGAGATGGGAGTTAGAGCGGTTGTCCGATCGTCGAACGCACGACCGAGCGACAACGCGCGCACTCAAATCCCCGTGTCGCTTGACCGAGTTCGCGCCCTCGCCCCGCGACCCGAAGATCGCCGTGAACGGCTGATGCACGGCGCAACTGGGCTGATCTTCGAAGGGTGCTTCCTTATTCCGCGTCTCGCCGCGCCCGCGTTTTGGCGTGCCCTCGATGACGTTCGCCGAGATACGCCACAGCTGCCGCTCTTGGGAAGCGGACCGTGGGCGCCGTTTAGCTTTTGCGAGGCGCCGGCGCTTCGGCTCGCTGGAAGGTCTGTCAACGGAAGAGGGGATTCGTATCAATATGAGGAATAATGCTAGTTTCGTTTCCGACCTTCCTGTCGTTGTCGTTGTCGTGCTCGTAGATCGTACACGTCCTCGTTCGCGTTTATCGATAGAGGCACATCTTGCTAAGCATCGAAACAATCCGAACCACGAGGTCCTTAGCGTCCCGTTTCTCCGATTCATTCGCCAGTCCAAGGATTCCGGCAACGTCGACGAGAGCACCGCACTCCATCGCGGACCCGCGTGCGATGGCATGAAAGTGGGCGCGGTCGGGCGCGGTGACCTTCCCTGTTCCTTCGGCGATATTGAGCGGAATCGCTGTCGCCGCGCGACGAAGTTGATCGCCCAAGTACGAGTAACCTTTTGGCATTCGGGTCGCGAGCCGAAGAGCGAACGACAGGAATTCAAGCGAACAGCGGTAGACATCAAGCTTCTCGTAATCGAGCATTATGTGAGGGGTATCGACAAAGACTCGGTATCTGTTGCCACCGCATCGCCTCAGGGGGACCGAGCCCAATGGGGCGGAACAGGAACGTGGACGAGGACGTGCACGACAACGACGACGAGGAAAAGCACGATAGGAATAGGATCGCGCTGCTTCCGGCGTATTCAAAGCGATTGCCCCCGGGAAACAAGAGGAGGTCAAAATGGGTTGTGACAATCGGACACGAACCGTGATGGTCGTTGGCGACGATCTGGAGACTTGCGCGCTCCTTGAGCGTCTTCTGCGAGAGGAGAGTTACCACGTTGTCGCCGTATCGAGTGGCGTCGAGGCCCTCGCGCTTTTAGGTGACGAGAAGCCCGACTTCATCCTGCTCGACGTCGTGCGCGCAAACATGGACGGTGTCGCAACACTCCGCGCGCTCCGATATCGCGGATTTGAAGGTCCCGTGGTAATTCTCGCCGCGAACGGGACGATAAAGACGGCGCGCGAAGCGATGCTGCTCGGTGCGTTCGAGTTCATCACGAAGCCATTCGACCGCGATCTCTTGAAGTCGGTGCTCCGTGAAGGATTACCGGACGGAACGGCGACGTGGCGCGGGGCGAATGCGTGCGCAGTCTGATCTATGTGCCGGTCGTCCACTCGGCGGTCGACTTGGGGAGTGTCGCGGACGAGGTTCTGCGACAAGTCCGGTCGGCGTTTGGCGCCGATGCGTCTGAGCGACGTGCGGCGTCGATCGAAGCGATGTGGGTCGGACTTCGTGAGAAGCTTTTGGCCCTCCCCTTGGATTGGCAACGGACGCGCCTTTACCAGGATGGGCTTCCGGTGTGCGGGCGAGAAGAGGACATCGTCCGCGACCTTGCGTCGCAGTCGAGTCGAAACCACCAACTTCTTGTCGAGCTCATGGCGCGCGGCGCAAAGCTCATGGGGACTGAGGAGCCCGCGCTGATGGTCGCTGAATACCGCCGCGTTCAAAAACTCGTGCTCGCCGCGGAGGGGCAGGCTCCCGACGCGGTGGTCGTGTCGCTCAAGCGCGAGGGGGATGCACTCCTGCAGGCGCGCGACGCGTTCATCGCGGACCGCATCGACAAAACGCTTCTGGACGGCGAGACTGCCATTCTCTTCATCGGGCTCCTTCACCGCGTCGACGAAATCCTCGCGGGCAAATTCGACGAGCGGCATCTCATCCACAGCCTTCCTCTCGGCGCGGAGCGCTGGTGGAAGTTCAACGAGGGCGGGCATGGCGCCTGAAGCGAAAAAAAACCCGCTGGGCGGCGCGGGCATTTCGCTGCGCGTCGCGGAGGCTCTCGGCAAAGATGTCGGGCGCGGAATCGCGCGCCTCGACCCAAAAGATTTGGAGCGGCTCGGCGCCGACGTTGGAGACATCGTGTCGATCGACGGCGAGCGCAAAACGGTCTCGAAGGCGATGCCCGCGTACGCCGAGAACCGCGGCAAGGGGATCGTCCAGATCGACGGCATCACGCGCGGCAACGCCAAGTCGGGTCTCGACCAGCGCGTCACGCTTAAAAAAGCAAGCCACGCTGCGGCGGTTAAGATTGTGCTGCAACCGGTCGGCGCGTTGTCGGCACGAAGCCCCGAGGACGACACACGTTATGTCGGGCGACTCCTCGAAGGTTTGCCCCTGTGCGCGGGTGATCGCGTCCGCGCGATGCTGTTCGGCTCGCGCACGCAAGACTTCCAGGTCGTCGCGACGCAACCGAAAGAGGGCTGTGTGGTCGTGCACCCGCAAACGAAGATCGCGATCGAATCGGAGGGCGAAAAGACCACGCGGTCGGACGGCATCGCCTACGAGGACATCGGCGGCCTTCGCAAAGAGATTCGCCGCGTCCGCGAAATGGTCGAGCTTCCGCTCCGCTTCCCGCAAATCTTCGAGCGCCTCGGAATCAACGCGCCCAAAGGCGTTCTCCTGCACGGCCCACCCGGAACCGGCAAGACCCTCCTCGCGCGCGCCGTGGCACACGAAACCGAGGCCGCGTTCATCTCGGTAAGCGGGCCCGAGGTCATCCACAAGTTTTACGGCGAGAGCGAAGCGAAGCTCCGCGGGATTTTCGAGCAAGCGAGCAAGAACGCGCCCTGTATCATCTTCCTCGACGAGCTCGATGCCATCGCACCCAAGCGCGAAAACGTTCAGGGCGACGTTGAAAAGCGCGTCGTCGCGCAACTCCTCGCGCTCATGGATGGCCTCGAATCGCGCGGCCAAGTGATCGTCATCGGCGCCACAAATCTGCCGAACGTCCTCGACCCCGCGCTTCGTCGCCCGGGCCGGTTCGACCGCGAAATCGAAATCGGCATCCCGGACGCCAACGCGCGCCGCGAGATTCTCGACATCCACACGCGCGGCATGCCGCTCGCGGACGACGTCGACATCGCAAAACTATCGGCCATCACGCACGGCTTCGTCGGCGCCGATCTCGAGGCGCTGTGTCGCGAGGCGGCGATGACGACGCTCCGCACGGTGATGCCCGAGATCGACTTCGCGAGCCACGAACTTTCGTACGAGCTGCTCCTCTCGCTGAAAGTGACGATGGCGCATTTCCTCACGGCGCTCGCCGAAGTTGAGCCGTCGGCGATTCGCGAGGTTTTCGTCGAAGTGCCGGACGTCGCGTGGGATCAAGTGGGCGGTCTCGACGACGTCAAGCGCGAATTGCGCGAGGCCGTCGAGTGGCCGCTCAAGTACGACAACCTCCTTCGCCACGCAGGCGTGCGCGCCGTGAAGGGAATTCTTCTCCACGGGCGGCCCGGCACCGGAAAGACGCTGCTCGCGAAGGCCATCGCGTCGCAAAGCGGCGTCAACTTCATCTCGGTCAAGGGGCCAGCGCTTCTCTCAAAGTTCGTGGGCGAGAGTGAACGCGGCGTGCGAGAAGTTTTCAAGAAGGCCCGCCAGGCCGCGCCGTGCATCGTCTTTTTCGACGAAATCGACGCGCTCGCCCCGATCAGAAGCGTCTCGAGTCACGATTCAGGCGTCTCCGAGCGCGTGATCAGCCAACTCCTAACCGAGATGGATGGCGTCGAGGAGTTGAAGGGCGTCCTCGTGATCGCGGCGACCAACCGAAAGGATCGGCTCGACCCGGCGCTCCTTCGGCCGGGGCGTTTTGATCTGTTGCTCGAAGTACCACCGCCGGATGGCGACGGGCGCGCGCAGATTCTTAAAGTCCATCTCAAGGGGAAACCCGTTGCGAACGATGTTGATATCGCGGAGCTTTCAAAGCGTTCGGAAGGGCTAACGGGCGCGGACATCGAGACGGTTTGTCGACGAGCGGCGCTACTCACCGTTCGCGATTTCATCGAAGCGCACCCGGATGCGGATCCCGCGCGGCTCAAAATCACGCGACAACGAATCGTCGCGGCGATCCAGGAGGTGCAGGGCGCGGATTCCCGTGTGCCAGATGCCGACAAGAGGGTTAAGATGAACCAGTCAAGAAAGGAATTTTGATGGCGCACATCTTGATCGTTGATGACGAAGAGGCGCTCTGTAACCTCCTCACCGCGCTGCTGAACGAGCGCGGGCACACCGCCGATTGTGCTCACGGCCATGACGCGGCGATCAAAGTCGCGCGGGAAAGCCCGCCCGACCTCGTTCTTCTCGACCTCAACTTGGCGGGCTTCGATGGAATCGAGACGCTGCACCGCTTACGAAAGAACGCGCCCGAGACACCGGTCGTTATGATCACCGCGTTCGGGGACATTCGGGCCGCCGTCCGGGCCATCAAGGCGGGCGCGACCGATTTCATCAGCAAACCGTTTGACAACGAAGCGCTGCTCGCATCGGTCGATACCCTTCTCGCGTTTCACTGCGACAGGCTGCGCGAAGCTCCGGTGCTTGTGGGCGAAAGCGTCGCGTTTCGCGAGACCCACGCGCTCGCTCTCAAGTTCGCGGTGCCCGAAGTCAACATGCTGCTCCTTGGCGAAACAGGAACCGGGAAGGAGCTGTTCGCGCGCGCGATTCACACCGCGAGCAAACGCCAGGGCGGACCGTTCGTCGTCGTCGATTGCGCCATGCTCCCCGAGAGCCTCATCGAAAGTGAGCTCTTTGGGTTTGAAAAGGGGTCGTTCACGGGCGCCGTGGCGTCGCGGATCGGACGGCTCGAACTCGCGCAAGGCGGGACGCTCTTTCTCGACGAAATCGGGAACCTCCCGATGCTGTACCAAACAAAACTCCTGCGATTGCTTCAGGAGCGAACGATGCAGCGCGTCGGGAGCCGCGAGGAGGTCCACCTCGACGTTCGCGTGATCTCGGCGACGAACATTGACCTGCCCGAGGCGATCCAAAACGGTAAGTTTCGGCGAGACCTTTTTTACCGACTCCAGGAGATGACGATCAACTTGCCGCCGCTTCGCGAACGGAACGGCGACATTCGACTCGTTGCCGAGCACTTCCTTCATCGCTACGCGCGGGAGTTCCGGGCAAAAGCCCGCAAACTATCGGGAGCGGCGATCGAAAAGCTCGAGGCTTACAAGTGGCCAGGAAACGTTCGCGAGCTCGAAAGCACCATAAAGTCCGCCGTCGTACTCGCGGACGATGTCGTTTGTCCCGAGCACCTGCCGAAGGAGATTTCTGCGGACAGCGTTGAAGGCGCTCTGGAAGGGGCCGTCTCGAAAGGAGCCGGCGACACCGATCGGCTCAAGATTGAATTCGAAGTCGACCTTGGCTCGGCGTCGTTCGATTTGAAGGCGCTGGGCGCCAAAGCCGCCGAGACGGCCGAGCGTTTGCTCTTGCAGCACCTCCTTCATCAGAAACAAACGAGCGGTGCGCAGTTGGCGAAGCGCCTCGGGGTGGATCCCAAAACGTTGCGCCTAAAGCTCCGACACCACGGGTTCGAGGTGGCGTCCCATGCCGCGGTCCCAAGAAGCTGAAGGAACGCCCCGCGGCCGAATTCTTGTCGTCGACGACCAGGAGCATATGTGTTGGCTCCTCGCCGAAATCCTGATGGAGCGCGGTCATGTCGTCCAAACGGCGCACACGGCGGCCGGCGCCCTCCGCGCGATTGCGGCTGGCTTCGACTGCGAGGTCGCGGTGGTCGACTACCGCCTTCCCGATTCAACCGGTCTTGCGCTTATGGGCGAGATGAGCGCGCGACTGCCGAAACTGCGTTCGGTGATCATGACCTCGTATGGGAATGACGCTCTCCGACGGCTCGCGCTCGAGCAGGGCTTCTTTGCGTACTTGGATAAGCCGTTCCAGAACGACGTCATGGTTGAAACCGTCGAGCGGGCGCTCAAAGCCGATGGCGCGTTGCACACGAATACGGCGCAAGTCTCTGACGACGTGGTCAGAGTCCCGCGCGCTCAAATGGAGAAGCTCGCGAGCATCAGTCGCTTCATGGCGGTCATCGCCCACGAACTTGGTAATCCGCTCACCATCATCGGTTCGAGCCTCCAGCATTTGCATAAGCGCTTCGTCGAGAACAAAGACGGCGCTGCGAACTTCACGGCGACCGCGCTCGAGAACGTTCAGCGAATGCATGTTCTTTTGCGGCGCACCGTCGACTTCACGGTGACGAGAACGCCCCACCGCGAGCTCGCGAATCTGAAGGACATCGTTGGCGACGTGCTCCGCTTCACCGCGTCCGAGTGCCGGGAACGCGGGATCGAAGTCCAAACGTCCTTCGACGATTCTTTGCCGCTCATGCACCAGGACGTGGACGGCGTGAAGCAGATTCTTCTCAACCTGGTCAAAAACGCGTTCGATGCTCTCGCGCACCACGGCGGCATTCTGCGCGTTCGCACGCGCTTGGAGGTCGCGACCGAACGGGCGATCGTCGACATCGAAAACGACGGCCCCCCCATTGCGGCGGATGCGCTTAAATGCCTGTTTCGGCCGTTCTATACGACGAAGGCCCATGGAACTGGCCTCGGACTTTTTTTGTCGCGGCAGATCGCAAGGGAAGAGGGCGGTGAGCTCGTCGCCGCGAACATCGAAAACGCGGTGCGGTTTACGCTGACACTGCCGCTCGACCGACGGGGCAGCAAGCGCTAGGAGCGGAGGCGGGTTCTGCTTTCGACGGTTCGCCTCACTTTCGGCCCCCTTCGCGCTCCGCGCTTCGGTTAAGGGCCGAAAGATTCGGCTCACCCTTACGAAAAGGAGATCTTATGCCGCAACCGCCGACCGCTACCGCAACCCCTACCGCCATCGTTTCCGCGTCTTCGTCCCTCGAGCGCCTCGACTGCTACCGCGTGGCTCGAGACTTCACTCGTCTCGCTCAGCGACTCCCGATCGCGAATCAAGTCTTGCGTAATCAGTTTCGCCGAGCGTCGCTCTCGGTTCTCACGAACGTCGCCGAGGGCGCGGGGCGCGTCGCGAAGGCCGATAAGCGCAGATGTTACGCGATTGCGCGGGGCGAAGCGTGTGAGTCAGCCGCGCTCCTTGACCTCATTGACGACGCGCCCGCTGACATCGGCTCGTTGCTGTCGCGCGTCATCGCGATGTTAACGAAGCTTGTACGATAAGGCGCGAGAGCAAAGCGCAAACTCGATCCGCAATCGCGTCGTTTTCGGCGACGGTCAGCTCGTCGATGTATCCCCATATCGCCGCGAGCCGGAGAGCCGCACGCGCTTCACGACAGCTTCCCCTCGCGATCTCAAAGAACCGCGCTTGATCGCGGAGAGAGGATTTGCCATCACCCTCACTGATATTCAACACGATGCTCGCAATGGCGCGTCGAAGCTGATCTTCGAGAGAGCGATCTTTGCGGCGAAGCGAATCAAGCAGGGGACGAACGGAAGCGGCGAGCTGAAACGCGACGTCGTAAGCGATGAAGTGATGCATCAGAACCTCCTCTCGAAACCGCCGAGCGCGGCCCCCGCGAGGAAAAGGGCCCGCGAGGCGGTGAGAGAGGAGGCGATGAGCGAAGGAAAGCGGATGCGGATGCGGGAGCGGATGCGGACGCGGGAGCGGGAGCGGGGGCGGATGCGGGAGTGGGAGTGGGAGCAGAATGAGGGAGCGGAATGCGGGACCGGGCGCGGATGCGGGTGCGGGAGCGGAGGCGGGATGAGGCCCGCGGTTGGCTTTCTCAGGGGCCGACGTCGAACACGAGAAGGCGTGCGCCGCCCCAATCCCCCACGTAAAGCCTGCGGCCAGTCGGGTCGAGGTTCACCCCACCGGCGACATAAAGCCCTTGTGCCCCGATGCCCGCGTCGATCGTCTGGAAGTCGCGCTGTCCGATCACATTAAAGGCTGGCATCCCGTTCGTCGGGCCGCTCGCGAGATCGAACGCGACCACACGACTTGCAAAGTACTCGGCCACAAAAAGGCGCTTTCGGGTGTCGTCAACCGCTACGCCGAGCGGGCTCACCAGCTCAGTCTGGCTCGCGGGGGCCCCGAGTGCCGCCGTGAGGCTCGTCTTGCCGAGCACGAATGAGGCGGCCATCCCTGTCGTCATGTTCGCGAGGTCGAAGACAACGACCCGCGCGTTGTAGAAGTCGGAAACAAAAAGGCGGTTCGTGCTGACCTGGTGCGCGACCCCGAGCGGGCCTCGCAGGCCGCTCGCACCGCTTCCCGCATCGGCGGTCGTGAGGCTCCCCTGACCCAAGACGTTTGTCGCGGCTTGCCCATTCGAAAGGGTTGTCACGTCGAAGACGACGACGCCGTTCCTGTAAAAATCGGCGACGAAGAGTCGATTGCGCGTGGCATCTAGGGCGAGATGTGTTGGGCTGCTCAGATTCGTCGCCGTCGGCGCGCTCGCCCAGGCTCCGCCGTCAAAGTCGGGTTTCCCGAGAACGTAGCTCGCGGGCGCCCCGCTCACGAGATTCGCGACGTCCCACACCAATATTCGACCGAGGGCGTAGTCGCTCACGAAAAGGAGATTGCGCGCGCGGTCGAGCTCCATGCCCCAGACGATCCCGACGTCGCGGCGTGGGTCGGTCGCGGCGTTTCCACCGACTGGCTGGGAATGCGGGCGATAGCAGTGGGCGAAGTCGGGCTGCCCGAGCACGGCGCTCGCGGTGCGGTCGGCGATCTCACCGGCGTCATCGGTCGGAAAGACGAGGACGCGCGCGACGTCGCCGAACTCGCCGCCGATGTCGGCAACGAAGATTCGACGCCGCGCACCGTCAGCGACCGCGACGCTCGGCGCGTTGATGTTCACGCGGTTTGGACCGTTCGAGCAGTCGCTGTCCCAGACGGGAAATCCAGACGGGTCATGGTGCCCGAGGAGTGAGCCCGCGTCGCTCCCGTCGTCGGCCGAGCCACCGTCGAGCTTGAAGAAGAGGATCCGGTTGTTGCGCGAGTCGGCAACGATGAGATTGCTGTCGGAGGCCCAGACGCCGCGTGGTTCGCTCATCCCGGAACCCACGCCAGCGCCGCCGGCATCAAAGCGCGACTGCCCGAGCACGGTCACGGCGAGCTTCGGCACGCTGGCGTCTGTCATCGCCGAGACGTCGAAGGCAAGCACGCGGTTGTTGTATTCGTCCGCGACAAAGAGGCGCCGCATGCCGGTGAACTTGTTTGAGGCGTATGCGATTCCCGCGGGCGACGAAAAGGCCGACTGGGACGTCCCGCTGTTCTGCCCCGTGAAGCTGGTCTGGCCCAAAAGATTCGCCGCCTCGACGCCGCCGCCGTCGAAAATCGGGAGGCCACCATCCAGGTTGAAGACGAGCACCCGGTTTGCCGAATCCGACACGAAGAGCCGGTCAAACTCGGGGTCGTGCACGACTCCGCGTGGGGTTCTTAGGCACGTGACCGAAGCCGAATACGGGGGGCACGTCGGGTCGCCGATTTGCGCGATCGCCGGCTGTCCTGTCGTGAGGCCGGCGTCGATCGCGAAGATCAGGACTCGGTTGTTGTTCCGGTCGGCGACGAACAGGCGCTTCCACTTGCCGTCGAACGCGAGCCCTTCCGGGCCGTTCATTTGCGATAGGCCCGACCCAGCGTCGGCGGTCGTGAAGTCGGTCTGGCCGAGGACCCAGCCGGCGTCGGGTGTGGCGAAGACGCAAGGTGGGATGCAAACCCCCTTCGCCGTCGCGTAGGCGATGACCCGGTTGTTTGCCGTGTCCGACACAAATAGGGCCGTCGTCCACATGTCGATGTCACCCGTCGCGATGTGGGTCGGGCCATTCAGGCCGGTGGCCGTGAGTCGGGCGCCGCAGCTGTCCAGGTCCGGTTGCCCGATGACGCCGTCCGCGATGTGATCGATCGGGTTTCCCCCTGAGCTGCTGAACGCGAGGACACGGTTGTTGTTACTGTCCACGACGTAGAGCCAGCTTCCGTAAAGCGTAACGCCTCGGGGCCTCCAGAGCCCGGTCGCGCCTGGGACGCCGCGACAGATCTCCCGATTCAACTCTCGGTTCGTGTACCCCAGCAAGTCGATCGCGGGAAGGGCCGTCGTGTAGATCACAGCCCCACCGTCCGGCGTCTCGACATTTCCCGCGTCGTCCGTCGCGCGACTGAGAACTCGGTGCGAGAAGATCGCCGCCGGGAAAGTGTGACTCCAAGCACCGCCGTCAACGGGCCGAGCGACCCAGCTCCCCCCACCGTCCGTCGACACCTCGAGGAGGGCGAGCCCCGAGAGGTTGTCGGACGCCGTTCCGCTGACGCTCACCTGGCTCCCGAACGCAAAGGCCGCGCCGTCGATCGAGAGGGATGAGAAGGGTCGAGTCCCGTCTGACGTCCAAGTCACTTGCGCCGGCGTTGGGTCGGCGTTTCCGGCGTCGTCGGTCGCACGAACGAAGAACGTGTGGGTGCCGTCGGCGAGCGAGGCGATCGTATGCGGGGAGGTGCACGCCGTCGCGCCCGCATCGTCGATGGAACACGCAAACGAGCAGACCGATTCGTTGCAGACGAACGAGAAGACGGCTGGGAGCGTCGCGAGCACGCCGGGGGCGCCGGTGATGGTCGTCTCGGGTGGAATTGTGTCGGCACTGCGGCAGGCGATGTATGGGGCACAGGCATACGTGAGCGTGACCGTTTTCTGGCCGCTCCCAAAGTCGATGAGCCCACCCTCGTCCGTCGTGGTTGCCTCGGCGTTTGCGACTGTCTCGAGGACGCCTCCGTCCAGACGTTGGATCTCTCCCACGAGGCGGATCCCCTCACCGACGGGCGCGCGCTGGATAAACATCGTGTAAGTCGACTGAGACGCGAACGGCGTTCCCTGCACGCGGACGCGCGCCTCGAGATTCGAGTCGGAGTCGAAGTTCCCGATGTCGGTGCAGGTCTGCAGTCCTTCGACCGTTTGGCAGGTCACGTCCTGCGACGCTTCATAGATGCCGCTCTGCCCAGGCCGCTCGTCGACGAGCAGCACAATCTGCTGGATCGAGCTCGCTACGGCTGGGAGGAAATCGGCGGGAAGCTTGTGAATGGTCGCGATGGTTCTCGACGTGCTTTCCTTTTTTGTGGTGCAGCCAAAAGCCGCGAGGAGCGCGCAGCAAGAGGACCAAACGCCGAGTGAAGCGTAGCCCCGCATGGAACCATTATCGAGCCACCATGCTCCTTTAGCAATGAGTCCCGCGCGGACGCTCTCAACTCGGTGCGACGACGGCCTTCTGCTCGAGCGTAACCAGCCGCCGTTTCAATTCGGCCAACTCTTCTCGCTCGCCGCCCTCAGTCACCGCCTTGACGCTCGCTGGAACCGGAACCGCCGTCGACGAAAAGTCTGGGTTTCGCAGCCACCAGTCGATCCCCATCTCACGCGCCTTGTCGACCGAGCAGACAAGCAACCGAATCTGGATCGACAAAAGCTCGATGTCGACCAACTTCACCTTGATATCGCCGGTGATGACGATCCCCTTATCGAGAACCCGCTCGAGGATATCAGCGAGGTTACTCGTGTTGGTTGCGTGAATAACTTTTGGTTGTGTTCGTTCCATGTTGGTTCACCTCATCGAAGAGATTTCCCAGTGGGCCGAGATCGATGTTGAGGCTGTCGATTTTGAAGTGCGCCTTAAGCTCGATCATTTTCTGTTCGAGCCGCGCGAGCGCCGTCCCAAGCCGCTCGACCTCGTCGACCGAAAGGCTCCCGCTCTCGATGCGCCGAAGCGCCTGTTTTTCCATCAGCTGGCGAATCAGCTCGACGAGCGATAAAACAAGTTTCACGAGCCCCTCTTCAACCTTCTCGGGCTCGAGATTCACGCGTCGCGGCAACTTCGGTTTCGGCACGTCGTTCGTTTCAGCGAACGCTTCAAAGTCACTCGGCCGACCGCGAACGTCACACACACGCATCGTCTATGCCCCCGCTCCCGCTCCCGCTCCCGCTTCCGCATCCGCGCCCGCTCCCGCGCCCGCTTCCGCGCCCGCTTCCGACCACGCCCGCATCGTGTCGTGCGAGGCAACGACGAGGTTGACCCCAACATAAACGAGGTCAATGCCCGCAACCGAGATGATGACGTCGCCCGCGACCACCGCGCCCTTGTTGAGCACACGGTCGAGCGTCTCGCAAAGGCTGACCCGCCGCTGCCGCGAAAGCGCCAGAACTGATTTCTGCCTTCTTGCCTTCCTGACAAAAACTCTTTTCCCGCTAGCTCCGTCCATGTCGCCCCCGTTGCCGCCCGCGCCTCTCGATCTCCTCGAGCCGCAAAACCAGCTCCGCCTCGCGTCGCGCAAACTCCTCCTCACTCACCGCCCCGGCCTCCAACTTGAAATACAGATCCGTGAGCTCAGCGCGGACCGCGTCCTCGTTGAACATCTCCGCGTCGGCCTCAGCGGCGACTTTCTCAAACACCGTTAACAGTCCTCTCAAAAGCCCCACGTCTCCACCTCACTCGACCTGACGAAGGTCGATCTCGACGAAGTTGAATGGCGCCCACGGGCCGCCGAAATCAAACGTGTACTGCGCCGGAAACCCCGACGCGACCTCCGACAAGCATTCCTCGAACGCGGCGACGCCGTCGCGCGGCACGAGAAACGCAAGATCCATGACGCTCTTTTCGTTCTTCGGCGGATTGACCTTGACGTCGCTGCAGGCCGGCCCAAACGCCTCGACGACGCGATCGGTGTCGACTTCGCGCTCGTGGGTCAGCCGCTGTTCAAACATTCGCCCGAGTTCCAGCTTCTCGGGCTGCCCGGGCGCATACGCGCGACCAAAGATTTCATCGCGATACGCCGCGAGATCCGAATCGAGTCCGACGAAGTACTCGAAAATGTTGTCGACGTCCCATTTCACTTTGAGCGACAGTTCGACCATGCCGTCCACGCGATCGAGCCCGTCCCGAATGTTGTCGCGGTTTCGCCGAAGCGTGCTCAGCACGGCGTCTTCGCTCTTCGCCACATGACCAAACGCGAGCGGCGCAATCGTCACGGTCTTCATCACCTCACGGATCACGCGGTGGTGCGGTTCGAGGTTTTTTCGAAGTGGCATCACCTTGTCGGTGCCCGCAAATGGGCTGACGACCGCGGCGACCGAATCGACGCGCACGGTGTGGACGCGGCCCGGCGCACCCGCGAACTCAAGCCCGATCGCCCCGAAATCGAGATCCTTGTCCGTCCGGGCGAGTCCGTAGAGATAGCGCCCTTCACGTGGCATCGCTCACCTTTCTTCTTCGTTTACGCGCGCCTCGCCCCGACGGGACGACGCCCCATTCGCTTCGCTGGAGATTCTGCGAATCGATCGAAGCTTGCCTTCGTGAAGCACAACCTCAAGCGACGATTGGCAGCCCCAGCACCGCACCTCGCCCTCGAAGTCCTCATACGCTTCGCTGAGTTCCATCGTGTGCCCACACGAAAGGCAGTTCAGCTTAATTCGCACGACGCCGTCACCTCCCGTACCGGAGCACGCGACGCGCTCGACCGGCGGTGGCCAGAGCACGCGCGGCGTTGCCGGCCTGTGCACGATTTCGCGTGACACCAAGCGCCTCTTGCTGGTTCTGGATCAACCGCTCAACCTCCACAAGCCGCGCATCGACCGCGTTCATCCGCTTCACGGCCGCCTCTCGTTCACGCAACCGGCGCGTCCGCTCAAGCTCGAGCGTCGCGAGCCGAAACAGGAAGACGTGCTGGTCCTTTCCGTGGGCGCCGCTTCCCCGCAAGAACCCGAGCGTCTTGACGTCTTGAATTCCGCGAACTGGAACCGCCATCGCCCTTAACCCCCCTTTCTCGCAACCGCGACCTCGCTAAACGGCCGACGCTTCTTGTCCCGCCGCTCTTCCTTCAAGTGCTTGGCGACAACTTCATCGACGGTCGACGTGATCCCGCGCTCGCCGTCCCGCGTGATCTTGGCCGTGAGACCTCCGAGAACGTCGCGGCAAATCTCGCCAAAAAACGCATCGCCCTGCCGTGGGTGCGCGCCCTCCTGACTCATGACGCGACCGATCATGATGCTCGCACGAAGGCTCGGCCCTTGCTTCGACACCCGCATTCGCCTGAGGTCGCGAACGATGTCCACGATGACCTCCGCTTCGTCGCGCCCGATGCCCCCCTTGGCGCGCGTGATCTCGACCTCGGTTTCGCGGTCGTAATGCTCGATGCGGATCGTGATGAATCGATCGACGAGCGCGTCCTGCGTTCGGTGGACGCCGGCGTACTCCTCGGGGTTCGACGTGAAGATGGCGCGAAACTCGGGGTGCACTTCGAGAAACCCGTCACCCCCGCGGCGCGTCGGCACCGTCAAGAGCCGTTCCTCGAGCACCGAAAGGAGCGCGTTGTTCGCCTCGGGACGCGACCGCGTGAACTCGTCGTACACAAGCGTGTCGCCAGTCTTACACGCCAAGGTGAGTCGGTTGTCGGCCCACAGCGTGTTCATCGTCTCTTCGGTTCGAAGCACCGAGTGGATGAAGTTGTCGACGAGCTTCGATTTTCGGTAGCCGTACTCGCCGCCCACGAGGTCGCTCGAGCCAAACTCGTCGTCGCCATGCATGAGGCTGACGGGGCGGCCTCGAAGAGCCGCGACGTGGAGGGCGAGCGTCGTCTTTCCCGTTCCGGCCGGGCCGGAAAAGTGAACGGGGTAGCCGGCGTTTAGATAGACGAGCGCCCGCTCCGCCAAACGGCGGACCTCGGGCGTCGCAACGAAGCAGTCACCCGCCTCGACGCTGACCGCCGCTAGCTCCGAAGCACTGGCCAAGCCGCTCGAGGCCTCGTCGACGGCCGCGAGACCACACCCGTTTCCATTCGCCATGCGTCGCCCTCCCTATCGTTAGCTGTGGCGTTTCTTCGAATGCCGCGACCCCGACACCGCGTCGCGACCGTCGTACGTCGCTGTGAATTCGGTGTCGTCCATTTGACTCGACGCCGAATGCGCGGCTCCCCCCGTATTCCTGCGAAACGACGCTCCGCCTCCACCACGAGATGCGCCACGGAAAGCCTCCGACGTCGCCTGAAGCTCCTTGGCCATCTGCTGAAGACCGAACGCGAACCGGCTGCGGAGTGCGTGAACATCCGACCGCAGCTCACTTCTGAACAAATGCCGACCCTCCGACTCCCGGTGCGCCCGTTGCCGGAAATCGTTTGCCGCCTCGCGTCGCTCCCGAGCCGCGCTCGCCAAAAACGCAAACGTATGATTTCGCATCTTGTTCAGAAAATCGCGACGCTGCTGAAGGCCCGCCGTGAGGTCTCGTCGAAACGCGCGGGCCCATTCGGCGTTGAAGCTCGTGAAATGTAGGTCCATGGTTACCTCTCCTTCTCTCATCGACGCGGTCCTGCCCGAGAGGCGACCCGAAAGCCGCTCCCGGGCAGGCAACGCGAAGTCCCTCGTCCTTACGCGGTCGGTGCGGCTGCTGTTGCCGTCAATCCGATCGCCTCGGCGTACTTCAGGTACGTCTCGACCGACGCAACCACGACGCGGGCTTCCACCGAAAGGAGCTCGATGCCGACCAATGACACCTTGGCCCACGCATCGATAACGATTCCCTTGTCGAGGATTCGATCCACGACCTCCGCCAGACTCGACGAATCTGTCGATTTCATGATCTTAGCCATCTCTTTCACCTCCTTCAGGTTCCCCGGCCGCGTCTCGGCGGCCAGCAGAACGAGAGAGCAATGCCGGTGCCACGTACGAAATTTCAATCCGAGAAACGAACCGCGCACGAAGCAGGGCGAAGACACGGACGATTCCGCGCGCGCTTGGACCGTGTGGGGTGATGGGCGCGATGCGTTAGAGACGTCTCTGCCCGGGACCGCGCTTCCCGAGGCAGGGAACGATGGGCCGCGCGTGGTTCGATTTGATACGCGACTTACCGATTTCGATCGAAGAGGATTCGAAGCCCCTCGAGCGTCAGGAATTCATCGACGCGATCGATCGTCGACGACTCGGGCGCAATGACCGGCGCGAGCCCGCCCGTCGCGATGACGGTCACCGGAAACCCAAGCTCCGCCTTGGAGCGCGTGACGAGACCGTCGACGAGGCCAACGTAGCCGAATAAGATTCCCGCCTGCATGCTGTGAACCGTATTTCGTCCGACGACTGTTTTGGGCCGCACGAAATCGACGCGCGGAAGCTTCGACGCGTGGTGAAAAAGCGCGTCCGCCGAAATCTGGATTCCAGGCGCGATCGCACCGCCCAAATACTCGCCGGCCGGCGTCACGCAATCGAGCGTCGTCGCCGTCCCGAAATCGACGACGATGGCACCGCCCTTGACGCTTTCGTACGCCGCGACCGCGTTGACGATTCGATCCGCACCGACCTCGCGCGGATTCTCGTACAGAATCGGCATCCCCGTCTTGAGCCCTGGCCCGACGACGAGCGCGCGCACGCCAAAATGGCGCTCGACCATCTCTTCAAACGTGTGCGTGAGGGGCGGCACGACCGACGAGATGATGGCGCCCGACACCACGCGCGGGTTGAAGTTCGACGCCGCGAGGAGTTGCCGAAGCAACACGCCGTATTCGTCGCCCGTGCGCCCCTTCTTGCTCTCGATGCGCCAGTGCTCACCGAGCGTCGCGCCGTCGTAAACGCCGAGCACGGTGTTGGTGTTGCCGATGTCGATCACGAAAAGCATGGCGATCGTCTCTATAACATGGACGCGATCTCGCTGGAACTTCACTCCCCGCTTTGCTATTCTTGATTCTCGGTTAACCGCCAAGATCAGAATGGGGCGGTCGGGTTTGGGATCGCTCCGGCTCGCAAAAGTCCTCGGGTCTGACATGAAATGTGAGTCTGCACGAAACGAATCAAACATCATGAGAACGGCAAATCCACGCCCCATCGGCACCTCATCCCCTGCGGATGCGAGCCTTTGCGTCCCCAATCCCCGTCCGCCCAGTCAGAACCCGGCCGTTTCCCTGGAACGGCGGTTACGAGATTTGGGGGTCGCTCGATCGTCAGCCGACACCCAGCGGGTGATATCTTCTTACCGCCCTCAAGCCCAGAAAATACGTCTCCGGAAAGCGGTCCACCCTGATTTGCGTGGGGTCGGCAGGGGCGCCGCAGAGGCGCGCTTCCGCAGGGTCTGCAGCGCGATAACGGCTGGGACCACCGAGCTTTCGCGAGCCTCTGAACCGTGGACCGTTCGCCCGTCTCAAATCAGACCCGAGGACGTCGGCGCGCCGAAGCGGGCTCCTGTCGACCCTCACGCTCACGAGCGAACGAATCGCTTAACCGGGGATTGGGGCTTTGCTATGAGCGCGCGGATGAAACACTTCGTCGCGTGCCTCTCGCTTTTTCCGCTCGTTCTCCTTTCCTGCAAAGACTCGCCGAAGCTGCCGCCCGCTCCCGCAGGGGATTTCAACGCCAAGGCGCCAAGCCGCAAAGACCCAGGGAAAGAAGGCTCGCCACTTGGCGTCTCCGCGCCTTTGCGTTTAGCTTCTTCTTCCGCATCGGCACCCGAAGCCGTAAAACTCATGCTCTGGCACAGCTACCGCGCTAAGGAGCGGGCCGCGCTCGAAGCCTCCGCTGCACGCATCAACGCCCGTGCCGCGGGCTTTACGATCGAGCTCCTCGCCGTCCCGTTCGACGCGCTCCCCGACAAAATATCGAACGCCATCCCACGCGGGCATGGCCCCGACCTTTTTATCTTCGCGCACGACCGGATTGGCGACTGGGCAAAGACCGGGCTCATCGCGCCGCTCGACGCGCACATGACCGAAGCGATTGCGCGCCGATTTATTCGCCCCGCGCTTGACGCCTTCGTTCAGCGCGGCTCGCTCTTTGGGCTCCCGCTCGCCGTGAAACCGCTCGCCCTCTTTTACAACCGCGCACTCGTAAAAGACCCGCCACCTTCGACCGACCGAATGGTCCAAGTCGCGAAAGCGGCGACCGACAAGGCGAAGGGAGTTTTCGGGCTGGTCTACGAAAACGGCGACCCATTCTTTCACGCACCGTGGATGCACGGGTTTGGCGCGAAGTTCCTGACCGTGCAAAACGCGCCCGCGCTCGATTCGCCCGAGCAGGCGAAAGCCCTCGCGTTCGCGCGCGCACTCGACGCGGAGCACGGCGTCGTCCCCAAAGAGGTCTCGGGCGGCCTCGTGTCGAACCTGTTCAACGCGGGGAAAGCAGCGATGGTCATTCAGGGTCCGTGGTTTTTGGGAGACATCGAGTCGGTCGATTTTGGCGTCGCACCGCTCCCAGGGGTGAGCGCGACCGGGATGGCCGCCGCGACGCTCTTCACATCGGAGGGCGTTATCGTTTCAGCAAAGTCGACGAAAATTGCCGCGGCCGCCAAAGCCGCAGAGCACCTGACGCGCGATGAGGAAGCGCTCGAGCGCGCACTCGTCGGTCGGCAGCCTGTCGCGAACGCTAACGTTTACGACAATCCAAAGGTCAAAACCGACGCCATCCTCATGGCGTTTCGCGGGCAACTCGAACGCGCCGTCGCAACACCGGCCGTCCCCGAGATGCGGCACGTTTGGACGCCGCTCCAAAAGGCGCTGTCGAAAGTTCTGCGCGGACTCGCAAAGCCCGAAGACGCGCTCAAAGCCGCGCAGCGCGAAGCCGAGGCGTCGATCAAGATGGCGTCGAAACGGTAGTTGCGCGTCGAATTGCGCGGGCGATGCGCACATACATCACGACGATGTAAACGACGAAGACGCCAATGAAACCGATGAACGGCCACCCGGGGAGAAGCGTCCACGTTCCCATCGCCACCGCGAACATTCCCGCTTGAATAAAGATGAAAAGCCCCTCGACCAGTGCGGCGATCCACGCGAGGAAATGCGTGAGCATCGCGGTCACGGGCGCGCGGGCCTCGGGAGAAAGCGCCACAAACTCAGCTCTTCTCGGAACGTTGACCCAGGTCGGCTTGTTGCGCACAATCCACGCACATCCCCAGAAGATGAGGTTCATCACGACCGCAACGATGGGGAGAAACCACGCGCCAATGACCTTCTCCGACCAGCCATCGGGTACACCCGATAAGCTGAAATGAACGGGGATCTTCTCAGGCAGCGCTCCATACGACGCGACCGACATGGTGACGAGTGCCACAAACAGAAATGCGGCAACCGCCATCGGTATCGCTGCGCCAGTTCTCGACGGTGACAAACTCTCACTCATTTTCGCCTCCTCGTGGAACGTCGCCCTCGTTTCATCTACTATAGAGATGATGATGGTTGCCAGTTTCATCGCCGTGGTCGTTCTCGGTGCGCCGACGCCGACCGTCCCAAACAGCGCCGAAAAAGATGCGAAACGTGGAGCCGCCGCTTCCCAGCCGACGACCAAAACCCCAGTTCCCGACCTCGCCATGGCGCTCCGCGCGCTCGTCGCTGGGAAAGAGTCGGCGCTCGCTGACCTCGAGAAGATTCTCGAACGCCGCCCCAAAGATTTGCGCATCCTCTACGCGATCGGCACGGCCCACAAATTGGCCGGACGATCCGAAGCGGCGGTACGCACATTTCGCACGGCGGCTGACCTCGCAAGAAAAGAGGACGGCATTCATGCGGCGCGGCCGTGGTGGGGTCTCGTTCGGTTGTACCGCGATGCGGGGTTGGAGAAAGAGGCCGCCGCGGCGGTCAAATCGTTCATCGGCGTTGCGCGCAACCTGACGGGGCTCGAAGCCGTCGTGAAGCGGATCGAAGACGACCTAAAAAACGAACCGGCGCGTGCCGCAACACCCGCACCCGCACCCGCTCCGTCGACGACACCTAACCCGCGCTGAGACCCGCGCGCCCGGCGTGGCGCGTCGCAGAGCCGCGTGCTAGAAGGCAGCCATGCTTTATGGACGACAAATCGCCGTCGTCGTACCCGCGTTCAATGAGGAGAAGTTCATTGTGCGTACGCTCCGCAGCGTACCGCGCTTCATCGACCAGATTGTCGTGGTTGACGATGCTTCGACCGACGCGACCGCCGACCGCGCGGCCCGCGTGCGTGACGAACGCGTGTCAATCCTTCGCATGGCGTCAAACCGAGGCGTCGGTGCCGCCATCGCGACCGGATACGCTCGAGCGCTCAATCGCGGTGCCGACTGGATCGTCGTCATGGCGGCCGACAACCAAATGGATCCCGGCGACCTCCGTGCGCTTCTCCGTCCCCTCGCAAGTGGGGACGCCGACTACGTCAAGGGGAACCGCCTCGGTCATGCGTCGGTTCGCGCGTCGATGCCGTTCGTCCGTCGCGTCGGGAACGCGATCCTGACGCGCCTCACGCGACTCGCCTGCGGCACGCCGCACCTGACGGACTCGCAGTGCGGATACACCGTGATCACGCGACAAGCGGCTTTGGCGCTTCCGCTTGACCGCCTGTACCCACGCTACGGATACCCCATCGACCTCATCTCGCGACTCACGTTGCAGGGCGCGCGCATCACCGATGTCGTCGTCCGCCCGATTTACGGTGACGAAGAATCAGGCATTCGCCTCACGCGCGACGTTCCAAGAATTCTTTGGATCCTCGCCCGCGCCGCTTTCCGCCGTGCCGCCGCGACAACGGTCGCACGACGACTTCCGGCCGCCGCGCCCATCCGATCTTGAAGCTCCTCGTCCTCACGTCGTCTTGGCCCCGATTTGACGGCGACTACGCGGGGCACTTCGTCCGCGAATGGGTCGAAGCGGTGGGGTTCCCAGCGACGGTGCTCGTTCCCGAAGCTGGTCGAAAGGACGCGCCACACGCGCCCGTCTCCTCTCCCGCACCCGCCTCCGCACCCGCACCCGCACCCGCTCCCGCAGAAGATTTCAGCGCCAAGGCGCAAAGGAGCAAAGACGCAAGGAATGAGACCTCTTCCCTTGGCGCCTCCGCGCCTTTGCGTCAAATTCCCGCTCCCGCAATACCTCGCATCGAGATCGTGAGGGTTCCTTACGCGCGCGACCCACGTCTCTTTTACGGCGGCGGCGTGCTCGCAAACCTTCGGCGAAACCCGTTTGCCGCGACCCAAATCCCGCGCGCCTTCCACGCGCTCTTCGATGCCGCGCGCACGCATGCGCGAAACGCCGACGTCGTGGTGTCGCATTGGCTCCTTCCGGCCGGCGTCGTGGGCGCCGCCATTGCACGTCTCGCCCGGCGTCCGCACGTCGCCGTAAGCCACGGAAGCGATCGATGGCTCGTCGACGCGATTCCGTTTCTCGGTCCCCGGATTCTCGCACGTGCCGCGCACATACCTATGGGTGTTCCTGTGGCCGCGCCAAGTCCACCCGCTTCAACATTTTCACGCGTGGCTTTTGTTGGCCGCCTCGAACGCGAGAAAGGGCTCGATGTGCTTGGTCGCGCGATGGATCATCTCCCGTGGCTAAAGGTCACCGTTGCGGGTCGCGGCTCCGTGCGACCGCCGGCTCGCGCACATTGCCTCGGCGCTGTGCCGACGCATGAAGTCGCTCGCGTCCTTGCCGCGCACGATGGCTGCGTTCTCCCGTCGCGCCGCGAAGGCGCCCCGCGTGTCCTCCTCGAAGCGATGATGGTTGGCCGCCCCATTGTTGCCTCCAACGTCGGCCGTATCCCCGACATCGCACGCGACGGCCACGAAGCGCTCCTCGTACCGCCCGATTCGCCGCGCGCCCTCGCCAACGCGCTCACGCGACTCCGCGATGACAGCGCCCTTCGCTCACGCTTGTCAGCGGCTGCGCACCGTCGCGCCCTCGACTTTGCGTGGCCCCGCATCGCTGCGGCGTACCGACGCATCATCCTGGACGCCGTCCTGTGACCCCGCGTGTCCTTATCGTTTCGAAGCCGCTCGTTCCACCGTGGAACGACAGCGGGAAAAACGTCGCCCGCGACGTCGTGACATTCGCGCGGACCACAGATTTCACCGTCCTCACGGCGCGTCCCGTGGCGAGTCCATTCCCCGCAAACGTCACGCAGGTCCCGGTTTACCGCGACGCACGAACCTTTGGCCCGCGCCTCATCGAGAACGCCCGCGTCGCTTGGTTCCTCGCGCGCCAGCGCACCGCCAACATCGTCCACTATTTTTTCGCGCCGAATCGCACAACGAGCAGCGTCGCGCGCGCGATTGCAAAACTTCATCGATCGCAGAAAACCGTACAGACCGTCCTTTCAGCGCCCCGCGATGTCGCATCCCTCTTGCCCAACCTCTTTGCCGATCGAATCGTCACCGTCTCACGTTTTCGCGCGCACCAAATTCCAGGAGCCGTCTGCATTCCACCCGGTATCCCCATTGGCGAATGTCCGAGTTCCGACGCCCGCAGCTCCGCACGGCACCGATTTGGTTTTGACACCGAAGCGTTTGTCGCGCTCTACGCAGGTGATCTCGAATTTTCGAACACCGCGAATTTCATCGCCGAGTGCGTGCCGCGCCTCGCGCTCGCCGCCCCGCGGGTCCGCGTCGTTTTCGCGTGCCGCACCAAAACCCAGCTCGCGCGCGATATCGATTCCCGCCTCCGGGCCGAACTGCGCGCCTATTCCAATGTCTCGTTCTTGGGCGAAGTCGTCGGCATCCGAGAGCTCCTGCTCGCAGCCGACGTGGCGCTCCTCCCGACCGACGATACATTCGCTAAGATTGACTTGCCGCTTGTCCTTCTCGAGTCGCTCGAAGTCGGCACGCCCATCCTCGTCGGACGCATCGAGCCGCTCACGGAACTTCTCGGCAACGACGGCGCATTGGCTGTCGACCCGCGTCAATCCGACGAGCTTGTCGCCACGCTCAAACTGCTCTCCGAGTCGCACAACCGCGTGACGCAGATGCGCGAAGCCGCGCGCGAAGCCGCCGTCTCCCGCTTCGACGCACGCGACATGGCGGCCGCGTACGACGCCCTTTACGCCGAGCTCTCAGCCCGGGGTGTACAACCCGTGGTTCCGGGTTAACGACCAAGACCAGCGTGGGGCGGTCGGGTTTGGGCTTGCTCCGGCTCGCGGAAGTCCTCGGGTCTGACATGAACTGTAAGTCTGCACGAAATAAATCAAACATCACGAGAACGGCAATCCCACGCCCCATCGGCACCTCATCCCCTGCGGACGCGATCCGGAGCAAGCCCAATCCCCGTCCGCCCAATCAGAACCCGGCCGTTTTCCTGGAACGGCGGTTAAGAGACTTGCGGGTCGATCGATCGTTAGCCGACACCCGGCGGGTGAACTCTTCGAACCGCCCTCAAACCCAGAAAAAACGTCTCCGGAAGCGGTCCGCCCGGACTCGCGTAGGGTCGGCAGGGGCTCGCATAGGCGCGCCTCCGCAGGGTCTGCAGCGCAAAATGGGATGGGATCGCCAAAATTTCGCTTGCCTTTGAGCAGCGGCTATGTCGCGCGAGTGAGTTCAGACCCGAGGACGTCGGCGCGCCGGAGCGGCACCTGCCGACCCTCACGCACAGAAGCGAACTGGCCGCCTATCCGGGGATCGAGGGGTGTACAACCACGCTGACCTTTCTGGTAGACTTTTTCCATCGTGAGCGAAAAACTCGGAAACGACCTTATCGAGGGTGGCGTCGTATCGGCCGATCAAGTCCGCGCGGCAAACGAAAACGCGGTACTCCACGGCGGAACCCTCGCGGAATCGTTGTTTGAGCTGGGCTTTATCGACGACACTGCGCTTGCAAAGTACGTCTCCGAAAAGCTCGACGTCGGGTTTGTGAGCGACGACCTTCTCGGCCTCATCGACCCCGAGATGATCCAAATCATCCCGGAGGACATTGCAGGCGAACATCACGTGATGCCGATTGAATTCTCGAACGGCGTTCTCGAGATCGCGGTTTCCGATCCGTTCGATCAACGCATCTCAGATGAGATTGAGTTTTTCACGGGGTTTCCTGTCAAACCGATGGTGGCGACCATTCGCGGACTCGCGCGCGCGCTCAAGAGCTATTACGGAATCACATGGAACGTTCGCCCGCCCTCGCTCGCGAAAGCGGAAGAATCGGTTCTCGTCAACTGGGAGCAGATGACCGAACCGACGGCCGTGGTTAAGCCGCAGCCTCCGGTCGCGCCGGCGCCGCTCTTGGAACAGCCGGCTTGGGAATCTCCAACCGTTCGCATGACCCCCGTGGTTGCCGCGGCGCCAGAAGCCGTGCTCGGAGATACGGCGCCTATCCCAGCGGTCGCCCCCGCTTCCTCACCCGCGCCCGCCCCCGCTTCCGCAACCGCTTCCGCCTCCGCACCCGCTCTCTCTCCCCCGCGCACGCGCCCGCGACCGCGACCGCCAGCCGACGCTGAGATCGTCGACGAGATCATGGGGCTCATCCACGCTGAGGAAGGCCCCCAGCGAAAGCCCATCGCAGCGCGCCGCCGTCGTGACAAAGAGCGAGCCCTCTCTGTTGATGATGCGCTCACGGCCCTCGCAGCCGCATCGAGTCGCGACGACATGGCTGAGCTGGCGCTCGATGCGCTCACGCCCCAAGCGGATCGCGTTCTGCTCGCAACCTTGAAAGGCGAGCTCATCGTCGGCTGGGCCGGACGCGGGCCTGCGCTCTCACTCACGAAAGCGCGATCGTTTCTCGTGCCACTCTCACTTCCGTCGGTTTTTCAACAGGCCCTCACGACGCAGGATGTCGTCGAAGACAAGCCGGGAAGCGGCCCCATCGACCTTTTTATGACCGCGTTCCTCGGCGGCACGCCACCGGCCCGCGTCACCGCAGTACCGGTTGTTGCCCGTGGCCGAACCGTTGCTTTCATTTACGGCGACGTCGCGCTGGCTTCGCGCCCGTCCGCGGCCGACGCCTTCCTTCGCGTTGGCGCCGCCCTGGGTGCGGCTTTTGACCGGCTGCTTGGCTCAGCGGCTTAGCGAGCCGACCCGCGCGTCACCGAACACGGCTCGCCACATCACAATGAGGAGTTCTTACGTTAACGCTTCGACGCAACCGCAATGCGCGCCGTCGCGCGTTCAACCTTCGCGGAGTACTTCTTGAACACCGCGTCCTCGGTGTGCATCGCGTCCCGCAGTTTCGCTTCGGCACGCTCGAGCGCCGCCTGCGCACGCCCGACGTCGATCCCCTCCGACGGCTCGCACGAGTACGCAAGCACGAGCACCTTATCGCCCGTCACCTCGATGAAACCGCCCGCGCACGCGAGAAACTTCCAGTCGTTTCCCTTTTTGTAACGCAGCTCCCCCGTCTTCACGGCCGTCAAAAACGGGTGATGTCCCGGCAACACACCAAATTCACCAACGTACCCAGGCGCATAGACTTCTTCAGCGGTATCACTCAGCACAAGTCCCCGCGGCGTTACGACATCCAACTGCATTAGGCCGCCTTCGCCATCCGCTCCGCCCGCTCGAGCGCCTCGTCGATCGTCCCCACCATATAAAACGCCTGCTCGGGCACCGTGTCGTGTTGCCCCGCGAGAATCTCCTTGAAGCCGCGGATCGTTTCCTTAAGCTCAACGTACCGCCCCGCGGCCCCCGTAAACTGCTCCGCGACGTGAAACGGCTGCGACAGAAACTTCTGAATTTTCCGGGCACGTGCGACCGTGATGCGGTCGTCTTCCGACAGTTCGTCCATCCCAAGGATGGCGATGATGTCCTGCAAATCCTTGTAACGCTGCAAAATCCGCTGCACCTCGCGCGCGACCGTGTAGTGTTCCTCGCCAATCACGCGCGGATCAAGGATGCGCGACGTCGAGTCGAGCGGATCGACCGCCGGATAAATCCCGAGCTCGGCGATCTGCCGCGAAAGAACCGTCGTTGCGTCCAAGTGCGCGAACGCTGTCGCGGGCGCCGGGTCGGTCAAGTCGTCGGCCGGAACGTAGATCGCCTGAACGCTCGTGATCGACCCCTTCTTCGTCGACGTGATTCGCTCCTGCAGCTCGCCCATCTCGGTCGCGAGCGTGGGTTGATAACCGACGGCGCTCGGAATACGCCCAAGAAGCGCCGACACCTCGGACCCCGCCTGCGTGAAACGAAAGATGTTGTCGATGAAAAGAAGGACGTCCTGCCCCTCGGCGTCGCGGAAATGCTCGGCGACCGTGAGCCCCGACAACGCAACGCGCGCGCGCGCGCCCGGCGGCTCGTTCATCTGGCCATACACGAGCGCCGTCTTGTCGAGCACGCGAATCTCTTTCCCGTCCGTGTCGCGAATCTTTGTCTCGGCCATCTCGCGCCAAAGGTCGTTCCCCTCGCGCGTTCGCTCGCCGACGCCCGCGAACACAGAAAACCCACCGTGCTTCTTGCCGACGTTGTGGATGAGCTCCATCAGAATGACGGTCTTCCCGACACCCGCGCCGCCAAACAACCCGACCTTGCCGCCGCGCATGTACGGCTCGAGCAAGTCGATAACTTTGATCCCCGTCTCGAACATAACGATCTTAACGTCCTGCTCTTCGAACTTCGGCGGCTCGCGGTGAATCGGGAGAAAGCCTTCCGCGGCAATCGGTCCCATCTCGTCAACCGGCTCGCCAATGACATTGACGATGCGCCCCAAAACCGACCGCCCGACCGGCATGGTGATCGGCTTCCCCGTGTTCTCGACCGGCATCCCGCGCACGAGCCCGTCGCTCGAATCCATCGCGATGGCGCGTACCGTGTTCTCGCCAAGGTGCTGCGCGACCTCGAGCACAAGGTTCCCGGGCTTGTCGGAAATCGTCGGGTTTGATACCCGAAGCGCCGTGTAGACCTCGGGGAGTTTTCCGTCGACGAAATAAACGTCGACGACGGGGCCAATCACCTGGAGCACTTTGCCGTTGTTCATCGATAGCACCTCACGCGGAATGCGCGAGTATCACGCGCGCCTCTGCGGATCAAGTCGACAACCTCCGGCCATCGCTGCTCACGTGCGACATCGACGCGCCCGCTCCGCCGGTCTCCATCTGCTGTTTTACGGCTCTTCGCGCAACAAGCGGTTGACGAGGCGCTCGAACGCGGGGCGGTCGAGCGGTGCATTGGTGCGAAAGACGACGCGCCCTTGGCGATCGAGAAGCGCGGTGAACGGCACGGCGGCGATTCGGCCAAGCGGCGTCCTGCCTTCGACCACAGGCGCATCGGCACTCGCGACGCGACACCCGAGTCGAAACGCCGACTTGAGTGGCGCCGCGACACGCGCACCTTCGCGGTCGGTGACCGCGATGATAACCGTGAGCCCTTGATATCCGACGCGTTCGTCGAGCGCCGCGAGATACTTCACATCGACGAGCGACAGCGTCGCCCACGTCGCGACGAAATGGAGAGCGACGACGCGCCCGCGATATGCCTCGACGCGCAGCGGCTCGCCTTCAAGGTCGCGCAGATCGGCGTTTTCAACGACGGGGCCGCGCACAAGGGCCGGGGCGCACGCGAAGGCGCATGTGCAAGCAAAGTAAAGAGGAACCACGGAAGCACTGAAGCACGAAGGGTTCACGGAGGTGTCCCCAGCGGTCTATTCGCTTGATTTGTCGCCGGTGAAGTAATCCGCGCGATCCGCAAACAGCACGTTGAACGTCGTGAGCGTTCCGTAACATTTCGTGATGTAACCTTGGAGCCGCACTTTCTCCTCGTCGCCGAGCTTCGCGTGCGCGTTCAGCGCCTGCTCGAGCACGCGCAGCCGATCGCGCAACATGACGATCTTGTGAAAAAACGCGTCGATCGGAATGCGCTTCGACTGAACCCCCGTCTTTCCTGGCACAATCTGAATCTCACCGCCGACCCACCGGTCGCCCAGCTCCGGGTAACCAAACCCAAACTCCTCGGCCAGAACTTCACGCACCAGCGCTTTGAATTCGTTTCGGTCCATATCGAGATCCACCTCCTTCGCCGAACCCGCTACCGAACCCGCTCCCGCCTCCGCTCCTATTCTTCTATCTGCGCGCCTTTTTTCTTCTCCCTCAGATCTCAGCGTCTCTGTGCCTCTGTGGTTGCATTTTTCTTCTCTTCTCTTCTCTTCCGTCCCCGGCGCACGCCGAAACCCAAGCGGCGGCTTCGGCAGCGGCCCCGGCGGTCGCACCGGCTTATAGTGCTCGCACACCTCGGCCATGCAATAGAATCGCCCCATGCGCTGCCCGGCACGGCAACCTCCCAGAAGGCGGCTTTCACTGTCGGACGACGGCGCATCGAAGTAGTGACACGTCCCGCAGCCGCGGCGATACGGGCAGCGCGCGCCTATCCCTTCGGGTTCGTTTTCGCAATCGTCTGCGAGTGGGCAGGAGTAACTCAAGACCGCGAGCGCCACGTCCTAGAGAGTACTTGGTGACGCCGCGCACCTCAACCCGCACCCCGATCCCCGCACCCGTCGGATACACGCGGTTGACGGCAAAACGGGTCGCGCCTAAATTCACCCGTCGAACCTGAACATTCAAAGTGAGGTGTGAGTTGCGCGCTCTTCTATGCTCCCTGTTCATCACTCTTGCGGCGGGCGTAGCCTTCGCCGAAGACCTCGCGCCTGAGCCCGAAACAACACCGGGCAAAACGGCGGCGCCCGAACGACCTCTCGGTGAGGTCATCATTTTGCTGACCGCATCGGATGAGGCGACGCGCGTCGGTGCGGCCGAAGCGCTCGGCAAGCGGCGGGCGCGCGAGGCGATTACGGCACTCGGAAAAGCTCTCACGTCCGACAGCGCCGCGAAGGTGCGCGAGAAGGCGGCTTATGCGCTCGGCAGTATTGGCGCAGCGCTCCCGGCGAGTGAGCGCACCGACATCGCGAAAGCGCTCTCGGGCGCCGCATCGGACGCAAGTCGCGACGTCCGCTACATGGTCGCCTGGGCGATCGGAAATGTTCGCGACGCAGCCGGTTACTCGGCGGTCGCGGGCCTCGTCGGCAGCGACGCCGACACGGGCGTGCGCGCGCGCGCAGCCTGGGCGATCGGCCGCCTCGGCGATGCACGCGGACGCGAGACGCTCTTTCGCGCGCTTCGTGACGCCACGCCGGTTGTTCGCAAAGAAGTCGTCAAGGCGCTCCGTGCGCTCGGCGTTGACGACGCGACGATTCGCGCGCGAACGCCCGCCGATGACCGCGAGACCCCCCTCTTCGGCGAGCCGAAATCGCAAACGACGGGGGTTTTGTTGTCGCTTGTTCCAATTCCTGGGCTCAGCCTCATTTACGCCGGCAAGATCGGCTGGGGAATCGCCGAAGCCGCAGCGGGTGGCGTCGGCGCGGCGTTGATGATCGTTGGCGCGACCGGCGGCGCCTTCGAGACCGAGGGGTTTGGATCGAAAAACCCAGGGATGAAGGCGCTCTTTTTTGTCGGCGTTGGACTCGCGGGGATCGCCTACACAACCAACATCATTGCAACACCGCTTTCGATCTCCGCGTACAACGACCGCATCGAGGAAGGCCGCCGCGCAGAGAAGCTCCGCCCAACCTTCAAGTTCGTGGCGTCTCCTTTCGGCGTCGGCATGGTCGGTACGTTTTAATGTCGACCGCCGATGTTGAGCGTGTTCCGTGCGTCGATGATCTCTGCACCGGAACCGTAAATGAAAACGGACGCTGCAATTACTGCGGAGCGGCCGGGCCGAAACCGGGGACCGCGATGAAACAACAGGCTGAAGAGGCGCCTGACACAAACGCCGCGACGACGGAGCGCGAATCAGCGCCGCTCGACGCCGCGGACGCGCGATCGATCGAAGGCGAGACGCCGTCCCTTCACGACGAGCGAATCCCATGCCCAGACGACCTTTGCACGGGAACTCTTGATGCGGCGGGCGTTTGCCGTTACTGCGGGTTGAAGCGTCAAGCGCCGTCGGGGTCCAACGGAGTCCATTCCTAACGCGAAATGGAGGCTGACCCATGGGGCGGCGTAACAGACGCGACGAATGGACGAGCGACCCGTCGACCGGACTGAACAACGACGACAGTCCTGCCGGCGCACCTCTCGACGATGAGACCCTGACCGTCGACGAATCTGACCTCGTCGACGAAACGCCCCTCGAGCTCGAGCGTGCCGCGCGCGAGGCGCTCGAAGGCGACGTTCGCCGGCTCACGGACGAGGCGAGCCGCACCACGGACGCGCAACGATCGGCGCTGCTCCTCACCCACGCGGGAAACCTTATCGCTTGGCGCGCCCACGATTCGGCGCGTGCGACCACCCTCTTCCTCGCGGCGCTTGAAAAGGCGCCAGAGTTTGTGCCGGCGCTTCGCGGGGCCCGACACCACCTGATCGCACGACACAAGTTTGGACCCGCGCTCGACCTTTACGAGCGCGAAATCGCGGTCGCCGCCGATGCCGAGAGCCGGGCCGCCTTGCATGTCGAGGCCGCGCTCTTTGTTGCGACGCGTCTCGGAGACTTCGATCGCGCGCGCCTCCATTTGCGACGGGCCGTGGAAGCCGCGCGTGTCGAGGGCGTGGCCGAGCGCGAGCTTTGGCGTTTTCTCGCGCGCCTACGCGACGAGGGGGAGCTCGAACGGCACCTGGCCAGTTGGTTTGAATCCGCGAAACTTGATCGCGCATCCGTTGGCTTTCGTCTTGCGCTGATGAAGGAGCGGCGTGGCGAACGCGAGCAGGCCCTCGACATTCTCGCGCCCTTGCTCGACCGACCCGGCGATCTGGCACCCGCGATTCTCGCGGCGTATGCCGCAATGGCGGGCGGGCTGGGTCGACGACACGAAGAAGCGCGCGCGCTCGACGACCTCGGGGCACACCTCTCGCGCAACGTCACAACGGGCGATGGGGCGACCGCACCCGCTCTCGGGCTTGAGCTGCTCTTGGGGGTTCTCGCTGAGGAACGATCGCCCGACCTCAAAGCAGCGCTCAATCATTATCGGCACGCGTTGTCGCTCGTGCCACACGAAGCCGTTGCCCGCGCGGCGCTCTGCGATGCCCTCGCGCGCGAGCGCCGCCATGCAAAAACCAGCGCCGAATCGCTCGCGCTTGCCCAGGAGGCCGTCGAAGTCTCGCCCGATGACGCGGGCGCATGGTTGGCCGTCGCGGAGACGCTTGAGGCCGCGCACGCGGCTTGGACGAACCAAGGAGACCGCCGGGCGTGACGTCGAGCAAGCGGCCCGCGCCGCAACGGTCGACGAACGGGCGGCACTCCTTTATCGCGCCGCAGAAATCCTCGGCGGTCCTTCAACTCCCGGAAGTGGCGAGGCCGAACTGGCCATCGAACTTTTCGAAGAGGTCCTGCGCCTCATTCCCGGCTTTGCGCCCGCAACGCGCGCCCTTGGCGCCGCTTACACGCGGGCCGCGCGCTGGAGCGACCTCGCCGCACTCCTCGACGCCGAAATCGCAACCACGCGCGCCGTCGACCATCGCATCCATCTCCTCGACCGGCTTGCCACAGTCGCACACGATCGGCTCCGAGACCCGAACCGCGCGATCGCGGCGGTCCAACGTATTCTCGACTTGTCGCCGGCCAATCTCGCCGCCCTCCGCTCACTCGCGCGACTCCTCGCGGAAGTTGAGCGGTGGCGCGACCTTGTCGACATTAATCTGCGCGAGGTCGACCTCACTTCCGATCGCCACCAAATCGCCGCGCTCCTCACGCGCACCGGCGAGTTGCTCGACGAACGCCTGAACGACGCAACGGGCGCCATCGCCGCCTACGAGCGGGTGCTCGTCGCGGCCCCACTTCACGTCCCGGCTCTCCGCGCGCTCGGGCGCCTTTACACACGGTTGGGAAACTTTCGCGCGCTCTACGACATGACGGCACGCGAATTGGAGGCGACATCACGCGCCCCTGGCGGAACCGAAACGCGCCGCGCGCGTCGCGTGAGCACCCTTCTTCGCTTGGGAACCATCGCGCGGGACAAACTGGGCGACAACGCGGCCGCGGCAAATGCGTTTCGCGCTGTTCTCGACGAAGAGCCGCTGCACAAGGGCGCCCACGAAGCGCTTCTCCAACTCTCCAGACATTTGAAAGATGCCGATGCCGTTCTGCAGCTGTCCGCGGAAGCGTGGCAACGCGCGGACGGCGAGGCGCGGACGCTCCTCGGTCTGCGGGCGGCGGTTGCCCAGTTGACGCTTGGAGACATCGAGGCGGCGAAACAGATTCTGGTCGATACACCGTCGCATCCAGCGACGGAAGTCCTTATGGCGCATCTCGCGCGCCTATCGGGTGATTGGGAGCGAGCGGCGCAGTTGTCGTCCAGAGCAGATGCCGCGTGGATAACGGCTTTTTTGATGGGACGCCCCGCACAAGCGGCGCGACAGCTCGTGACCCCCGTCGCCTCGCCCTCCGAAAGCGATCAAAACGGCGGGAGCGATGCGATTCGCGAGATGGTTTTTATTGAGTCGCGCGCCACGGCGGCCCTCGAAGCGCTTTACGAGCGACTTGCGGCATCGTCGAGCGACCCCGGCCGTGCGCGCATCTTTGCGACGCTCGGGGCGCGGCTTGCGCGTGAGGCGACGCCAAGCGGTGGGATTGAAGCCGAGAGGGCGTTCCTCTTGCGACTGACGGCTCTTGAGCCGTCAAACGTCCAGGCTTGGCAACGGCTGGCGGACATTGCGCGCACGCGACACGACGCCCGCGATCTGAAGTTCGCGCTCGACCATCTTGTGGCGTTTGCGCGCGATCGCGCGGAGCAGGTTGCCGTCCTCATGGAGCTCGCGCACATTGCCGAGGTCGATCTGGGTGAATCCGATCTCGCGGGCGCAACGCTCACGGAAATTGTCTCAATCGCCCCGGACTTCGTTCCCGCGTGGGAGGCGCTCGAAAGATTCGCGACCGATCGCGGCGACTGGACGACGGCGGCAAAGGCGGCTGAGGCGGTCGGTGACGCGGCGATGGATCGTCAGCAAAGCGTTGTCGCGCTTAAGCGTGCTGCGAATCTCTGGGCGCGTAAGGCGCGCGACCCGGAACGCGCCGCCGACATCCTCGTTCGGGCGGCCGCTCGAACGGAAGCCCTGGACCCAGAGCTCGCGAATGCGCTTCAGGAAACACTTCGCGGGACAGGCGATTGGGATCGTCTGGTCGACTTTCTAAAGAAAAATCTTGAGAAAGAGACCGACCCGGAAGCTCGCCGTGCGCTCCTCCTGAAACTGGCCGAAATCGAGCGCGGCGAATTCCACGATCGCGACGCGACGCTCGGTCATCTCCGCGAGGCGGTTGCGATTCCGAGCGGGCCCGCGCACGCGACCCCGAAGGCTGTTGTCGACGCGTACCGGGACATTGCGCTCCTTGAAGCTGAGCGGCACGAATGGACACGCGCGATTGACGCGTGGGAGGAAGTCGCACGACTCGAAGGTGGCGGCGAATACGAACGCCTTCGGGAAGCCCTGCATGCGGTCGCGACGATCTACGACGAGCGCCTTCATGAGGCCGACCGCGCGCTCGAGGCGTACCACCGACTCTTGTCACGCGATCCATCCGACAAGGAAACTCTCGACCGCGTCGCGCGCATTTTTGAGACCCGCAAGGATGCGGACAACGCGCGGCGGGCGCTTGATCGCCTCCTCAACCTCGCGTCATCGCCCGAGGAACAAGCCGCCACTCTGCTCCGGCTCGGCCGCGTTTGCGCCGACCTTGTGCTCGACCTCGACGCGGCACGCGAGGCCGCCCTGCGCGCACTCGTGGCGGACCCGAAATGCACCGCCGCCGTGGAACAACTTCGCGCGTGGGCCGAAACGTCCAGCGAGCCAGCCCTCTGGAAAGCGTGGGGCAGCGCCGCGCTTCGCTCGCTCCAGGCCGCCCCGAGCGGTTCCCGCGCCGATCGCGCGCGCCGTCACGTCGCCATTGCGGAGGTGCTTCGTGACAAACTTCTCGATCCGGCAAAAGCCGCTGAGCAGTTTCGTGCCGCGCTCGCACTCGACGAAACCTACCGCGAGGCACGATGGGCACTGTTCGCTCTTCTTAAGGACCGAGATGAGAGTCGTGCCGAGGCGATCCGCGAGGGCCGCCGACTGCTGCGCCGCCTGCCAACCTCCGAAAACGTCTTAGGCGAACTCGTCCGCTTGTACGACGTTGCGGGCGACGCCGACCACGCCTTCGTTTTTGCCGCTGTCTTGGCTGGAATCGTCGGCGAAGAAAAACTGGCGCGGCAAGACCCGCGGGCCGCCACCCTATGGAACAAAAGGCGCAACCGTCCTCTGGCCATCGCGGGTCCAATGTCGGCGCCCGACCGCGCGCAACTCCTCGCGCATTCCGCGGCGTCATCGGTTCTACGGCCGCTCCTCGGGTCGATCGCCGGTGCGCTCCCGAAAGTGTTCGCGACCGACCTCGCCGATTGGGGCGTTTCGAAATCGGGGCGCGTTCGGGATTCGAGCAGCCTCTGGGATGACGTCATGCGCATCGCGGACCTCGTCGGCACGCGGGAGTTTCACCTTTACGTCGCGGCGCGCCCAGCGGGACGCACGTTTCCGCAACCCCTCGCAACCGTTGTCGCGACCTCGCCACCCGCCATCGTCTTGTCGCCCGAAGCGAGCGATCTGATTGAGACGCCGCGGGTCCGCTTCTGGCTGGGCGGTGCCATCGAATGGGTGCGAAGCGGCTTTTCGGCGCTCGCGGGACGAACCGCCCTTGAGATCGAGATCGTTTGCGAAGCCCTCGCGTTTGGTGTCGGCGAGGGACGTGGCACACTCGTCGCCCCGCGCGAGACCCTCGAGCGGACGTGGCGAATTGTGAGCAAGGACTTATCTCGTGGGGCGCGACGCGACGTCCCGGCGTTGGTCGCAAACTGGCTCTCGCACCGGGCCGACAGTTCGTTCGATACATTCCGCGTCACGCTCACGGCCGCCGCGGACCGAGTTGGCCTGGCCGTTGTGGGCGATCCGACGGTCGCGGTCCACGAGGTGCTCACCGCCCGGGACGACGAAGAGGCCGCGCTCGATCTCGTTGGATTCATCGAATCGGATGAGTATTTCTCGCTTCGCCGGCGACTCGGCGTGGCGGTTGAAAGTTAAGCGGAGCGTTGTGGATGCACGCCCCCGGTGCTACAAGTCGCTCCCCATGAATACTGAAAGTTCAACAACCCCATCGGCTCCCGATCCGAACGCGAGCCCTTTTTCGACGCAAAGCCTGTCACGTGAAGTCCTAGCCGGGATCGAATCGCTCGGTTACGCCGCGATGACCGCCGTTCAGGCCGCCGCGATTCGGCCCATTCTCGAGAAGCGAGACGTCGTTGTGCAGTCCAAGACTGGGACGGGCAAAACCGCGGCGTTCGGAATCCCGCTCGTTGAGTTGATTGACGCGGGGCGTGGCGTTCAGGCGCTTGTTTTAACCCCAACGCGCGAGCTGTGCGCTCAAGTGACCGAGGAAGTTGCGGCGCTTGGACGAAAGAAGGGTGTTCGTGTGCTGGCGATTTATGGCGGGGTGTCGTTCGACCGACAACTTCAGGAGCTTAAGGCCGGCATCGAGGTCGTTGTCGCAACGCCGGGGCGCCTCCTTGACCATTTACGCCGCGGGAGTTTGCGCACCGATGCGATGCGGATTCGCGTTCTCGACGAAGCCGACGAGATGTTGTCGATGGGGTTTTGGGAGGATGTCGTTCATATCCTTGACCAGCTGCCCGCGGGGCAACAGACGCTTCTTTTTTCGGCGACGCTTCCGCCCGCCATCGAGGGGCTTGCGAGTCGGCACCTCCGCGACCCGATTCGCCTCGACCTGTCGCGCGACTCGATGACCGTCGACGCCATCGAACACATCATCTACTACGCCGAACCCGAGATTTCGCGGCCGCGGAATCTCCTTCGCATCATTGAAACCGAGCGCCCCGAGACAGCGCTCATCTTTTGCAACACGCGCGACGACGTTCAACTCGTGGGGAACTTTCTAACGAACAATGGCGTCGCGAACGAGGCGATTTCCGGGGAGCTGACGCAGCGCGAACGCGAACAGGTTATGTCGCGCGCAAAGGCGGGAACGGCAAAGCTCGTCGTCGCGACGGATGTCGCGTCGCGTGGCATCGACATCGCGGGTCTGTCTCACGTTTTCAACTACACGCTCCCCGAAGACCCCGAAATATATTTGCATCGCGTGGGGCGAACTGGGCGAATCGGTCGCAAGGGTACGGCGATTTCGCTGCTCGATGGCCGCGAGCTTGTGAGCCTTCGTGAAATCAAGAAGCGCTACAGCGTGCGGTTCGCTGAGCGAAAGCTCCCGAGCGTCGAAGAAGTTGCGCAGCGCGAAGAGCGCAGGCGGCTGACGGAGCTCGCTGCACAAGCGGCTTCTGAAGAGGTCCTGGAGTATGAGGGGCTCGCGAAGCGCGTTCTTGAGAATCACGAGGCGGTCCACATTGTCGCGTTTCTATTGAAACAATTTGGCGCGGAGAGGCCGGTTGCCGCGCCGGCACCGCCCGCGGCTTCAGCACCCGCATCCGCTCCCGCTCCCGCGCCCGCAACCGCTTCCGCAACCGCTCCCGCTCCCGTGCCCGCATCCGAAAACCGCGATCGTGAACGTGACCGTAGTCGTGACCGTGATCGTGAACGTGAACGTGATCGTGAACGGTTTTCAAGGTCTGAACACGACCGCGACCGCGGATTTGCCTCCGAGCCTGCCTCGGGCGGCGGACCAGCGGGTCTCGTGCGACTCCACCTCAACATCGGTCACGAAGCGGGGATTGACGAAGAGGGTCTGCGTCGCCTCGTCGCAACCATCGCGCGCACGACACCAGAACAGGTACATGGCATCACGGTCCTCGACCGGTTTTCGTTCGTCGAACTCGCCGACGACGCCGCCGATACGTTCATCGAACGCGCGCCCGATCGGCACTTCGGCGAAATTCAACTTCGCGCCGAACCGGCTCGCGAGCGCGGCCCACGCGGAGGTGGCGGTCGCGGTCCCCGTCGCGGGCGCTCACCGCGCTGAGTACAACGACATGCCGAACGTACAGCTGGTCCGCAAAAAAGACCTTTCGAGTTTTCGGAAAATCGCCATTGGAACTTGGCAGGACGCCTATGACCCGTCCGTCTACGGAACTCTCGAAATTCGAATGGACGAGGCGCTGAAATACCTCGCGGCGTTCCGCGAGAAAACGGGAAAGCGATTGACCGTCACGCACCTCGTCGCAAAAGGCGTCGCCGCGGCGCTCAAGCGCTGCCCCGACGCGAACGCCGTTCTCCGTTACAACCGCATTTACTTGCGGCCGCACGTCGACATCTTCCTTCAGGTCGTCATGAACGACGAGGGCGAAGATAAAATCGACTTGTCGGGCGCGAAACTCGAACGCGTCGAGGAGAAAACGCTCGGCGAGCTCGTCGATGAATTGGAGGCGAAGGTCGCGCTCATTCGCGCGCGCAAAGATCCGTCGCTCGAAAAGACGCGAAAGTCGATGATGAAATTCCCCGGGATGCTCATGAACAAGTTTCTGAAGCTCCTCGGGTTTTTGATGTACACGCTCAACCTCGACCTCCGCTGGGCGGGCCTCCCAAAAGACCCGTTCGGGTCGCTGATGATCACGAACATCGGCTCAATCGGCCTCGACATCGGCTACGTACCGCTCGTGCCGTATTCGCACGTCCCCATTCTCATCGCGCTTGGCGCCGTCCACGACGCGCCCATCGTCGACAACGGCGCCGTCGTCGCGGCGAAGGTTATGAAAGTGAACGCGACGTTTGATCACCGCTTCATCGATGGTTACCACGCCTCGGTCTTATCAAAGACGCTCCGCCAGATGCTCGAGCATCCGTTCGACTCGTTCGACAATATTTGACGGAGACCGCGTTCCTGCGAGGTGTTAACCCGCAACCCGAGCCGCCAGTGCGTCCGCCATCAGCCCGCGATAGAGCCGCGCATAACGCTCAGCCGACGTACCCCACGTAAAATCACGCGCCATGCCGCGCCGCACGATGCCGCGCCAAACCGCCGCGTCGCTGTACGCACGAACCGCACGCTGAACGGCGCCCAAGAGCGCTTCGCCCGTCGCATCGTGGAACTTGAAACCCGTGCCGCTCCGCCCGAGCTCATCAACGTCGTCAACGGTGTCGTCGAGCCCGCCCGTCGCCCGCACGATTGGCACTGTTCCGTAGCGCAGCGAGTAAAGTTGATTGAGACCGCACGGCTCGTACCGCGACGGCATCATGAACATGTCGGTCCCCGCTTCAATCCGATGCGCGAGCCCATCATTAAACCCGATCGTCGCCGAAAACCGGCCCGGGTATCGCGCCGCAAGCGCCCGCGCCGCCGCCTCGTGAACCGCCTCCCCCGTCCCCAAAACCGCGACCTGAACCCCTTCGGCCATCATCCAATCCGCTGCGGCCTCAACCAAGTCGAACCCTTTTTGATCCGCGAGCCGCGAGATCATTCCGATGAGCGGCACGTCGGGATCCCGCGCAAGTCCCAGCTCCCCTTGCAGCGCAAGCTTGCACTTTCCCTTTCCCGTCATCGACACCTCTGAGTAGGTCGCGGGAATCAGCTTGTCGGTCCGCGGATTCCAAACGTCCGCATCGATCCCGTTCACGATGCCCGAAAGCACGCCCGCGCGCGCCTGCAGAAGCCCTTCGAGCCCGCACCCAAACTCCTTCGTCTGAATCTCGGCCGCGTAACGCTCGCTCACCGTCGTAACCGCATCCGCAAACAAAACCCCGGCTTTCAGAAAGTTAACCTTTCCCCAAAACTCGATCCCCTCGGGCTTAAACAGATCCCAACCAACACCGAGTTCCTCCAACACGGCCGGCGGAAAGAGTCCCTGGTACGCGAGGTTATGAATTGTGAAAACTCCGCGTGTCGAAGCGAACAAAGGGTGCGCGGCAAATTCACGCTTCAAATAATAAAGCGCTAAGGCCGCCTGCCAATCGTTCGCATGGAGAATCGCCGGCCGCAAATCGAACGTCAGGCAAAGCTCGAACAGGCTCCGCGAAAAAAGCGCAAATCGAAACGCGTTGTCCGCGAAATCACCGCTCGCATCGCGATACAGCCCCTCGCGCGCAAACGCCGGCGGATAATCGATCAGAAAAACACGCGCGTCGCCAACTTTCCCCTCGAACGTGTCGACGTCATAGCTCTTCGCGCCGAGCGGTACCGACATCGGCTTCAACCGCTTGGCCAACCGAAACTTCGCCGGGTCGACCGAGCCGTACCGCGGCGTCACGAGAACGACGTCAAATCCGGCCTTTCTGAGCGCGATCGGCAATGCGCCCGCGACGTCCGCGAGCCCCCCGGTCTTCGAAAACGGAACCGCCTCGCTCGACAGAAGCACAACAAGCGGCAACGCCGGCGCCGGCTCGCGGCGAATTCGTTTCATTTTCTTTTTCATGATTCCTAATCCTCGCTCGCAAGCCCGCGCAAAAACTCGGCCGCATCTTCGGGCGGTGTTGGATTGATATAAAACCCGCTCCCCCACTCGAATCCCGCGACGCGCGTCAAGATCGGCATGATCTCGATGTGCCAGTGGTAGTACGGGCTCGACTTTTCCGTGAGCGGCAACGTGTGCAAGATAAAGTTGTACGGCGGATTATTGAGCGCAATGTTGAGCCGTCGAAGCGTCGTCCGCAACGCCGCCGCGAGATTCGCGTATTCGTTCGTTTTGCAATCTTCAAAATGCGCATCGTGCACCTTGGGCAAAATCCACGTCTCAAACGGGAAGCGCGGCGCATACGGCGAAATCACCGCAAAGTCCGCGTTTTCGAGAATGAGCCGCTTCCCCGCCTCAAGCTCTTGGCGAACCACGTCACAAAAAACGCAACGCTCCTTGAAGTTGTAGTATTCGCGCGCGCCGTACATCTCGGAATGAACCGTTCGCGGCACAACCGGCAACGCGATGAGCTGCGAGTGCGTGTGTTCAAGCGACGCGCCCGCGGCGGCCCCATGATTCTTAAAGAGGAGGATGTACTTAAACCGCGTGTCCTTTCGCAAATCGAGAATGCGATCGCGAAACGCCCAGAGCACCTCCTCGACTTCTTTCGCAGTCAAGTCGCACAGCGACTTTGAATGGTCGGGCGTTTCAACGATGACCTCGTGCGCGCCGACGCCATTCATTTTGTCGTAGACGCCGTCGCCCTCGCGGTTCAACCCACCCTCGATCATCAGCGCCGGAAACTTGTTCGGCACAACACGCACGCGCCAACCTTTGCCATTCGCATGACTCTCGGGGGTCCGATACGCCAGCACCTCGGGCGGCGTCTTGTCCTCGTTCCCCGAACAAAACGGGCAAAACCCACCCTTCGGCACGATCTTGTCGTGCTTGAATTCGTCGGGGCGCTTGGCCCGCTCGGTCGCGATGATGACCCACCGCCCAATGACTGGATCTTTTCGAAGTTCAGGCACGCTCGCTCCCTTTCAGGTTGCTGAAAAACACCCATCTGCGGCGTTGGCGCGCCGCCGCTCGCTTCCGCGTATATCTGAATACTGCGTCAGCTCGCGGCTTTCCGCGCCTGCCTTGCATCTGGACGTTTTTGAGCAACCTCTAGAATCCATTATTTCAGTTACCTGCTTTTCCTTCTCCCCACCAAACTCGCTCGTCGACCGCAGCGAACGGCCGCGGCAACTTCTCGATCGCATCCAAAATCGCACCATCCTCATCGGACAACGCGCCGCGCTCGATAAACCGCTCCCAAACCGCCGCAATTCGCCGGAACGTATCGTGATGTTCGCGAAGCCGCCGCTCGGCATAATCCGGCGCGCCCGCCGTCGTAATCAAGAATTGCCAATCCGACGACTCGAGCAAAAGCAGCTCGCGCCCCATCTCGCGCAAAATTCGCCCCGCCCCCACGCGCCGCGCCGCCGGAAGCTCCGACGCCCGCCGCGCCGCCTCCGCCATCCGCAACTCCGCGTCGTAAACAAGGCGCCAAGTCCATCGCGTGTTGTCGTTCAGCCAAACGCCGTGCCCACCGCCATCGCCCCATGACCCCTCGGGGAGCGAAATCGAACGCGAAGGCGGCACCGCCTCGAGCGTGTGTCCCGGCGTCTCGATCGAAAAGTCGGCCTGTTTCCGCGCCACCGCCCGCAAGACCGCCTCCAACCAGGCCGGCCCCTCGAACCACCAATGCCCAAAAAGCTCGGTGTCAAACGCGACACACGCGACGCCACGCGCCGCGCCCGCGAGCGACCGCCCAAGCACACCGACAAAATGTTCGGCGTGCGAACGCACACGGACCTCGGCGAGGGCTGGATCGTACACTTGCTTGGCCCCCAAATCGCCCCCCGATTCCGTCACGCTCCAATACCGCATCCCGCCTGGGTAGTGCTTCTTGTGAAACTCGAGGTACGCGCCGTCACCTGGGTAGCCCTCGGCGCGGCTCCAGACTTGCCGAGCCGCCGCGGGATCGCGCGCAAACACGGCCACCCGCGCGTCGCCAACGGTGTAGGCCCGATCGATCGGGAACCGCCCGCGCGCATCGCCTCCGCCACCCGCGTCGGAATCTCCAATCGTCGCGGTTCTCGCGGGCGCGACGGCCGGATTCTGAAAACGCTCCAAATAGAATGTTGCGGGCCGGCCACCCCGAAACAGGTGGCTGTCGACAACAAAATAACCAAGCCCCGCTTCGTCGAGAAACGTCTCGACCCCGGGGCGCTCCGCTGAAAGCTGAAAATCTGGAAACGGCGACTCCCACCATCCGGCCGGACGATACGCGCACTCGGGCAACCAAACGCCGTGCGGTCGTCGACCAAAATGCCGCGTGTGCGTCGCGACGCCAACCGCGAGCTGACGTCGAATGGAATCGTCGCGCGCAAGAAGCGGAAGGTAGCCGTGCGTCGCGGCGGACGTGGCCAATTCGATCGCGCCCTGTGCGGCGAGGCTTCGCCACGCTCCAACCAAGTCGCAGCCGAGGTCTGTGAAAAACAATCGCTCCGTCGAACGATAAAAATCGATCCAACGCCGCGCGAGCGCTTCAAGTTCTGGCGAGGTCGACGCGAAGTTTCGTGCGTCGCGCTCCGCCGAATCGATTTTATGCGCGAGGTAGTGTTCAAACTCTTTCGCAAACTCGGGATGCGCGAGCTGCTCCGCCAAAACGGGCGTTACACCCAATACGCAACGCGCGTGAATTCCGTCGCGCAAGAGGGATCGAAAAACTGCGGTGAGCGGCAAGTAAGTTTCAGCGACCGCCTCGCACAACCAGTCCGAGCCATGCGGCCAACGTCCGTGGCCAAGAACCCACGGGAGGTGCGAATGGAGATAAACAACCACCGAGCGAGACATTTCCGCGGTTAAATACCCCAGCGGGCGGCCCGGAGCAACGCCTGTCAGCAACGCACCGCGTTGCCGTCTGTTCTCTTACAACCCCCGCGCACGAAGGGCGTCGAGCCGCAGGCGCAGCGACGAAATGCGGATGAACCCGTCGGCGTCGGCCTGCCGGTAAACGTTGTCGCGCTCAAACGTCGCAAACTCGGGGCGATAGAGCGAGTCGGCGCTCTTTCGGCCGACCACCGCGCACGATCCCTTGTACAGTTTCATGCGCGCGGTGCCGGTCACACGGCGTTGCGTCTCATCGACAAACCGTTGCAGCGCCTCGCGCTCCGGCGAAAACCAATATCCAGCGTAAGCGAGACGCGCGTACTCGGGCACCAGCGAATCGCGAATCCGCATCACCTCGCGGTCGAGTGTCACCGACTCAACAGCCCGATGCGCCGCGTGCAGCACCGTTCCGCCCGGCGTTTCGTAAACGCCGCGCGACTTCATCCCAACAGCGCGACTCTCGACGATGTCGAGCCGACCGACGCCGTGCTCACCCGCGAGCGCATTCAGCCGCTCAAGAAGCGCGACCGCGCCCTGCCGCTCGCCATCGACCGCAACCGGTACGCCCGCCTCGAACGTGACCTCGACGACCACGGGCCTATCCGGCGCGCGCTCGGGTGATCGTGTGAGCACAAACATATCGTCGTTCGGCTCGGCCCACGGGTCCTCGAGTACACCGCCCTCAAAGCTGATGTGGAACAGATTGCGATCGGATGAGTACGGTTTCTCAGTTGTGACCGGTACCGGAATTCCGTGCGCCTTCGCGTACGCGATGCAGTCGGTGCGCGAGCGCAAGTCCCATTCGCGCCATGGGGCGATGACGCGGATCGCCGGGTCGAAGTGATAATACGCCAGCTCGAACCGCACCTGGTCGTTCCCCTTACCGGTCGCGCCGTGCGACACCGCGTCGGCTCCCACTTCGTGTGCGACGTCCATCTGCCCCTCGGCGATGATCGGCCGAGCGAGCGACGTCCCAAGCAGATAGCCCGCTTCGTACGCCGCATTCGCACGCAGCGCCGGGAACACCGCGTCCTCGACAAACGCTGCGCGCAAGTCCTTTACGAAAACGCGCGACGCGCCCGTCTTCTTCGCCTTCTCACAAACTTCGGCGACCTCGTCGCCCTGTCCAACATCGGCAACGTACGCAATCACTTCCGCGCGATACGTCTCGACCAACCACTTCAAAATGACCGACGTGTCCAGCCCGCCCGAATAAGCGAGCACAATCTTCTTCACCTGCGACATGGCGCTCCCTTTCACTCGGTTTCACAACCCCAGAGGAAAACAAAAACCACTCTTATCAGGAAAGCATAAAGGCAGGAATTAGCGTTTTTTCAACGTCCGTCTTCCGGGAACTCCGATCGACCCATCGTCAGCGAGGCGCGCCAAGAATCGGAGGGCGTCGAGACGTTCCGGGTCAACCGATGGAAGAAGTGCCGCCAACGTCGTCTTGCCGTCGATGCGTCCGAACACGTCCGACTCGAGAGCGTTCAAGTTTAGCCACACAATCTCCTCTGGCGTGAGCCGCACCTCAACCGGTTCGTCGAGAGAGGCGATCTTTGACAAATAGATCTTCTGCAACGCATCGCTTGCACGCTGACGCGTCGCGATCGCTTCGACGTCGTCGGGAAGCGCGGCCAGAATGTTGTTCGCAACCACAAACGTGTCGGTGAAATTTCCAAGTGCAAAGAGCTCCTGCATCTTTCGGCGGAGCGGCTCGACGGCGCCGCCGATCGTCTCCGCGTTGACGACCATTTCTTCGACGTCCCCCGTCGCCTCGCCGGCCTCCGCACCCGCATCCGCCTCGGCTTCCGCATCCGCTTCCGCTTCCGTTACCGCACCCGCAAACGTTTCCGCTTTCGCAGCCGCTCCCCGACCCACACCGTGTGCATAGGCGATGTACCGCGTCGCGCGTAGGTTTGCGGGATCGATGCCCAAAACCGCCTCCCACAGCGCGATCGCGGCGTCGACCTGATTGAGTCCAAACTCACGAAGACCGCGCTCCAGAAGACGGCGAACATCAGCCCTATAGGCCGGCTCGGCGGACGCCCCACGGCGCGCATCTCGATGCATAACGAGAATTCTAGGAGCCCGAGGGCGCCCGCGTCCACTTTTCAAGCGGCCCCAATCCCCGGTTAAGCGACCAGTCATCTTCCGCGCGTAGCGTCGGCAGGTGCCGCTTCGGCGCGCCGACGTCCTCGGGTCTGAACTAACGCGCACGACTGAGCCACTGTAAAGAGGCAAGCGAGAGTCGGTGATCCCAGCCGATATCGCGCTGCAGACCCTGCTCAAAGGTGGGGCTGCGGGCTGCGCGGCACTGCCGCGACACCAAGTTCGGTCGAGCACAACCGGCATTTGCAACTCCGAGCACACAAAGATTTCGGGTGTTCCGTCGCCCTCGCCATTCTGCTCGCACAGGCAAGCCACCGGCTTGCCTGCAGACCGCTCGCAGAATAGGCGCGCCTATGCGGTGCCCCTGCCGACGCTACGAGAATGTGGGTCGCGCTTCCCCGGGGACATTTTTCTAAGGCTTGAGGGCGATACGAAGGGTTCACCCGTTGGGTGTCGGCTGACGCTCGATCGACACCCAAATCTCTCAACCGCCGTTCCAGGGAAACGGCCAGTTTCTGGTTGGGCGGGCGGGGATTGGGCAAGCAGAGGCTCGCGTCCGCAGGGGATGAGGTGCCGACGGTACACGGAGTTGCCGGTCTCATAATGTCTGATTCATTTCGCGCAGACCCACATTTCTTGTCAGACCCGAGGACTTCCGCGAGCCGGCGCGCGCCCAGATCCCGCCCGCCCACGCAAATCTTGGCCGTCATCCGGGAATCAGGGCTCAAGCGGCAATTGACAGCGTGCGACGCGCGGGGCTACGCCTCGGCTATGCGACGCGCGATTTTCTACGACCTCGACGGGACGCTCGTCGACAGCGAAGCCGACAACGCGGACGTTATCTCGCGCGTGCTCGCGGCGCTCGGAAAGACCGCATCCGCCGCAGAACGACGGTTCGTTGTCGGCCACAGTTGGAACGAAGTCCACGCGCTCGTCTGCAAAAACCACGCGCTGACCATCGCACGGCACGACCTCATCGCCCTCGCCGTTCGAGAACGTGCCGCAGTTGCGCAAGAACGCGGCGTTCGCGCACTCCCCGGTGCCCAAGAGGTTCCGCGCCGCCTCGGCAGCCGTTTCTTGCAAACCGTCGTGTCCGGATCCTCGCGCGAGGAGGTGGCGCTGTCGCTCGCCGCAATCGGCATCGCCGATCTCTTCCACGGGTTCGTGGCGTCCGAAGACTACGCGCGCGGAAAGCCGTCGCCCGACCCGTACCAAACAGCGCTTTCACGATTCGCGGTTTTGCCCCACGAAGCTCTCGCCATCGAAGACACCTCAGATGGAATTGCGGCGGCTCACGCAGCTGGCCTTTGCGTCGCGGCCGTGCGCGCGGGCTGTACACCCGGCGAAGATCAGAGCGCCGCCGATTTTGTGGGCGACACGCTCTTCGACGTGGAGACCTGGATCAACCGGCTGTGAATCCAGGAGGGCCCAAAATGGGGATGCGACGCGTGCCCGTTCCCGACTGGGGAACAGAATCAAATACCTGGAGTGATAGCGCGGAAGCGGAAGCACTCTTCCGCGGTCGATGGGCCGAAGTGCTGGCGATCGTTGATCGGGAGGTCAATGCGTTTGTCTGCGATCCGACGTTTATGAGCGATGGAGGGGGGTTTCCCGATCGTCGGAAACTCACGGGCGAGTACCACCTGGGCCAGACAACGTTTCGCCAGAGACAGCATCCCGCGCAGATCTGGCATGAGGTGGAGGTTCGTGCGAGTTGCCCGGAAAAGCCGTGGATCGAGGATCAGACGTACTTCGGATACCTCGGGTTGGATATCTGTCTCGCCGTTTCGGCGGACGATTCAACCGGGGAGATCGAAGTCGTGTACGTGGAGTCACGCGCCGAGTAAGGGTCTTTAACGAATCTGCAGCGGTCTCTCAGCACAGCGCATAGCGGTCGGGCATGAGGGCGAGCGGAGCACCGTCGCACAAATTGGCGAGGGCGATGACTTCCGCGAGCGCGGGATCGCTGACGGCTCCCCAAACAATTTCGATGAGCGCGTGGAGTGACGTGCGGTCGCCGCGCGCAAAGGGACTCCCGGCTGGATCAAAGGACACGGGCCGTCCGCGGGGTGCTTTTGCAAGCTCGCGAACGCGATCGAGCGCGAACGTGAAGTCGCCCAGGTGATCGACGAGATGATGCGTCACGGCGTCGCGCCCCGCGTAGACACGCCCCTCCGCAAGTTTGCGTACGTCGTCGACTGGAAGTTTCCGCCCCTCCGCGACGCGCGACAAGAATCGCTCGTAGCAGTCCGCAACCTGCGCTTGAATCACGGCGCGCGCTTCGTCGCTGAGCGGCTGGCCGACCGCATCGAGCTCGGCGAATCGTCCCCGCGCGACCAGCGTGCGCGTCACGCCAAGTCGCCGAAAAAGATCCGCCAGAATAAATCGCCCCGAAATGACGCCAATCGATCCGGTCAAGGTGAACGGCGACGCAACGATCTCGTTCGCCGGTGCGGCCGCATAATATCCGCCCGAGGCCGCGACGTTCCCCATCCACGCCACAACCGGCTTTTCGCGACGCGTCCGCACGACCTCGTCCCAAATGAGATCCGACGCAAGCGCGGAGCCGCCACCCGAATCGATCGCGAGCAACACGCCCCGCACGCGCCGATTTTCGCGCGCCCGTTTAAGCGCGGCTCGAACGGTTTTCTCACCCACGGTCAGCGCGGGAAACGAACGGCTCGCTCCCATGTGGATAAGGCCCTTCATCGTCACGACGGCGATCGCCTGACTCGCGGGAAGGCGCGGCCATACACGCGGCGGAATCGGTGAACCCGCACGCGCCCGCTCCACCACGGGGGGCGCCTTCTTCTTTGAGTCGCCACCCCCGGTCGGGTCGTCCCTCAAATCGTCTTCGTACGTAACGCAGTCGATGAGGCCCGCTTGCCGCGCGGCTTCGGCCGTGTATGGGCCGTGCGCAATCCACGCGGCAACGTCGTCGCGCGTTCGACCACGCCCCTCGGCGATTCGCGCCGCAAAATCGCCCGACCATGAATCGAGAATCGACTCCAAGACCTCGCGCTGCGGCGCCGACAAATCGTCGCGCGTGAAACGTTCAAGCGCGCCTTTGTACTTTCCCGCGGCATCGACATCGACGTGCACCGACGCGTGTGCAAGCAAACCACGCACGTGCGTCACTTCGACGCCAATCCCCGTCAGGTGAACGCCACCCGACGGCGGGAGCGCAATCGACGTCGCACCAGTCGCCGCAACGAGATCGCGGTTTCCCAAATGGGGCGCGTAAACAACGACCCGCTTTGTCTCGCGCAGTTTCTTCAGCCGCTCAAAAATTGCGGTGGCTGCGACGTATCCACCGTGCAGCGCCTCGAAGACGACGATGACCGCATGAACTTTGGGATCGGCGCCAACGGCGATCCATTCGTCGTCGAGCGCATCGAGCGCAATCACCTTGCGCCGCGGCGGAAACCAGCGTCGCGCAGGCGACTGAAAAACGACATCGCCCGCGAGGACATATTTGAGAATCCGGGGGCGCCGCAGCGCGAACAAGCATCGCCGAAGGAGTCGCGGAAAAAAGAAAAGCGCGCCTGCGAGCGCCCAAACCATGGTGCGCATCAGACCATCGCCTCGACGCGGCGCTTGAGCCGATTCGTCGCGATCGTCCAGAACACGAGCACAAAAAAGATGATAACCGCGTAGGCCGCTGCGATCCCGTACCGGTTGTGGACTTTGAACCAGCGATAAACTTCGGTGATGAGAATGTTGGTCGTGCCGTGCGGTTCGCCACCCGACACGAGATAGATGACGTTGAACATGTTGAACGTCCAAAAGCTCCCCATGAGCACCGCTGGGAAAAGCGCGGGGCCGAGGAGCGGGAGCGTGATCGAGCGGAACTTTGCCCATCGCGACGCACCGTCGACGTCAGCCGCTTCGTACAGGTCGCTCGGGATCGACTGAAGCGCGCCGAGCGTCATGACCATCATGAACGGGAAACCGAGCCATGTGTTCGTGACGACGTTCGCGGTGAACGCCGATGCGAACGAGCTGAACCACTCGACGCGATCGACGCCGAGCGCCGACAGAAAGCCGTTCACAACGCCCGATTGATAGTCGAACATCCCGCGCCACAAAATCGCCGTGATGTAGTTGGGGACCGCCCACGGCAAAATAAGGAGTGCGCGGAAAACGCCACGCAGGCGAAACCAAGGCGCCGCAAGGGCGAGCGCAAGCGCGACGCCGATGGCGACATGAAGCGCAACGTTGACCGCCGTCCAGAGGACCGTGACGCCGAGCGTCGCGTAAAACTCACCTGACCCGAGGATGGCCGAGAAGTTGGCGAACCCCGTAAAGTCGAGCCCTTCTGGGCCGCCCGACATGAAGGCGAGGCCAACGCCGTATCCGATCGGGAAAAGAAGAAGAACGGCGGTTGCGAGAAACGTTGGTGCCACAAAGGCGTACGCTGTCGCGTGTCGCCGCAGCGTTCGTCCAAGGAAAACCGCGGCGCCGAAGCCGAGGGCGCCCGCGAAGATGCCGACGAGGAGCGCCCAGGGGAATTGCTTGCCGACGGTTCGTGACGAGAGGATCGCGCCCGCGAACGCGCCGTCCTTGACCCACGCCGACGCGACCCACTGTGTGTCGCTCGCGCGCCCATCGGGCGTTTCGCGAAACGTCACGAGACTCTCGAGCCCACTCGTGCGAAGCCGCGTGTAGATTTCAGTGAACCACGCATCGTCCGCGCTGAACTTCGCGTCGACGCCGAGCCGCGCACCGACGCGTGCGCGTTCTGTACACGCGACGATGCGAGGCGCCTCACGCTTCAAAAACTTGAACTCGCCGCGCAGAGCCGGCTCCTCGAGAACGATCACAAACGGGAACGCACGCACCGCGCGATCGATCTGCGCCGCGTCGCCCGCGTTCAGAGCCGCAATGAGCCCCGCGACGGGCTGAGGTTCGCCCGCGGCTTCCGCGCCCCCGCCCGCACCCGCTCCCGCCCCCGCCTCCGCTCGCGCAACAGCCTCCGCTCCCGCAACCGCCACCACCGCACCCACGACGACCACCGCACGCATCCACTTCCCAGCGCCCCTCACGTCACGGCCCGCCTTTCGTCCTCTGCGTCCGCCCCGTTCTTCCGCGCCGCAATGAGCCGCAACGAAAACGTCGCGCCCTTCCCTTTGCGACTTCGCACTTCGATCGTCCCGCCATTCGCCTCCGCAATTCGCTGACAAATCGCAAGCCCAAGCCCCGTCCCTCTCTCCTTCGTCGTAAAAAATGGAATGAACAGCCGCTTCATCTCCGCAGCGCCGATCCCCTGCCCCGTATCCTTAAACGACACCCGCACGTGGTCTTCGCCCATGAACGGGTCGGGCGTCACCGACGTCGAAACGTCGAGTCGACCGCCGCTCGGCATCGCTTCAAACGCGTTAAGCGCAAAATTAATAAACACCTGCTTCATCTGTTGCGGGTCGGCCGCAACCGGCGGAAGCTCCGGCGCGAGCGCGAAGTGCACCTCGATGCCCGGCGGCACGCCCTGCGCCTCCCAAACGAGCGCCGCCTTTCTTACGATCGCGTTCAGGTCGAGCAGCGTCGACGCGCTCTTGAGCGGCCGCGCGTAATCGAGAAACTGCGAGACAACCTCGTCGAGCCGATTCACTTCCTCGACGATGACGCCCAAAAACTCCTTCGCCTCACTCGCGCCGCCCGTCTCGAGATATTGCGCAGCGCCTTTGATCGCACCGAGCGGATTTCGAATTTCGTGCGCAAGCCCAGCCGACATTTCGCCCAGCGCCGCGAGCCGATCGCGTTCCTTCATGCGGTCGTACAGCTTCGAATTCTCGATGACGATCGTCGCCTGTGACGCGACATCCAAAAAGAGCGCGATTTCGTCTGTCGAATACGCCTCGCGAAGCCGCTCATCCTGAAGACACAGAAAACCAAGCAGCGCATCGCCCGACAGGAACGGAAAAACGACCCCCGCCTTAAGCGCCGCAAGCGCGCGGATCAGCTCGCGAATCCGCTCAATCTCTTCGCGCCCCTCCTTCTCGCGCCCTTCTTTCTCGCGCCGACTCGTCGCATCGGCCAAATCGCGCTCGAGCATTTCAACAACAAGCGCACTCCCTTCGCGCCGAAGCCGCTCGATAAACGTCCGCTCTCGCGCAATGTCGAGCCGCTCTTCGGGTTTCGGCCCGACGTTCGCCATCAGGGCGTACGACTGCCCATCGTCGCCAAGCAAAAAGATCGACGCGTGCGTCGCGCGACGCGACTCCTCGATCGATCGCAAGATGACCTGCGTCATGTCGCCAAGCTGGATGACGTTCGCGAGATCGCGTCGCAGCGCTTCGAGCCGAGCGCGCAGCTCGAACGATTCACGAAAAAGCGCGCGCAACACGACTTCCTCGACTTTGCCACGCAGCGGGTCGACAAGGATGAGCACCACGAGCGCCGCCACGAACGAATTGAAGAGAACCGCACCCCAACCCGAAACCCAAAGCACCAGCACGGCGTTCACCGCGACGATAAAAACCCCGAGCACCGCGAGAACCAGCGCGCGTCCAAAGAATTCGTTCAAGTCGAGAAGGCGCGTTCGCAAGAGCGTCTGATAAAAAAGAAAGACCGTGACGATGACCGCGATGCTGCCGAGCGCCGGGAACGGGATCCCAATGCGCGGCAAGGCATCGAGCGCTCCAAAGCAAATGGCGACGATGGTTCCGACCAGCAAGTAAAACAGGCGACGCCCCTCGCGTTCCTCTTCGTGTTTCTTGAATTGGCGATAAAGCAGCGACAGCGACACACCAAGAACCGCAACGACGTAAACAAACGTAAGAAGTTGCGGCCATCCGGGTCGAGTTTCAAAAGGGACGAGAAGGTTGAGCGCCGCGAGGCCTAGGCTCGCCGGCCAAGTCACACGAAGAATGCGACGCGCCCAGGGGATCTCGGAGCCGAGGAACGCGAGAAAGAACGCGAGCGCCGTCGATGGGATTGGTGTCACCGCGGCGACGGAGACCTGGTGAATGAGTGGCGCCGCCGGAAAAACGACGGTGAGGAATTCGAAGAGCTGCCAGATAAAAAGGCTGAACCCAAACGTAACGAAAGCGGTGTGCACGGTGAGCCGCCGCGATCGAAGGAGGACAGCGACGGCGGTCGTGAGCGTCACGATGGCCGCGATGAGCGCAGTTTGGACGCGCAAATCCACGGACGACGAATATCACGGGGCCCGGGCCGAATAAATCACGCTCTGCGAGTTTTACTCGAGCTCGTACTTCGCGATGCGTCGGTAGAGTGTCGCGGGGTCAACGCCCAAGAGCCGAGCGGTCTCTTCCTTGTTTCCGCGCGCGGCACGAAGAACAGCCGTGATGTGCTGCCGCTCAAACTCTTGAACAGCCTCGCGGAGGTGAATCGGCGCGGCGCTGGACGAGCGAAACTCGGCGGGCAGATGCCCGACGTCGATCGCGGCGTCACCCGCCAGGATTCCTGCGCGCTCAATCACGTTCGACAGTTCGCGAACGTTTCCGGGCCAGGGGTACGAGACGAGCATTCGCATCGCGGGATTGGTCACCGCGTGATCAAAGCGCCCCGTCGCTTCGGCGTGCCGTCGAACGAAGTGTTTCACGAGCGCTGGGATGTCCTCGCGCCGCTCGCGAAGTGGTGGGACCGCGATCCGAAAAACGTTGAGACGATAAAAAAGATCGCCCCGAAATCGTCCGGTCGCGACGGCCTCTTCGAGCGCATGGTTCGTTGCGGCGATGAGGCGGAATTCCACGCGCGACGGGCGATCCGCGCCAACCGGTGTCACTTCGTGCCCCTCGATTGCGCGGAGCAGCTTGGCCTGCGCAGCGCTCGGCAGTTCGCCGACCTCGTCGAGAAACACCGTCCCGCCGTGGGCCGCCCTCAAGACTCCCTCGCGGCTTTTCGTCGCACCGGTGAAAGCGCCGCGCTCGTGACCAAAGAGCTGCGCTTCCACCAAGTCGGCCGGGATTGCCGACAAGTTTACTGCGAGAAACTCCCGCGCGTTTTGCGCCGACTTCGCGTGGATCGCCCGAGCGACGAGCTCCTTGCCGGTGCCGGTCTCGCCCGTCACGAGAACGGTCGACGGTGTTGGGGCGACACGATCGACGAGCGCCAAGACCTGCTTCACCGCCTCGCTGTCGCCGACGATCCCCTCGAAGCCGAGACGCCGAGAAATCTCACGTCTGAGTCTTAGGACCTCCTCTTTCATCTGGCGGAATGAGACCAGGTTACCCAGCTTCTGCAGCAGATCTTCGAAAACCACCGGCTTCAAGAGGTAGTCGAAGGCGCCGTACCGTAAAGATTCGACAGCCGAATCGACGGTCGCGTACGCGGTCGTTATGAGGACGGCCGTCTCCGGGCGTTCGGCGACGACGCGCTTCAAGAGAGAAATCCCGTCGAGGCGCGGCATCCGAATGTCGGCGAGCAGCACCGCGTAATCGGTCGCGAGAACGCGTTCGAGCGCCTCTTGTCCGTCCGCCGCGCCATCCGCGGCGTAACCAGCGCGCGAGAGATAGTCACAGAGATTCGTGCGCAGAATCTCTTCGTCTTCCGCGACGAGCACACGCGCAATCATTCAATCATCCTCCCGCGCGGCAACTTAACGAAAAAGGACGCGCCCGCGCCCGATGCGTCCGCGAGTCCAATCGCTCCGCCAAGACCCTCCACGATCCCCCGGCTCACAAAAAGTCCAAGCCCTGTCCCGCGCCCGCTTTTTTTCGTCGTGAAAAACGGTTCAAAGATTCGCTCGCGGAGGTCAGGCGCGACGCCGGCGCCCGCGTCGGACACGCGAATCGTTACCCAGCTGTCTTCGACGGCCGTTTCGACGAGCACCACTCCTCCGGCCGGCATAGCATCGAGCGCGTTGATTCCCAAGTTGAGCAAGACTTGAACCAAGTCGTCCTCACGCGCCATCACTGCGGCCCCGCCCACGCAAAGTCGCTTTTCAAACCGGACCTGTCGCGCGCGCGGATCGTGCGAAATGAGGCGCGTCACGTCGTCGACCACGCGGTTGACGTCGACGAGCACCACGTCATCCCGCTTTCGACGCGCGAAATCGACGAGGTCGCGCAATAGCCCCGCGATTCGCTGGACGGACTTCTCCACGACAGCGAGCGTCTCCTCTGTTCTCGCGGGTGTGGGATTGTCCCGCGTGACGTGCAACTGCGACGCGATCGAAGCGAGCGGATTCCCGATCTCGTGGGCTATGCCGGCTGCCAAGAGACCAAACGCCGCCATCTTTTCCTGGTGCATGAGCTGCGCCTCGAACCGTTTCTCAGCGGTGACGATGCGCGCGATTTCAATGACCGACGCAACAGCGCCGTCGGAGGATCGCACGGGAAATCCGTCGAGCCGAACGATCTCTTGACGCTCGCCCACGCGCTGTGAGCGTTCGGCGAACGCGGGGACCGATGTTTCAAAGACGCGATCGATGGGGCAGTGATCACATCGCGCGTCGCTCCCTTCGAAGAGGTCATGACACTTCTGACCCACGACGTCGCGGCCGTACAGGCGCAACGTCGTCGCGTTCGCGCGCAGGATTCGATGGTCGCGATCGACAACGATCACGCGTTGGTCGATCGAGTTGAAGAGGTGCTCGGTGAACTCCTGACTCTTTCGCAACTCCTGCGTGCGCTCCTCGATGCGCGCCTCCAAGTGTTCGTGCGATGCCTTGAGGGCGCGGCTCATCTCGTTGAATGCGCTCGCAAGCGTTGCGACTTCGCGGGGTCCACTCAACGCATCGACGCGAGCGCCGAGCGCGCCAGAGGCGAGTTGATGCGCGGTATCGGCGAGCAGGCGGAGCGGGCGGGTCAATGTTTTTGAGATGAGGAAGATGGCGGCGAGCAAGAGGACGGCGAACACCACGCCGAACAGGATGGCCTGGTTCTTGAGGCGAGCGAGCATGAGAAACGCGTCTCGATGGGGGATCTCGACGACGATTCCCCACCCCAGCTCGCGAACCGGGGCGAATGCGACGATGGCCGGCTCGCCTGATGACAAAAGGTAAGTTCCGATCCACGGCTCTCGTCGGCCCGCGAACGTGGGGGCACGGCCGGGCCGAAAGACGTGGCCATACGGCGCGGCGAGCGCGTCGTGAAACGACCCGGCGACGATTCGGCCCGCGTCATCGATGAGGGTGAGCATCGCGTTTGTCGTGCGCGTTTCGCGCGCGGCGATGAGCTCTCGTTGGATCTCGAAGCGAAACTTCGCGCAGACGGTTCCGTGGACGTTCCCACCCGAGTCGCGGATTGGCGCGGCGGTCACGAGGACCGGCTCTGGGCCACCGTACTCGAACCCTGCGATCGACACGACGCTTCGCCCTTTCTCGAAACACGTCGTGCGGGAGAGGTCGAGGCCGGGCGCATGCTCCTTGGACGTCGCGGCGAGCAGAAAGCCTCGGGGTGACAGGACTTGAAGGTCTTCGACCCCGCGCGTTTCCTGCGCCTTCGCAAGCAAGTGTTTCTTCATCAACGCCGAGCGTGCCGGGAGCGGGGACGAGGGGCTGGCCTGCAAGAGGGCGAGAAGATGTTCGTTCCCCGCGACGAGCGAACCAACGAAGTCGTGGCGCGAGCGGACGAAGTCGTACGTTTGCGCGGCCTCGAGCGCGGCGACATTCGCGGCGTTGCGTTCGACGGCCTCCGCCGTGATGCGACTCGTGTTCAAGTAACCCCAGAGGTTCGAAACAAGGAGCGGCCCGAACGAAAAGACCGCGACGAAAACAATGAGGCGACTCGTAAGCGCGGTCCGTGGTCGTCCGGGCTGCGGGCGCGAACCGGTGGGGCTCTCAACCGTCATCGCGCCCGTGTTTTATCACATCGGACACCCAGCCTCCGCACCCGCTTCCGCTTCCGCACCCGCTCCCGCTTCCGCCTCCGCGCCCCCATCTGCTACAACCCGCGCCATGAAGATCGAATCGGTTCGCGGCATGAATGACCTCCTCCCCGAGGCGTCGGCGAAATGGCATCGTGTCGAATCAGCGGCGCGGCGCACGTTCGCCGCTTTCGGCTACCGTGAGGTTCGCACGCCGATCATCGAGTCGACGGAACTCTTCGTTCGCAGCGTCGGCGAGACGACCGACATCGTCGAAAAAGAAACCTACACCTTCACCGACCGCAACGGAAAATCGCTCACGCTTCGCCCCGAGGGAACCGCGGGGATCGTGCGCGCCTACATCGAAAGCAACCGTCACACCGTCGAGCCCGTCTCGAAGTGGTTTTACGTCGGCCCGATGTATCGCCACGAACGCCCTCAAAAAGGACGCTACCGCGAATTCTTTCAGATCGGCGCCGAGGCGTTCGGCAGCGACGACCCGTGGATCGACGCCGAACAACTCGCACTCGTCGCGGAGATTCTCGCCGCCGTCAAAACGCCGGGCGTCGAGCTCCGCTTGAATTCGCTCGGCTGCGCCACGTGCCGCCCGCTCTACCGCGCCACCCTCACGCGCTTCCTCGATGGCGTCGCTGACCGCTTGTGCGGCGATTGCCAGCGCCGCAGCGCGACAAACCCGCTTCGCACGCTCGACTGCAAAAACCCCGGCTGCATCGAAGCCACGGCAAGCGCCCCAACGACAATCGAAGTGCTCTGTGACGCGTGCCGTATCCACTTCGCGGGCGTGCAAGCGGGCCTCGCGGATTCGGGCGTCTCGTTTGTTCTCGAGCCGCGCATTGTCCGCGGCCTCGATTACTACACGCACACGACGTTTGAATTTGTCGCCACGCTGGGCGACGTCGGCGCGCAAAACACCGTCTGCGGCGGCGGTCGCTACGACGGCCTCGTCGCCGCGCTCGGTGGCCCCGCGGTTCCCGGCGTCGGTTTCGCGTTCGGGATCGAGCGCCTCGTGTCGCTCATCGCCGACGACGATGCTGATAAACAAACCCCGCTCATCTTCTTCGCGACGATGGGTGACGCTGCGGCTCGCTTCGCACACCGCGCCCTTGCAACTCTCCGTCGCACCAGCATCGCCGCGGAGTGTGACTACGGAACGAAATCACTCAAAGCACAGTTGCGGCGCGCTGGCGCACTCGGCGCAATATTCGTCGCGATCGTCGGCGACACGGAGGTTGGCCGAAACGTTGTCCAGCTCAAGAACATGGCGTCCGGCGAGCAAACTGAAGTCGACGTCAGCTCAGGGCTCGATGCACTTCGCGCGCGACTTACCGACACCGCGCATCTTTAACGCCGAACGCCGGCGTCCACACTCCCCATCTTCGCGGTCCCCTTCGCGCCAAAAATCGAGTCGAGCGCCTTCAACTGCGACTCGCCGCGCTTTCCGAGCCGCGCATAAACGCCCCGCGCCTCCGCGACGAGGTTTGCCACGCGACTCAAGTCTTGCTTCATCCGGTCGAGAACAATCGCGTGAAGCATCTTCGCATCGGCCTCAAGAATCGGGTCACCGGGTGTTTCCGCCACAAGCCCCAACGCGCGCTCACTCGCCGCATGCGCCTTCTCGAGCTCCCCGAGATCGACGTGAATCGCCGCGAGGCTGAACAACACCCGCGCGAAAACAACACCTTTTCCCCCCTCCAGCTTCTCAAAAAAACTCTTCGCCTTTTCAACGTACGAAAGTGCCTCGCGCGGTCGCCCCACGCACCGCAAGACCTCACCATACACTTGCGCCACATGCCGCGTCCCCGGCAGATCCCCGAAAGCACGCCGTGAGATCCGATACGCACGTTCAGCGACAGGCAGCGCCTCGGCACACTTCCCGTCGCGCAAAAGAAACCACGCGAGATTCGACAAGTGGTAGTCACCGATGTCCGGGTGATTGGGGCCAAGCTCCTTTTCCGCAACCGCGAGCGCCTGCCGAAGCCGTTCTTGCGCGTCGGCTCCTTGTCCAGACTGCGCGAGAACCATGGCCAGATTGATCCGATACGGCATTGCACGCCGGTAATCGGACCCAAACGCCCGCTCCGCTGCGGCAGCCGCCTTTTCGGCAAACGCCCGTGCCTTTTCAAAGTCACCGCGTGCCTGGTGAATGGAGTTAAGCGAATTCGCGAGGCGCGCTTCAAGCTCATCGTCGGGCCGACCAAGCCGCAGAGCGGCCGCTTCAGCGAATCGCGCGAGCCGAAGCCCCTCGTCGATCCGTCCCTGCTCGAAGCCAACAACGTGCACAAGTGTAGCCCATGCCTTCGCGGCAACGCGATCGTGGCGACTCGATTCCGCGGCGACGATCGCCCTCATCAAAAACTCTTCCGCCGGTTTGAACGACCCTTCGCGCGTCATGACGGTTGCGAGAAGCGCGAACGCCTCGGCCCGAACCGGCTCGTACCCAAGCTTGTCAGCCTTTCCAAGAGCGCGCACCGCCATCGTCTTCGCGGTGCTGAGCTTGCCCGCTAAAAACCGCGCGTCAACGTTGTTCAGCTCCTTTCGAAGCTTCGCAACCTTGGTGCGCGTCGCCTCATCTTTCGGCAAACGCACGCCGGTCTTCAGCGCCTCCGCGTCCGCACACGCGCGAACGCTCGGCAACTCGCTCACCGCATCGGCGGCTTTACCAACCATCGCTGAATCAGCCTTCGCGAAAAGCGCCGTCAGCGCCCCCAGCCGCTCACGCAAATCCGCGATGCACTGGACGCGAAGGTCGAGCAACTCCTCGGACTGCTCCCCGCGCACGCGGGTCGCTTCGCACGCCTCCTTTCGCGCCGCACCGAGCGCGGAAACATACGCCGCGACGCCGCGCAGAACCGCGCGCCACGCCTCGTCCGCACCGGGTGCTCCCGTCGCCCGAAACGCCGCCTCGATCGCCGCCCGCTCCGCCGAACCCCAGACGCCATCCTCTACGCGCTCAGTCCCTGCACACGCCTCGTCGCGCGATGCATGAATGCGATCGACAACGACCGCGCCAACTCCAAGCGCGACAAACGCTGCGACGGTCACAACAAACGCTGGGCGCTTCCACACCGTTCGGTGTTCGAGCGCGCTCAGCAAATCGCTCATCGCCGTGAACCTCTCGGCCGGATTCGGCTTCAAGGCTCGCACGATCGCCTGCGCGATCCGCGGCGACACCCGCGCGTCCCTGGGTGGCGGCGTGATATTTCCCGTCGTGACGCGAACCGCGAGGTCATCGACATCCGACCCGGCGAACGGCCGTCGCCCATAGAGCGCCTCGTAAAGCGCGACGCAAAAGCTGAACTGGTCGGTGCGCGCGTCGGTTGGCCGACCAAGATACTGCTCGGGCGCCATGTACGTCGGCGTCCCCATTCGTTCACCGGGCCGCGTCAGATCGGCCCGCGCCGGCTTTGGCGCCGCGGTATCTTCGAGCGCTTCCTCGGGCGATGCGGGTTGCTTCGCGACCGAATCGTCGTGCACGCGCGCGAGACCGAAATCGGCGACTGCCACGCGACCCGTTCTGCCCACCAAAACATTTTCCGGCTTGAAGTCGCGGTGAACGATCCCAGCCGCGTGCGCGGCCGCAAGCCCACGCCCCGCTTCACAAAAGACCGCCAGCACTTCGCTCGTTGTTCGCGGCGCCGCGCGGAGCCAGCTTCCAAGCGTCTCGCCGTCGATAAACTCCATGGCAATAAAAACCGCGTCGCCGAGCGTCCCAACATCGTGGACCGCAACGACATTTGGGTGCGCGAGCCGCGCCATCGCCTGAGCTTCGCGAACCAGGCGAAGCTGCGCCGGGTCGTTCTCGGAATCACGGCCGCGCGAGGCCGCCCGCCGCGCGGGATGGACGACTTTCAATGCAATGCGGCGATCAAGCGTCGGATCGTACGCCGCATAAACAACGCCCATCCCACCCGCGCCGAGTCGCCCGATGATGATGTACCGCCCAACGAGCGCGCCCGGTTCGAATGCCGGCGCGTCGTCAACCTTATGTCCGTCGTCAATATCGGTGCGCGTC